>NZ_CYTY01000067.1:0-23385 GCF_001298995.1 Achromobacter sp. 2789STDY5608615
TTTCGCCATCCGTGAAGGCGGTCGTACCGTCGGCGCCGGCGTCGTCGCCAAGATCCTGAAGTAAGCAATACCCGGATGGGTAGAGTGGGCTCTCAAGCCCCTCTATCCATCTTTGCTGTAAAAGTAGTATGATGTATGGTTCCGCAAGCCGCTACACTTGGTAGTGGCTTGGAAAATGAAGCGGAACGATGAAAGTGCAGTGCACGTGAGTGCGAATGTGAGTGTTTTAGGGGCATAGCTCAATTGGCAGAGCGTCGGTCTCCAAAACCGAAGGTTGTAGGTTCGATTCCTACTGCCCCTGCCACCGCCAGGATAAACCCGCGGGAGATCATCGCGAGTTACGCATTCACGGCGGCTCGCGTCGCAATATGTCTAATACCAGCGTAGAAACCGTAACCAGTACCGCCGACCGGGTCAAGCTCGGGCTGGCGGTTCTTGTCGTTATTGCTGGCATCGTCGGGTTTTCCGTGCTCAGCGCACAACCGATGCCTGCTCGTATCGGCGTCTTTGTCGGCGGCCTCGTGATCGCGGCCGTGATCGCCTGGTTCAGCGAACCGGGTCGTCGCACGTTGAGCTTTGCCAGCGAGTCCTACAACGAAGTCAAGCGTGTCTCGTGGCCCACCCGCAAGGAAACGACCCAGATGACGGGCATCGTTTTCGCGTTCGTGGCGGTCATGGGCATTTTCATGTGGGTGCTCGACAAGGGCATCGAATGGATTCTCTACGGCCTGCTGTTGGGCTGGAAATAAGGACGGCGAATGAGTAAGCGTTGGTATGTCGTCCATGTGTACTCCGGCATGGAAAAAAGCGTACACAAGGCCCTGAACGAGCGCATCGAGCGCGCGGGCCTGCAAACGTCTTTCGGCCGCATTCTTGTGCCCTCCGAGGAAGTCGTCGAGGTCAAGGGTGGCCAGAAGTCGATCACCGAGCGCCGCATTTTCCCCGGTTACGTCCTGGTCGAAATGGACCTGACCGACGAAACGTGGCACCTGGTCAAGAACACCAACCGCGTCACCGGCTTTTTGGGTGGCTCGGGTAATCGTCCGACCCCGATTTCCGAAAAGGAAGTCGAAAAGATCCTCTCCCAGATGGAAGAGGGCGTCGAGAAACCCCGCCCCAAGATCCTGTTCGAAGTGGGCGAGATGGTTCGGGTCAAGGAAGGTCCGTTTGCGGACTTCAACGGCAACGTCGAAGAAGTCAACTACGAAAAGAGCAAGGTTCGCGTGTCTGTCACGATCTTCGGTCGTGCCACCCCCGTCGAACTGGATTTCAGCCAGGTCGAAAAGACCTGATTTCAACCCCCGGGGAGCCCTGGCCGCGCGCTAGGGCGATATAACCCGCAAGGAGCAAAGCATGGCGAAGAAGATCGTCGGCTTTATCAAGCTGCAAGTGCCGGCTGGTAAGGCTAACCCCTCCCCCCCGATTGGCCCGGCCCTGGGTCAGCGTGGCCTGAACATCATGGAATTCTGCAAGGCGTTCAACGCCAAGACCCAAGGCATGGAGCCTGGTCTGCCGATTCCGGTGGTGATCACCGCTTTCGCCGACAAGAGCTTCACCTTCATCATGAAGACCCCGCCCGCGACGGTCCTCATCAAGAAGGCCGCCGGCGTGCAAAAGGGTTCGTCCAAGCCGCATACCGACAAGGTCGGCACGCTGACCCGCGCGCAAGCTGAAGAAATCGCCAAGGCCAAGGGCCCCGATCTGACCGCCGCTGATCTGGACGCCGCCGTCCGCACGATCGCTGGCAGCGCCCGCAGCATGGGCATCACGGTTGAGGGGATCTAATCATGGCAAAACTGAGCAAGCGCGCCGCCGCCATTGCGCAAAAGATCGACCGCACCAAGCTGTACCCGGTCGCCGAAGCCCTGACCCTGGTCAAGGAAACCGCTGTCGCCAAGTTCAACGAATCGATTGACGTGGCCGTGCAGCTGGGCATCGACCCGAAGAAGTCGGACCAACTGGTCCGCGGTTCGGTCGTGCTGCCCGCCGGTACCGGCAAGTCGGTCCGCGTCGCCGTGTTCGCCCAAGGCGACAAGGCCGAGGCCGCCAAGGCCGCTGGCGCCGACATCGTCGGCCTGGACGACCTGGCTGACCAGATCAAGGCCGGTCAAATGGACTTCGACGTGGTCATCGCCTCGCCCGACACGATGCGTGTCGTCGGCGCCCTGGGTCAGATCCTGGGCCCGCGTGGCCTGATGCCGAACCCGAAGGTCGGCACCGTGACCCCCGACGTCGCCACCGCCGTCAAGAACGCCAAGGCCGGTCAGGTTCAGTACCGCACCG
Source organism: Achromobacter sp. 2789STDY5608615 (assembly GCF_001298995.1). Taxonomy (NCBI): domain Bacteria; kingdom Pseudomonadati; phylum Pseudomonadota; class Betaproteobacteria; order Burkholderiales; family Alcaligenaceae; genus Achromobacter; species Achromobacter sp. 2789STDY5608615. The sequence goes on from NZ_CYTY01000067.1 coordinate 2,284, forward strand.
ACAAGGCCGGCATCATCCACGCAACGATCGGCCGCGCGTCGTTCGGCGTGGAACAGCTGCAAACCAACCTGGCCGCTCTGGTCGACGCCCTGCAAAAGGCTCGTCCCGCCGCTGCCAAGGGCATTTACCTGCGCAAGCTGGCCGTTTCGTCCACGATGGGCGGCGGTGCGCGCGTGGAAATTGCCTCGCTGTCGGCTTCCAACTAAGCCAACAGCTGTAAACGTACTTTGGGCCGCATCCGGATTCCTCCGGATGCTGCTGTCAAAGACCGCTGGAGCAGGTCGGCGCGAAGGTTGTCCTTCCGCTGGAAGCAGTACCCCCGCTGCCCCGCTTAATCCCGAAGCTCGCACAGTTCGGATCCAGCGTAGACGGCGTCCCCAGGAAGATTTCTTTATCTGAAGAACTCGACCAGGCGCCGCATTCGGTTGACGCGCAAGGCTTCGGCCCCAAGCGTCTTTTGATGGAGTGTTCAAACCGTGAGTCTCAATCGTCAAGAGAAAGCGGTGGTAATCGAGGAAGTCTCGGCCGAAGTGGCCAAGGCGCAATCGATTGTTATCGCCGAGTACCGTGGTCTGGACGTCGCCTCTGTCACCGTACTGCGCAAAACTGCGCGTGAATCGGGCGTGTATCTGCGTGTTCTGAAGAACTCGCTGGCCCGTCGTGCTGTTGCCGGCACGGCTTTCGAGCCGTTGGCTGAGCAACTGACCGGTCCGCTGATCTATGGCATCAGCACTGATCCGGTTTCGGCGGCCAAGGTCCTCGCAGGTTTCGCGAAAAGCAACGACAAGCTGGTCATCAAGGCGGGCGCTCTGCCCAACAGCCTGCTGAACCAAGACGGCGTGAAGGCTCTGGCCACCATGCCCTCGCGCGAAGAGTTGCTGTCGAAACTGCTGGGCACCATGCAAGCCCCCATCGCGCAATTCGTGCGTACGCTCAACGAAGTTCCGACCAAGTTCGCCCGTGGCCTCGCCGCCGTGCGCGACCAGAAGGCCGCGGCTTAATCCCCGCCCTTCACGGAATTCGCTGAACGACCGAGCGACACCCAAACCCTGGCATTACCAAAATTTTTGGAGTTCTGAAAAATGGCACTTAACAAAGCTGAAATCCTTGACGCCATCGCTGGCATGACCGTGCTCGAGCTGTCCGAGCTGATCAAGGAAATGGAAGAGAAGTTCGGCGTGTCGGCTGCTGCCGCCGCTGTCGCTGTCGCTGCTCCCGCCGCTGGTGGCGCTGCCGCCGCTGCTGAAGAGCAAACCGAGTTCACCGTGATCCTGGCTGAAGCCGGCGCCAACAAGGTGTCCGTCATCAAGGCCGTGCGCGAGCTGACCGGTCTGGGTCTGAAGGAAGCCAAGGACCTGGTCGACGGCGCTCCGAAGCCCGTCAAGGAAGCTGTGGCCAAGGCTGACGCCGAAGCCGCCAAGAAGAAGCTGGAAGAAGCTGGCGCCAAGGTCGAAGTCAAGTAAGACCTGCGTCAACTTGCCCGGGGACAGCGCAATTTGCCGTCCCCGGGCTTTTGCGTTTCCAGGAAACCCCTGCTGGGGTCATGCCCTTTCCAGAGGGGTTTCCTGGAGTCGTATCACCTGGGGCCGTGGTTGACGGCCCATGCAACCTCGAGTCGGAGTGCTCATGCCTTACTCGTACACCGAAAAAAAGCGCATCCGCAAAAGCTTCGCCAAGCGTGAAGACGTTCAAAACGTTCCCTTCCTTTTGGCGACTCAGCTTCAATCCTACCTAACTTTCCTGCAGGCGGATACCGCCCCGTCCGATCGCGTAGCCGACGGTTTGCAGGCGGCGTTTTCGTCGATTTTCCCGATCGTTAGTCACAACGGTATGGCGCGCTTGGAGTTCGTGAGCTATGTGCTCGGCGAACCGGTGTTCGATGTCAAGGAATGTCAGCAACGTGGCCTGACCTATGCCTCGCCCCTGCGAGCCAAGGTCCGCCTGGTGCTGCTTGACCGCGAAGTCAGCAAGCCCACCGTCAAGGAAGTGAAGGAACAGGAAGTCTACATGGGCGAAATTCCGCTCATGACCGGCACCGGTTCGTTCGTCATCAACGGCACCGAGCGTGTCATCGTCTCGCAGCTGCACCGCTCGCCTGGCGTGTTCTTCGAGCACGACCGCGGCAAGACGCACAGCTCCGGCAAGCTCCTGTTCTCGGCCCGCGTGATTCCCTACCGCGGTTCGTGGCTGGACTTCGAATTCGACCCCAAGGACGTCCTGTTCTTCCGCGTCGACCGTCGCCGCAAGATGCCCGTGACGATCCTGTGCAAGGCGATCGGCATGACGCCGGAATCGATCCTGGCCAACTTCTTCGACTTCGACAACTTCGAACTGAAGAGCGAAGGCGGCATGATGGAGTTCGTGCCCGAGCGTTGGAAGGGCGAAATGGCCCGTTTCGACATCGCGGACCGCTCCGGCAAGGTCATCGTCGAAAAAGACAAGCGTATCAACGCCAAGCATCTGCGCGACTTGGCTGCCGGCGGCATCCAGCGCATCTCCGTGCCGGAAGACTTCCTGTACGGCCGCGTGCTGGCCAAGAACATCGTTGACGCCGATACCGGCGAAGTCATCGCCAACGCCAACGACGAGATCACCGAAAGCGTGCTGGGCGCCCTGCGCGCCGCCAACGTGCACGACATCCAGACGCTCTACACGAACGACCTGGATCGCGGCCCGTACATCTCGCAGACGCTGCGCACCGATGAAACCGCCGACCAGATGGCCGCGCGCGTTGCCATCTACCGCATGATGCGTCCTGGCGAACCGCCTACCGAAGAAGCGGTGGAAGCGCTGTTCCAGCGTCTGTTCTACAGCGAAGAAACGTACGATCTGTCGCGCGTCGGCCGCATGAAGGTCAACAGCCGTCTGGGCCGTGGTGAAGACATCACCGGCCCGATGACGCTGACCAACGAAGACATCCTTGAAACCATCAAGGTGCTGGTCGAGCTGCGTAACGGCCGTGGCCAGATCGACGACATCGATCACCTGGGCAACCGCCGCGTGCGTTGCGTCGGCGAACTGGCCGAGAACCAGTTCCGCGCCGGCCTCGTGCGTGTCGAACGCGCCGTCAAGGAACGTCTGGGCCAGGCCGAGACCGAAAACCTGATGCCGCACGACCTGATCAACTCCAAGCCGATTTCGGCCGCCATCAAGGAGTTCTTCGGTTCGAGCCAGCTGTCGCAGTTCATGGACCAGACCAACCCGCTGTCGGAAATCACGCACAAGCGTCGTGTTTCCGCACTGGGCCCGGGCGGTCTGACCCGCGAGCGCGCCGGCTTCGAAGTCCGTGACGTGCACCCGACCCACTATGGCCGCGTCTGCCCGATCGAAACGCCGGAAGGCCCGAACATCGGTCTGATCAACTCCATGGCGCTGTACGCTCGCCTGAACGAGTACGGCTTCCTGGAAACGCCTTACCGCAAGATTATCGACGGCCGCGTCAGCGAGCAGATCGATTACCTGTCGGCCATCGAAGAAAGCCACTACGTCATCGCGCAGGCCAACGCCGCGCTGGACGAGCAGGGCGCCTTTGTCGACGACCTGGTTGCTTGCCGTGAAGCGGGCGAAACGATGTTGACCTCGCCGGCCAACGTGCACTACATGGACGTTGCCCCGTCGCAGATCGTGTCGGTCGCCGCCTCGCTGATTCCGTTCCTGGAGCACGACGACGCGAACCGCGCGCTGATGGGCGCCAACATGCAACGTCAGGCCGTGCCTTGCCTGCGTCCGGAAAAGCCGGTCGTGGGTACGGGTATCGAGCGCACCGTGGCCGTTGACTCGGGCACCACCGTGCAGGCGCTGCGTGGCGGCCTGGTCGACCACGTCGACGCCGAGCGCGTGGTGATCCGCGTGAACGACGAAGAAAACGTCGCCGGCGAAGTCGGCGTCGATATCTACAACCTGATCAAGTACACGCGTTCCAACCAGAACACGAACATCAACCAGCGTCCCATCGTCAAGCGTGGCGACAAGGTCGCCAAGGGTGACGTGCTGGCCGACGGCGCGTCGACGGACCTGGGCGAACTCGCCCTGGGCCAGAACATGCTGATCGCGTTCATGCCCTGGAACGGCTACAACTTCGAAGACTCGATCCTGATCTCCGAAAAGGTTGTTGCCGATGACCGCTACACCTCGGTGCACATCGAGGAACTGACGGTCGTTGCCCGCGACACCAAGCTCGGTCCGGAAGAAATCACGCGCGACATCAGCAACCTGGCTGAGACGCAACTGAACCGCCTGGACGATTCCGGCATCACCTACATCGGCGCCGAAGTCAGCGCTGACGACGTGCTGGTCGGCAAGGTCACGCCCAAGGGCGAGACCCAGCTGACGCCGGAAGAAAAGCTGCTGCGCGCCATCTTTGGTGAAAAGGCGTCCGACGTTAAGGACACCTCGCTGCGCGTGCCCTCGGGCATGACCGGCACCGTGATCGACGTGCAGGTGTTCACGCGTGAAGGCATCGTGCGCGACAAGCGCGCCCAGTCCATCATCGACGATGAACTGCGCCGCTATCGCCAGGACCTGAACGACCAGCTGCGCATCGTTGAAAACGACCAGTTCGACCGTATCGAGAAGATGCTGGTCAACAAGACCGTCAACGGCGGCCCGCGCAAGCTGGCCAAGGGCGCGACGATCACCAAGGCCTACCTGGCCGACGTGGATCGCTGGCAGTGGTTCGACATCCGCCTGGCCGACGAGCCCCACGCCGTGGTGCTGGAGCAGGCCAAGGAATCGCTCGAGCAGAAGCGTCACCAGTTCGACCTGGCCTTCGAAGAGAAGCGCAAGAAGCTGACGCAGGGCGACGAGCTGCCCCCGGGCGTGCTGAAGATGATCAAGGTCTACCTGGCCGTGAAGCGTCGTCTGCAGCCTGGCGACAAGATGGCAGGCCGTCACGGCAACAAGGGCGTGGTCTCGCGCATCACCCCGGTGGAAGACATGCCGCACATGGCTGACGGCACGCCGGCCGACATCGTTCTGAACCCGCTGGGCGTGCCCTCGCGGATGAACGTGGGTCAGGTGCTGGAAGTGCACTTGGGCTGGGCTGCCAAGGGCGTGGGTCACCGCATCGCCGACATGCTGCGCGACGAGCGCACCGCGCAGGTCAAGAACGTCCGTGCATACCTGGACAAGGTCTACAACACGACCGGCACCGGCGCGCGCATCGACGAGCTGACCGACGAAGAAGTCATGGAAATGGCCCAGAACCTCAAGAACGGCGTGCCGTTCGCGACGCCCGTCTTCGACGGCGCGACCGAAGAGGAAATCACCAAGATGCTGGAGCTGGCCTATCCGGACGAAGTCGCCAAGCGCATGGCGCTGACGCCCTCGCGCACGCAGGCGTGGCTGTACGACGGCCGCACCGGCGAGAAGTTCGAGCGCCCGGTCACCGTCGGCTACATGCACTACCTGAAGCTGCACCACTTGGTCGACGACAAGATGCACGCCCGTTCGACCGGTCCGTACTCGCTCGTGACCCAGCAGCCGCTGGGCGGCAAGGCGCAGTTCGGTGGCCAGCGTTTCGGGGAAATGGAAGTGTGGGCGCTGGAAGCATACGGCGCCGCCTACACCCTGCAGGAAATGCTGACGGTGAAGTCCGACGACATCACCGGCCGCACCAAGGTATACGAAAACATCGTCAAGGGCGATCACGTCATCGATGCCGGCATGCCGGAATCGTTCAACGTGCTGGTCAAGGAAATCCGCTCGTTGGCCCTGGACATGGATTTGGAGCGTAACTAATGAAAGCGCTACTCGACCTCTTTAAGCAAGTCTCGCAAGACGAGCAATTCGATGCCATCAAGATCGGCATCGCCTCGCCCGAGAAGATCCGTTCGTGGTCCTACGGCGAAGTTCGCAAGCCCGAGACCATCAACTACCGCACGTTCAAGCCTGAACGCGACGGTCTGTTCTGCTCCAAGATCTTCGGCCCGATCAAGGACTACGAGTGCCTGTGCGGCAAGTACAAGCGCCTGAAGCACCGTGGCGTGATCTGCGAGAAGTGCGGCGTTGAAGTCACCGTTGCCAAGGTTCGCCGTGAACGCATGGGCCACATCGAGCTGGCCAGCCCCGTCGCGCACATCTGGTTCCTGAAGAGCCTGCCGTCGCGTCTGGGCATGGTGCTCGACATGACCCTGCGCGACATCGAACGCGTCCTGTACTTCGAAGCCTGGTGCGTGATCGAACCCGGCATGACGCCGCTCAAGCGCGGCCAGATCATGTCGGATGACGATTTCCTCGCCAAGACCGAAGAGTACGGCGACGACTTCCGTGCCCTGATGGGCGCCGAAGCCGTGCGCGAACTGCTGCGCACCATCGACATCGACCGCGAAGTGGAAACGCTGCGCGGCGAACTGAAGGCCACCAGCTCGGAAGCCAAGATCAAGAAGATCTCCAAGCGCCTGAAGGTGCTGGAAGGCTTCCAGAAGTCCGGCATCAAGGCCGAGTGGATGGTCATGGAAGTGCTGCCCGTGCTGCCGCCGGACCTGCGTCCGCTGGTGCCGCTGGACGGCGGCCGCTTCGCGACCTCCGACCTGAACGACCTGTACCGCCGCGTCATCAACCGCAACAACCGTCTGAAGCGCCTGCTGGAGCTGAAGGCCCCTGAAATCATCCTGCGCAACGAAAAGCGCATGCTGCAGGAAGCCGTCGACTCGCTGCTGGACAACGGTCGCCGCGGCAAGGCCATGACCGGCGCCAACAAGCGTCAGCTCAAGTCCCTGGCCGACATGATCAAGGGCAAGAGCGGTCGTTTCCGTCAGAACCTGCTGGGCAAGCGCGTCGACTACTCGGGCCGTTCGGTCATCGTGGTGGGTCCGCAGCTCAAGCTGCACCAGTGCGGCCTGCCCAAGCTGATGGCCCTGGAACTGTTCAAGCCGTTCATCTTCAATCGCCTGGAGATGATGGGCCTGGCCACGACCATCAAGGCCGCCAAGAAACTGGTGGAAAGCCAGGAACCGGTGGTCTGGGACATCCTGGAAGAAGTCATCCGCGAACACCCGGTCATGCTGAACCGTGCGCCCACGCTGCACCGTCTGGGCATCCAGGCGTTCGAGCCGGTGCTGATCGAAGGCAAGGCCATCCAGCTGCACCCGCTGGTCTGCGCGGCGTTCAACGCCGACTTCGACGGTGACCAGATGGCCGTCCACGTGCCGCTGTCGCTGGAAGCCCAGCTCGAAGCGCGCACGCTGATGCTTGCTTCGAACAACGTGCTGTTCCCGGCCAACGGCGAACCGTCGATCGTGCCGTCCCAGGATATCGTGCTGGGTCTGTACTACACGACGCGCGAGCGCATCAACGGCAAGGGCGAAGGCATCTTCTTCACCGACGTCGCCGAAGTGCAACGCGCCTACGACAACGGCGAAGTGGAACTGCAGACGCGCATCACCGTGCGCCTGAAGGAACACGAGCGCGACGAAGCGGGTGAATGGCAGCCGGTGATCCGCCGCCACGAAACCACCGTCGGCCGCGCGCTGCTGTCCGAGATCCTGCCCAAGGGCCTGCCCTTCACCGTCCTGAACAAGGCGCTGAAGAAGAAGGAAATCTCGCGCCTGATCAACCAGTCGTTCCGCCGTTGCGGCCTGCGCGACACGGTGATCTTCGCCGACAAGCTGATGCAGTCGGGCTTCCGCCTGGCCACCCGCGGCGGTATCTCGATCGCCATGGGCGACATGCTGATCCCGTCGGCCAAGGAAGGCATCCTGGCCGAAGCCAGCCGCGAAGTGAAGGAAATCGACAAGCAGTACTCGTCGGGTCTGGTCACGTCCCAGGAACGCTACAACAACGTGGTGGACATCTGGGGCAAGGCCGGCGACAAGGTCGGCAAGGCGATGATGGAACAGCTGGCAACCGAACCCGTGGTCAACCGCCACGGCGAGGAAGTGCGCCAGGAATCGTTCAACTCCATCTACATGATGGCTGACTCGGGCGCCCGCGGTTCGGCCGCCCAGATCCGCCAGCTGGCCGGCATGCGCGGCCTGATGGCCAAGCCGGACGGCTCGATCATCGAGACGCCCATTACCGCGAACTTCCGTGAAGGCCTGAACGTGCTTCAGTACTTCATCTCGACTCACGGCGCGCGTAAGGGTCTGGCCGACACGGCACTGAAGACGGCGAACTCGGGTTACCTGACCCGTCGTCTGGTCGACGTGACGCAAGACCTGGTGATCACCGAGGACGATTGCGGCACCTCGCAGGGCTACAACATGAAGGCCCTGGTGGAAGGCGGCGAAGTCATCGAGCCGCTGCGCGACCGCATCCTCGGCCGCGTGGCTGCCATCGACATCGTCAATCCGGACACGCAGGAAACGGCGATCACCGCCGGCACCCTGCTGGACGAAGACATGGTCGACATGATCGACCGCATCGGCGTGGACGAAGTCAAGGTCCGCACGCCGCTGACGTGCGAAACGCGCCATGGCCTGTGCGCACACTGCTACGGCCGTGACCTCGGCCGCGGCTCGCCGGTCAACCAGGGCGAAGCGGTTGGCGTCATCGCCGCCCAGTCCATCGGTGAACCGGGCACGCAGCTGACGATGCGTACGTTCCACATCGGTGGCGCGGCGTCGCGTTCGGCCCTGGCCAGCGCGGTGGAAACCAAGTCCAGCGGCGTGGTCGGCTTTGCCAGCACCATGCGCTACGTCACCAACGCCAAGGGCGAACGCGTCGCGATTTCGCGCTCGGGCGAACTGGCGATCTTCGACGACAACGGCCGCGAACGCGAACGCCACAAGATCCCGTACGGCGCGACCGTGCTGGTGGGCGATGGCGAGGCCGTGAAGGCCGGCGCGCGCCTGGCGACGTGGGATCCGCTGACCCGTCCGATCGTGTCGGAATACGGCGGCGCCGTCCGCTTCGAGAACATCGAAGAAGGCGTGACCGTGGCCAAGCAGGTGGACGAAGTCACCGGCCTGTCGACGCTCGTCGTCATCACGCCCAAGACCCGTGGCGGCAAGATCGTCATGCGTCCGCAGATCAAGCTGGCCAACGAGAACGGCGAAGACGTCAAGATCGCCGGCACCGATCACTCGGTGAACATCTCGTTCCCGGTCGGCGCGCTGATCACCGTGCGTGACGGCCAGCAGGTTGCCGTGGGTGAAGTGCTGGCGCGTATTCCGCAGGAATCGCAAAAGACCCGCGACATTACCGGCGGTCTGCCGCGCGTGGCCGAGCTGTTCGAAGCCCGTTCGCCCAAGGATGCCGGCATGCTCGCCGACGTCACCGGCACGGTCTCGTTCGGCAAGGACACCAAGGGCAAGCAGCGCCTGGTCATCACCGACCTGGAAGGCGTCAGCCACGAGTTCCTGATTCCGAAGGAAAAGCAGGTGCTGGTGCACGACGGCCAAGTGGTGAACAAGGGCGAAATGATCGTGGACGGCCCGGCCGATCCCCACGACATCCTGCGCCTGCAGGGCATCGAGAAGCTGGCGACCTACATCGTCGACGAAGTGCAGGACGTGTACCGTCTGCAGGGCGTGAAGATCAACGACAAGCACATCGAAGTGATTGTTCGTCAGATGCTGCGCCGTGTGAACATCGTCGATGCGGGCGATACCGAGTTCATCCCGGGCGAGCAGGTCGAGCGCTCCGAGCTGTTGAACGAGAACGACCGCGTCAACGCTGAAGACAAGCGTCCGGCTTCGTACGAAAACGTGCTGCTGGGTATCACCAAGGCCTCGCTGTCGACCGACTCGTTCATCTCGGCCGCCTCGTTCCAGGAAACCACGCGTGTCCTGACCGAAGCCGCCATCATGGGCAAGCGCGACGACCTGCGTGGCCTGAAGGAAAACGTCATCGTCGGCCGCCTGATCCCGGCCGGTACCGGCCTGGCGTACCACCATGCCCGCAAGGACAAGGAAGCCCTGGAGGCCGCGGAACGCGAAGCCGCCCGCCAGCTGGCCAACCCGTTCGAAGACTCGCCGGTCACGGTGGGCTCGGACGCCGATGCCCCGTCGTCCGACCTGGGCAGCGAGGACGCCGCCGAATAAGGGCGACGTCCGGTGCACCCCCCGCGCAGGTCCGGCGGGGGAGGCCAGAAACAAAAAGGCCGCTGATGCGAATCAGCGGCCTTTTTTTGTCTGCGCGACGGGGGCGCTGGCGCCTACTTGGCCACCTGGCTCTTGGCGCGCTGGAACACCGGGCCCCAGACCGGGTGGCCGGCTTCGTTCGGCGCCAGTTCGAAGGCGGGGTCCAGCTGCAGGATGCGGCTGAAGCTGTCTTCGCAGAGTTGCGGGTACTTGCTGACGCAGTAGCTGAACGCCTGCAGCTTGTAGGCCTCGATGCGCACGGCCTTGCTGGAGCCGGCCAGCTCATCGGATCTGGCCACCCGGCGGATGACCTCGCCGTAGTGCCCGGCGCTATATTGGTCACGAACCTGCTGCAACTGCTCCAGCGCCTCGGGCGTGGGCGGATGGTCGGGCTGGGTGACCGGCAGGCCGGAGCAGCCGGCCAGGGCGAACGATAATCCGAGCAAACTGCCGAGCAGGCGAATTTTCATGGGTTTCATCTAGGTGGGGGGAATTTGGCGATACGCTATCGTGCCACAGCCTGATGCGCTCCGACATCTTCGGCAATGTCCTTGCGTAACGGATTGGATAATATCCGCCTATCCGCCCTTAACCCGTTTTCGCGCCCCTTGCGCAGTATGTTGAACATGTCCTCACCCGCCGGCCTGCACACGCCGCGCAGCCCTTTTTCAGGCGCCGCGCCGCTCGCGCTGCGTCCTTTGAGCGCCATCGCCGCCAGCGCGGCGGGCGGGGTGCCGGAAACCCGCATCAAACGGTTGTTGTCGGATCTGCTGCCTTCGCTGATGAGCCTGCATGCGCAAGGCGAAATATGCGGCGATATCTCGCTGGATACGGTGGGCATGGATGAAGGCGCGCGCGCGCACCTGTTGCCGGAGCTGGCAGTGCCCCGGTCGCGCCGTTCCGGCCTGACACCCTTGCCGGGGTTCGCCCCGTTCGAGCTCTACACGGATTCGGCCGAATGGCCGCGCGGCCCCTGGACCGACGTCTACGCGCTCTGTGCGGTGATGCACGCGCTGGTGATCGGGCTGCGTCCGCCGCCGGCGCCGGAGCGCCGCGCGACAGACAGTTACGAACCCCTGGCGTCGCTGGGCCTGACGAAATACAGCCCGGCGTTCCTGACCGCGATCGATCATGGCCTGGCCATGCTGCCGGCCGACCGGCCGCAGACCCTGGGCGAACTGGCCGCGCTGCTCGATATCGCGGTCTATGTGGATGAGTCGCCCGCCGCGCCGGAAGCGACTCCGGCCAAGGTGACGGCCGCGCCCGCCGCGCCGGCGGCAGAGGCCGCCAAGCCGCGCGGCGGCGGGGGTCGGCCGCTGCTGCTTCTGCTGTTGCTGGTGGCGCTGATCGGCGCCGGCGCCTACGCCTGGATCCGTTCGGGGCTCGGCACGGGCAACGCCCTGATCACCCGTTCCGAAGTGGTGCAGCCGAATCCGCCGGCCGCGCCCGTTGCGCCACCCGCCGCCAGTCCCGCGCCGCCCGCCACCGAACCGGCGCCACCGCTGTCGGCGGCGCCCGCGCCGCAGGCCGCCTTGCCCGAGACGCCCGCGCCGGACGCGGGCGGCACAGCGGCGATGCCGCCTGCCGTCGCGCCAGCCGGGCCTGGGGCCGCCGCGCCTTCCGCGCCGCCCGCCACGGCGGAGCCGGACGCCAATGCGGCGCCCGCGACGCCAGGCGCGCAGGAACCCGCCGCGCCGGCCGTGGCGCCGCAGGAAGAGGCGCCCAAACCCAAGCCCGTGCCGGTGCTGGTGCGCCTGGACATCCGGCCGTGGGGCGAGGTGTGGATCAACGGCGTGGCGCGCGGCATCAGTCCGCCGGTCAAGGAATTGCGGCTGATACCCGGCAAGTACCAGGTGTTGCTGCGCAACGCCGATCTGCCGCCCTATCGGGCGACGCTGGAAGTCAAGCCGGGCAAGCCGGCCGTGATCTCGCACGCCTTCCAGTGACGTGAGCGCGGCCAGGGTCTAGGCCTGGGCCGCGGCGTCCTCCGGCGCCATCGGCAGGCGCAGCGTGAACACCGAGCCGACGCCTGCTTCGCTGGTCACTTCGACCTCGCCGCCATGGCGCTGCGCCACGGTGCGCACGAAGGCCAATCCCAATCCCGCGCCGCCCACGTCCCCGCGGGTGGCGACCCCGACGCGCGCGAACGGTTCGAACAAGCGCGCCAGGTCCTGCGCCGCGATGCCTTGCCCCTGGTCGCGGACATGCACGCGCCAGTAGCCGGGCACCTGGTCGATGTCGCAGCTGATGCGGGTGTCGGCCGGGCTGTACTTGATGGCGTTGTCGATCAGGTTGCTCAAGGCCCGCATCAGCAGCGTCTGGTCGCCGCGCACGTAGGCCATCGGCAGCGAAGGCGCGACCGCCAGCGTGATGCCGCGCTTGTGCGCGGCCGCCCAGAATTCATCGACGCCATCCTGCAGCAGGCTGCCCAGGTCGAGGTCGACCGCGTTGATGGCCATCGATTCGGCGCGCGTCAGGTGCACGAAATCGTCGACCAGATGCAGCGTGCGGTTGGCCAGCGCGGCGATGCGCACGAGGGTGTCGTCGCGGCCATCCTGCGGCGCGCCATCCTGCTTCATCTCGACCAGCGCCAGGATCGAGCTTTGCGGCGCGCGCATGTCGTGCGAGATGAAGCGCAGCGTCTCTTCGCGCTGCCGTTCGGCCTGGCGGATGCCGGAGATGTCCGTCAGGGTGGCGACGGTGCCGGCGAAGTTGCCTTCGGCCGTATGGATCGGCACGCATTTCAGGATCAGGTCGCGGCCGGCGTGGTCGCGCACTTCCAGGTCGGCGCTCCAGGGCGACTGTTCGGTGGCCGGTCCCTGGCCGCTCAGCACCTGGGCCACGCGTTGCCGCGTGGCGTCGTCGCCGATGGTCTTTTCCAGCAGATGGATCGCGGGATGGCCGACCCGCGGCGGCCGCATGCCCAGCCGCTGGAAGTACATCACGGCGGCCTGGTTGCGAAATTGCATGCGGCCATCCTGGTCGAAGACCAGCGTCGCGTCTGGCATGCCATCCAGCCCGTCGGCCAGGAAACGCCGCAGGTTGCGCACCCGCGCCAGCGCGCGCCGCAATTCGCCGACGCGGCTTTCGAGCGAGGCGCTGGTGCCGCCCGATTGCGCCCTGGCTTCGTTCAGCACCGGCGGGTATTCGCGCTGCAGGCGGCGCAGCTCGTTGTCCATGTAGCGCAGCGCGGCCTCCTGGCTGCGCCAGCTCCACAGCGGGTAACACAGCGCCACGCCCACCAGCGCGGCGGTGGGCGCGAACCACTGGTAGCTGTGGCCCAGCAGCAGCAGGCTGGCCAGCAGCACCAGCGCCAGCAGCCCGATGTTGACGAGCAGCGCCAGGTTGGGCGACAGGCGCCACAGCGCCAGGCAGGCCAGCAGCACCGGCAGGGCCGAGAAGAGGGCATTGAGCCAGGGAGCGGGCGGCCGGAAGGCGATGTCGTCGTTGGCTGCCTGCAGCAGGTTGGCGATGATCTCCACGCCCGGCATGCCGCTGACCTCGTGCGAGACCGGCGTGGTGTAGGCATCGCCCAGGCCGGTGGCCCAGGCGCCCACCAGCACATACTTGCCGCGCAGCTGCTCGGGTGGCACGTCGCCGCGCAGCACCGACAGGTAGGACACCGCGCGCGTATGCGCCGCGGGGCCGGCGTAGGGAATCAGGATGCCGCCATCCTTGCCCGCGCGGCGCAGCAGCCGCTCGGCCATCGCCGTCTGGCCGCCCACGTCCAGCATGCTCAACGCGAAATGCTGCCAGCGCTCGCCGGCGAAACGCGTCGTCAGCATCGCCGACCGCAGCACGCCATCGGCATCCAGGTTGGCGTTGATGAAACCGCTGCCCGCCGCGGCCTGCGCCAGGATCGGGATCGGGGTGCTGATGGAGGAGGGGTAGGCCAGGCGGTCCAGCACCACCGGCAGCACGGTGTGGCCATTGCGCCGCAGGCTGTCGGCGAGGATGGCGTCGTCGCCGGGATGGGTGGTGTCGGGTTCGGCGAAGATCAAATCCAGGCCGACCGCGCGCGCGCCCTGCAGGCGGTCCAGCAATGCCGCGTGCACCGCGCGGCGCCAGGGCCAGCGGCCGAGCGCGTCGATGCTGGTGTCGTCGATCGCCACGATCACGATGTCGGGCGACATGTCGCGGCCCGTCAGCGCGACGGCGCGGTCATACAGGATCTGGTCGACGCGTCCCAGGCCGTTGAAGGAACCGAGCAGCGCGGCCAGCAGCGCCAACGCCACCGTCAACCACAGGCCTGATCGCGAGGCCCGGTCGTTGGAGTCGGCGGCATCGGCCATGGGCGCGGATCTAGTACTCGTTCAGCGTGACCAGTCCGCCGAAGCCGGTGGCGACGCCCAGGCCGCTGCTGGTCATCAGCTGGTTCACGCCGGTGAAGGTGGCCGTGGCGTCCTGGCCGCCCAGGCCCAGTTCGTCGATGGCGCGCACCGAGACGTAGAAGGTGCCGGGGCCGGGGGCGCTGAAGCGGATGTCCGGGCTGGGAAAGCGGGTCGACGACACCGGCCGCGTGCCGTCGGCATCGCGCGCCACGCGCACGACGTAGGCCTGTGCGCCAGGCACGGGCGGGAACGCGCTGGTCCAGCCGCCGCCGCCGGCGCGCACCGGCGCGCCGAGCTGCGGCGCGGCCAGCAGGGGCCGCACGCCCGCGACGCTGCCATCGGCGCCGATGGCGGCGCCGTAGCCCTTGGCCACCGCCACCGGTTGTGCCGGCGCGGCGCCGGGGGCGTGCGGCTGCAGCCGCACACTGCCTTCCAGCACTTCGCTGTGCACGCCCAGGTTGCCGCTCTGCACGCGGAAACGCGTGCCGCGCACGCCCGTCACGGCCACCGGCGTGCGGACCTCGAAACGGCCCACGCCCTGGCCGCCCGGGGCGACGCTGGATTCGACGCTGCCGCGTTCGACGTGGATGACCGAGTCGGTCAGGTCGGTGCCTTCGAATTGCCGCAGGCGGGTCAGTTCGACGGCGCCATCGGCCGGCAGCGTGAGCTTGGAGCCGTCGGCCAGCTCGAGCGTCACGAAGCCGTTGGGGGCGGTCACGACCTTGCTGCCTTCGGCCACGTTGGCGCCTGGCTTGAGGGCCTGGCCGTCCAGGTTCGCCTGGCCGCTGACGTGGACCACGCGCGCATCGGCGGCGCGCTCCGGAATCATTGACAGGGGGGTGCGCAGTTCCAGCCCGATGGGCAGGCGCTCGGGCGTGGCGACCTGGTTGAGCGACTGCAGCGGGCTCCAGTTGGCCTGGTTGCGCGTGTAGGTCGCGGCGATGTTGATCAGCGTGTCGCCTTGGCGCACGCGGTAGATGAAGTTCTCTCCCAGCGCGCCCGCGGGTTGGCTGTGGGAGGGGATTGCGAGCAGCAGGCCGGAAAGCAGGGCAAGCAAAGAAAGCGCGCGGCAGCGGCTCATGTCGTTCAAATCTCCAGGTAATGCCGCCAGGCGCTAAGGCGCGGAGGGCGGGCTATCTTCGGACGCGGATATCAATTCCAGCCGGTAGCCGAGCGCATAGGACGAGCTCAGGCGCACGCCGTGTTCCGGTCGCAGTTGCAGCTTCTGCCGGATGTTCGACAGGTGCGTGTCGAGCGTGCGCGAGGTCGCGGGGATTTCGCGGTTCCAGACGCATTCGGCCAGCACGTCGCGCGACATGAGGCGGCCGAGGTTGCGGAAAAAGAGCAGGGCAAGCTCGAATTCCTTGGGCGCCAGCGTGACCGCCGCGCCGTCGAGCAGGATGGCGCGCGCCGCGGGCTCGATGCGGTAGGCGGCCACGTCGAACGATTCGTCGGCGGGCTCGGCGATCTGGCTGCGGCGCAGCAATGCCGCGACGCGCGCGAGCAGTTCCAGCGGCCGCAGCGGCTTGACGATGTAGTCGTCGGCGCCGGCGCGCAGGCCCTCGACCAGGTCGTCCTCGCTGGAACGGTTGGTCAGGAAAATGACGGGAATGCGCGGGCCGATGTTGGCGCGCAGCCAGCGCACCACATCATCGCCATCGATATCGGGCAGGTGCCAGTCCAGCAGCACCAGGTCGAACGTTTCAGTGCGCAAAGCGGCAAGCAGGTCGCGGCTTTGCTGATAGCTGGTGCAGGTATATCCGGCGGCAGTCAGGACTTGCTGGATACGTTTCGCCTGGTCCAGGTCGTCTTCCAGCGACGCGATTTTCATCAGACGTGGTCTCGCGAAGGTTGGCTGCGCAAGCGCGCCCTGTGGCGCCCTACTGCAAGAAGAAGAAAGGATTGTGTAATGGAATGATAACTCGCGTCGCGTCACTGTTGGCTACGTTGTGCCAAGAACTGTCAAACATTGCAAACTTAACGAATCTTGACTGGAGTTGTTGCACAACAACGGGCCACACTGTCCCGACCCCTCCCGTCAACCGGCGCAGTCTGCCGGGCGCGGTCGGGGCAGATGGGATGGAAAGAACCTATGAATCAATTGCGCGTACTGATGATGTCGCCGGACGAGGCTGCACGTAACACCGCTGTGTCCGCACTGCTTCAAGCTGGAATTTCGGCCCGCGGCTGCTCGACTTCCCTGGAATTGTTTGGCCTGCTCAGCAACAGCCCCTACGACGCCGTGGTGCTGAACGTGGGCACCCTCGGTGAAATCGGCTATGCCCTGGTGGCCCGCCTGCACGGCTCCTCGCCGCTGGGTATCGTGGTGATGGGCAACAACTTGTCCCTGGATACCCGCCTGCGTTGCCTGCAGAGCGGCGCGGACGCCTGCCTGCCGCCGCCGCACGACCCTCGCGAACTGGCCTGCATCCTGCTGGCGTTGGCGCGGCGCCTGCCGGCCGGGCAGGACAACCTGACGACCGAGGAGCCGACCCTCGGCCAGTGGGAACTGCGCGACCAGGGCTGGACCCTGGCGGCGCCGTCCGGCACCACGATTTCCCTGTCGGCCAATGAACGCCTGATCGTGCGTTCGCTGCTCGAGGTGGCGGGCAGGGCGGTCGGCCGCAACGAACTGGGCGACGAACTGCGCCAGGAAGGCGGCGGCGCCCGCTCCAGCGGCACGCGCAGCATCGACGTGATCGTCAGCCGCCTGCGCCGCAAGGCGGAGATGGCGGGGCTGATGCTGCCGATCCGCACCGTCTACGGCAGCGGCTACCTGTTCGCCGACCAGTAACCGCACGCCGCCGGACGTTTCCGCAAAGTCGCGGGGGCCGGCTACACTGTCAGCAGTCCGACGCCGCCGCTGCGTGGCATTCCCGGCCCGGCCCCGGGGCCGATATCCGGCCAGGCGCTCCCCGTGCCCAAGACCGCATCCGCGTGTCGTCAATTTGGCCCCAATTTTGCCGACCTGGGCCGGACCTGCGCCTAACAGGCCGTCTTTTGCCGCCAACGTGTCCCCACGCAACGCTTACAAAAGATTTTGACAGTGCGCCGGAATCTAAGCTATGCTAAAGGGCTTACTGCTTTAATCGCGCGCAAAGTCGATGCCAGGACTGGCATTTGAGGCGCCAGGAAGACAGGTCCGGCCAATCATCCAAGCGAAGGCTTCGCGCCCAGCTTGGCGGCCCAAGACCAAAGGGGTGCGTCACGAGCCCCCGTCAACCAACGCCGCCATCTCCGAAGCATCCGGTTTGTGCGTTTGTCATGGTTTGTTGGCAAGCCCGCTCTTTTACGTATTTGAACGTTTGAGGCGGTTTTGCGCGAGCCGCCTTCTCCGAGAGTCATTACTCGAAGAGACGAGTACGTAAGTACTTACCAGTGGTACGTAAAAGGGATTTCAAAGGTCATGCCTACCATTAGCCAACTCGTGCGCAAGCCGCGCGAAGTCAGCATCATCAAAAGCAAGAGCCCCGCGCTCGAAAACTGCCCGCAACGCCGCGGCGTGTGCACTCGCGTGTACACCACCACCCCCAAGAAGCCGAACTCCGCTCTGCGTAAGGTTGCCAAAGTGCGTCTGACCAACGGTTACGAAGTCATTTCGTACATCGGCGGTGAAGGCCACAACCTGCAAGAGCACTCGGTGGTTCTGGTGCGTGGCGGTCGTGTGAAGGACTTGCCCGGTGTGCGTTATCACATCGTGCGCGGTTCCCTCGACCTGCAAGGCGTCAAGGATCGCAAGCAAGCCCGCTCGAAGTACGGCGCCAAGCGCCCGAAGAAGGCCTAAGGGCTCGCAACGCGAGTTAGCAGTACCCCCGCGTGGCGGCCATCCGTCATTAGGGAAGTGCAACCGCGCCATCCGGAATACAGGAAGGTGCGCGGCACGTAAGGGGTCGTCCCAGTGGACGGCCATGGCCGTGTAATGAAACACGGTTCAACTGAACAGACACAAGGAAGCAACAATGCCCCGTCGTCGCGAAGTACCCAAGCGCGAGATCCTGCCCGATCCCAAGTTCGGCAGCGTCGAGCTCGCCAAGTTCATGAACGTCGTCATGCTGGACGGCAAGAAGGCCGTCGCCGAGCGCATCGTTTACGGTGCCCTCGAGCAAGTGCAAACCAAGACCGGCAAGGAGCCGATCGAAGTTTTCAGCCTGGCGATCAACAACATCAAGCCGATCGTCGAAGTGAAGAGCCGCCGCGTTGGCGGTGCCAACTACCAAGTGCCGGTTGAAGTGCGCCCCGTGCGCCGCCTGGCCCTGGCTATGCGTTGGCTCCGTGAAGCCGCCAAGAAGCGTGGCGAGAAGTCGATGGATCTGCGTCTTGCTGGCGAACTGATCGACGCCTCCGAAGGTCGTGGCGCCGCGATGAAGAAGCGCGAAGACACGCACAAGATGGCCGAGGCCAACAAGGCCTTCAGCCATTTCCGCTGGTAATTTAAGGACTAACCCACCATGGCCCGCAAAACCCCGATCGAGCGCTATCGCAACATTGGCATCTCTGCGCACATCGATGCAGGGAAAACCACCACGACCGAACGTATCCTGTTCTACACCGGCGTCAATCACAAGATTGGCGAAGTGCATGATGGCGCCGCCACCATGGACTGGATGGAACAAGAGCAAGAGCGTGGCATCACCATTACGTCGGCTGCTACGACGGCGTTTTGGCGTGGCATGGCCGGCAACTACCCCGAGCACCGCATCAACATCATCGACACCCCGGGGCACGTGGACTTCACCATCGAGGTGGAACGTTCCATGCGCGTCCTGGACGGTGCCTGCATGGTCTACTGCGCGGTGGGTGGTGTTCAGCCCCAGTCCGAAACCGTGTGGCGTCAAGCCAACAAGTACGGCGTGCCGCGTCTGGCGTTCGTCAACAAGATGGACCGTACCGGCGCGAACTTCTTCAAGGTCTATGACCAGCTGAAGACGCGTCTGCGCGCGAACCCCGTGCCCATCGTGATCCCCATCGGCGCCGAAGACACGTTCCAAGGCGTGGTCGACCTGGTCAAGATGAAGGCGATCATCTGGGACGAAGCCAGCCAAGGCACCAAGTTCGACTACAAGGACATTCCGGCCGAGCTGGAAGGCACTGCCAACGAATGGCGCGAAAAGCTGGTTGAAGCCGCCGCCGAATCGTCGGAAGAGCTGATGAACAAGTACCTGGAAACGGGTTCCTTGGACGAAGCCGAAATCAACCTGGCCATCCGTCAACGCACCATCGCTGGCGAAATCCAGCCGATGCTGTGCGGCACCGCCTTCAAGAACAAGGGCGTGCAGCGCATGCTGGACGCGGTCATCGACTACCTGCCTTCGCCCGTGGACATTCCCCCGGTCGACGGTCAGGACGACGACGGCAATGCCGTGCAGCGCAATGCCGATGACGGCGAGAAGTTCTCGGCGCTGGCGTTCAAGCTGATGAGCGATCCGTTCGTGGGTCAGCTGACCTTCGTGCGCGTCTACTCGGGCGTCCTGAAGTCGGGCGACACGGTCTACAACCCCATCAAGGGCAAGAAGGAACGTATCGGCCGCATCCTGCAGATGCACGCGAACAACCGCGAGGAAATCAAGGAAGTTCTGGCTGGCGACATCGCCGCCGTCGTGGGCCTGAAGGACGTGACGACCGGCGAAACGCTGTGCGACATCGACTCCCACATCCTGCTCGAACGCATGGTGTTCCCGGAGCCCGTGATCTCGCAGGCCGTCGAACCCAAGTCGAAGGCTGACCAGGAAAAGATGGGTCTGGCGCTGTCGCGTCTGGCTCAGGAAGATCCGTCGTTCCGCGTGCGCAGCGACGAAGAATCCGGCCAAACCATCATTTCCGGCATGGGCGAGCTGCACCTGGAAATTCTGGTCGACCGCATGAAGCGCGAATTCGGCGTGGAAGCGAACGTCGGCAAGCCCCAGGTGGCCTACCGCGAAACGATCCGCAAGACCTGCGAAGAAGTCGAAGGCAAGTTCGTCAAGCAGTCGGGCGGTCGCGGCCAGTACGGTCACGTGGTCCTGAAGGTCGAACCGCTCCAACCGGGCGGCGGCTACGAGTTCGTCGACGCCATCAAGGGCGGTGTGGTTCCTCGCGAATACATCCCCGCGGTGGACAAGGGCATCCAGGAAACGCTGCCTGCCGGCATCCTGGCCGGTTACCCGGTCGTGGACGTCAAGGTCACGCTGTTCTTCGGTTCGTACCACGATGTGGACTCGAACGAAAACGCGTTCAAGATGGCCGGCTCGATGGCGTTCAAGGAAGGCATGCGCAAGGCTAGCCCCGTGCTGCTGGAACCGATGATGGCCGTTGAAGTCGAAACGCCTGAAGACTACGCCGGTACCGTGATGGGCGATCTGTCCTCGCGTCGCGGCATGGTTCAGGGCATGGACGACATGGTCGGCGGTGGCAAGACCATCAAGGCCGAAGTTCCGCTGGCCGAGATGTTCGGTTACGCCACGAACCTGCGTTCGCTGACGCAAGGCCGTGCCACGTACACGATGGAATTCAAGCATTACTCCGAGGCCCCCAAGAACGTCGCTGACGAAGTCATCGCCGCTCGGGCCAAGTAAATAACCCTTTGCCGGGTCCGCCCCATCCGGGCGGTCCCGGCAGAAATTAAAGTTTCCTTGAAAGTCAAAGGATAGAGATCATGGCAAAAGGTAAGTTCGAACGCACCAAGCCGCACGTGAACGTCGGCACGATCGGTCACGTTGACCACGGCAAAACGACGTTGACGGCGGCGATCACGACCGTTCTGTCGAGCAAGT
>NZ_CYTY01000068.1:0-23146 GCF_001298995.1 Achromobacter sp. 2789STDY5608615
CGGCAACAAAGGTTTTTAACCCTGGACTCTATTTCGGTGCCGTACTAAGTCTGGGGGCAGGTCAGTTGGTTTCAGTGTCGCTCATCAGCCAGCGCAGGTTGGGCCCGACGCGCCAGCCGCCCTTGCGATACATCAACTCGGCGCTCAGCAAGTGGCGCGGCACGCCGGCGATGCGGTTGCCCTGGAACTCGCCGTCGCGGAAGCGGAAGTCGCTGAAGGTGTAGGCCACGCGGTAGTCCAGCAGGCCGTCGCCCGGCGCGGGCAGGCTGCCGGACAGGCCGGCCTCGATGCCCTGGTGGCGGGTGCGGCCGCGATAGTTGTAGGTGCCGGCCGGCGTGCCGTTGGCGTTGGTGACGGACATCAGTTCGTCCTCGACCCGGCTGCGATAGAGCGACACGGTCCAGCGCAGGTCGCGGCCCGCCACGGCGAAGGTGCCATCGCCGCCCACCTCGTAGGTCAGCGCGCGCTGCAGGTCGAGCTTGCTCATGGAGGTCACGGCCGTGGCGGGGTTCATCGGCGCGGGCACTTCACCGTTGACGATCTCCCAGAAGGTCGGCGCCTCGTTGCTGCGGCTGACGTTGGCATACCAGCGCTGCGTCTGCGCCGGCTGCCAGACGATGCCCAGGCGCGGGGTGGCGTAGTTCCAGTCCTGGTCGAGGGTCTTGCCGCTGCCGCGCTCGCGGGCGTCGCGCACCGCCTGCGTGTACTTCAGGTCGCCGACCAGGCTGAGCTGCCCGGTGACATGCCAGTCCAGGCCCACCAGCGCGCTGCGGTTCTCGGCGGTGAGCGCATAGTTGCCGAAGCGCTGCAGGCGGCGGCCATCCGCCGGACGGATGGCGTAGAGGTCGCGGTCCATGTCGCTGCGCTGCCAGTCCAGCGCGATGCGGTAGTCGACGCTGCCGGCCTTGCCGGCCAATTGCCACGCCAGGCCGTAGGTGTCGCCGTCGGTGACGTTGGCGACCTGCGGATTGGTGAAGTCGTCGTTGGTGCGCTGCCAATAGAGACCGGCGGTCTGGTTCAGGTCATCGCCGCCCCAATAACTGCGGTTGGCGATGCGGAACTGGCTGGTGTCGCGGTGCGGATCGCGGTTGTAGACGTTGTTGGCCAGGTCCTGCGGCGAATTGCCGTCGCCCAGCACGCCGCGCGGATCCGCATACATGCGGGCCTTGGGCACCGGCTGGGGAATGTCGAACTTGAGGTCGGTGTATGACAGATAGGTGCGGTTCTCGAAGGTCCCGCGACGAAAGCCCAGGTTGCCCTGGAAACTCGAACGTTCGGACGCGGAGTGATGGCGGTAGCCATCCGACTTGTCGTAGCCGAAGCTGAAGCGGCCATCCAGGCGCTCGTCCTCGAAGCCCTTGGACAGCGTGACCGAACGCGTGCCGAAGCTGCCTGTGCCGAGCCGGACCTGGTCGCTCTGGGTGCCGGTGAGCGACTGAAAATCGACCTCGCCGCCCAGCGTCGTGGCGCCGGGCGAGAGCGCGTTGGCGCCGCGCCGCACGGCGATCAGGCCGGCATTGCGCGGCTCCAGCAGGCTGATGACGAAGGAGCCGTCCGCATCGTTCAGCGGCAGGCCGTCCTGCATCAACAGGATGCCGCGGCTGAGCGGATTGCTCTGGATGCCGGAACCGCGGATGTTCAAGCGCGGCTGGTCCAGCCCGCCGAAGAATTCCTGCACCACCACGCCGGGCTGGTAGTCGAGCGCGTCGCGCAGCGTGATCAGGCGCACCTCCTGCTGCGGCAGGATCAGGTTGGCGCCGCCCGGCACGGCCTGCTGTTCGGCCCGGACCCGCTGGGGGCCGGGGTCGAGCCCGCGCGTGGCGGACTCGCCGGACACGATCACCGGCGACAGCGACGGCACGGCCTGGCCGGCCGCGGCGGGGGGCTGGGACTGGGCATGGGCCGCGGACAGGCCGAGCACACCCAGGGTAAGGCTGGACGCCAACTGGCGCAGGAGGGGGGACGTCATGCGAATACTTCCACGTGGCAAGGAAAGAAAACGTTCATGGCAAGGCCGGCGAACGGAGAAATCGGAACGGCGGGAAACCCTGGTAACACCCGTATCAAGGTGCGGCGCCGGCCTCCAGCAACAGCGCGCGCAAACGCGCGGCGGACAAGCCGCCGCCGGCATCGGGCTCGATCGGCATGACGCGGCCCTGCCGCACCAGCACGCAGCGGTCGACCAGGCCCAGCAGTTCCTCGGGGTCATGGCTGATGCACAGCAAGGCGGCGCCGCTGCGGGCCAGCTCGTCGCGGCCACAAGCGGCCAGCTGGCGGCGCAACGCCGGATCGAGCGCGCTGAAGGGTTCGTCCAGCATCAACAGGTCCGGCCCCAGCGCCAGCGCGCGGGCCAGGGCGACGCGCTGCGCCATGCCGCCCGACAGCTCGCCGGGCCACGCCTGCATCGCCGCGTCCAGGCCCACGCGGGACAGCCATTGCGCCGCCAGCGCCCGCGCCCTGCCGGGCGCATGGCCGGCGGCGCGCAACGGCAGCGCCACGTTGTCCAGCGCATGGCGCCAAGGCAGCAGCCGCGGTTCCTGGAACATCAGCACGGCGTGGCGGAAATCGTTGCGCAAGACGCCGGCGCTGGGCCGCGCCAGGCCGGCGGCCAGGCGCAACAGGCTGCTCTTGCCGGCGCCGCTGGGACCGATCAGCCCCAGCCGCTCGCCCGGCCGCAGGCGCAGGTCGACATCGCGCAGCACGGATTGCGCGCCGTAGCGCAGGGACAGGCCGCGCAGCTCAAGCATGGCTCGGCTCCATCCAGCGCCCCAGGCGGCGCTGCAGCGGTTGCAGGAAAACAAACTCCAGCAAGGCCACCAGGCCCAGGATCAGCAGCACCCAGGCATACAGCTCGGCGGTGTCGAAGGTGCCGCGGGCATTGGCCAGCGCGTAGCCCACGCCGTTCTCGGCCCCCAGCACCTCGGCCATGACCACCAGCCGCACGCCGCCGCAGGCGGCGATCAGCAGGGCCGCCAGCAACGGCGCGCTGAGCGCGGGCAGGTACAGGTGCCGCAGGCGCAACCATGCGCCATAGCGGTAGACCTGCGTCATCTCGATCAGCTTGCGGTCCACGTGCAGCATGCCCTTGACGGTGTTGACGTACATGCCCGGCGCCATCATCAACGTGGTGATGAAGATCACCATCGACGAGCCCAGCCCGAACCACAGCATCGCCAGCACCACCACGACCACCGGCGGCATCGCCATCAACAGCCAGCGCAACGGCTCGATCAGGCCGCGTAGCCGGGCGCTGTGGCCGGCCAGCATGCCCAGCGTGAAGCCCAGCGACGCGCCAGCCAGCACGCCCACGCCAATGCGCATCAGGCTGACGCCAGCGTTGGCGAAGAACTGCGGACTGCGCACCAGCGGGCCGATGGCGCGCAGCGCCTCCCAGGGCGTCGCCATCAGCAGCGGCCCGAGCTGGCGCGCGGCCAGATGCCAGGCCAGCACCAGCAGCAACACGCCGGCCACGCTCCAGGCGCGCGAGGTGCGCAGGACGGGCGCGTTCAGGCGCGACGAAGAGGGGCCGCTCATGGTCCGTAGAAGCCGACGGGCGGCAGGCCGCCGCCGATGGCTTGGGGATAGCGGTTGGCCAGCAACTGGTACAGGGCTTCGATCTCGGGCCGCGCCTCGCGCGCGCTGCGGCTCTGCAGGCGCGTCTGGCGGATGGCGGCTTCGAGCGCGGCCTGCGGCATGTGCGGCAGATGCTCTCGCACCAGCGCCGCGCATTCGGCCGGGTGATCCATGCACCAGCGCGCCGAGGCCGCATAGGCCGCGTCGACCGCCTGGCACAGCGCCGCGTCGTCGGCCACGCCGGCGGCGGCCATGACGCCCGCCTGCGGCAGGGACGGCTGCGCGGGAAACGCGGCGCGCCAGGCCTGCTCCAGGCTGGGGCCGCGATGCAGCGCGGGCGCGCCGGCCTGCTGCCGCGCACGCCACAACAGCAGCGACGCCATGGGCTCCACCAGCAGCGCGTGTTCGGCCTGGCCGCCGAGCATCAACGCGATCGCGTCCTGGCCGTCGCGTGTGCGGCGCAGCTTGACGGGCGCCAGGCCTCGCGCGGCCTGGGCCTCGAGCAGCGTGTCCAGCAGCACGGCAGGCAGGTCGCGTTGGAACGGCACCGCCAGTTCGTGGCCGGCCAGGTCCTCGAACGACTGGATGGCCGGATCGCGGCTGACCAGCCAGAGAATGCCCCAGACGGAAATGTTCAGCAGGCGCACCGGCAGGCCGCGGTTGCGCAGCAGGGCCGGCAGCGTGCTGGGCGCGGCGCTGAAGTCGACGTCGCCGTTCACCAGCAGCGCGCGCAACTGGTCGGCGCTCTGCCACAGGCGAAAACGCACCGAATCCGCCTGCCCGGCCAGGGCGCCGGTCGCGGCCATGTGCATCAACGGGTAGCTGACCACGGCGCCGGGTCCGGCCAGCGTCAGCGTGGCGCGCGGGCGGGCGCGGGCCGCGCCCCAACCCGGCAGCAGCGCCGCGGCGGCGATCGCGGCGCAGAAATGGCGGCGCGTCAGGGTGTTTTTCATTGGATTTCAAATGGGAATTGTTATCGTTTAAAATTCTCCCATTCACGCCGAAAGACCCAGAATGACAAATATCAATCTGCCCGACCCGGTCGCGGCGGACCTGCTTTGCCGCCATCCGCTGCTGCGCGGCCTGCCGCCCCAGGCGGCCGCCGAGGTTGCCGCGTACCTGGCGGGCGACGCCGTGCCGCTACATGCCGATGCCGGGCAGATCCTGTTCGGCGAAGGCGATGTTGCCCGCCACTACCTGCTGGTCGGCCACGGTCAGGCCGAGGTCATGCGCTATGGCTACAACGGCGACGAACGCGTCTTCCGCGTGTTCGAACCGGGCACGCTGATGGCGCACGCCGCCATGTTCATGCCGCATGGCCGCTATCCGATGCAGGCGCGCGCGCGCACCGCCTTCCAGGGCTGGCGGCTGTGCCGCCGCCGGCTGCACGACGCCTGCCGTCAATGGCCGGACCTGGCGCTGGCGCTACTGGCGGGGCTGAGCAAGAACCTGTACGACCAGGTCAACAAGGTCGACTGGATGACGTCCAGCTCGGCGCCCGAGCGCTTGGCCAACTATCTGATGGGACTGCGCGAGCGCCAGGGCGACGCGGTGACGCTGCCGCTGAACCAGCGCCAGCTGGCCGCGCACCTGGGCATCCGCGCCGAAACCCTGAGCCGGCTGCTGAACGACTGGCAGACCCAGGGCCACGTCAGCGGCAAGCGCCGCGACTGGGTGCTGCACACGCCGGCCTATCTGGAAAAACTGGCGACCACGGCCAAGCGGCCATTCTGACGGGCTCGCCCGCCGCGCCCGGAATGGCGCGCGGGCCGCGATGCCGGCCCCTGCCCGCCAATGACATTCGTCATCGGCGCCGTCCCTCTCCCGGGCGGACAATGCGGCGATCCTGTTCCTTGCCCAGTCATGCCGCCCGCCTCCCCCGACCTGCCCGCCGCCCCGATCACCGAGGACGACATACAACGCCTGGTGCACCGGTTCTACGCCCGCGTGCGCCAGGATGCCGCGCTGGGGCCGATCTTCAACGCGCGGGTGACCGACTGGCCGGCGCACCTGTCCATGCTGTGTGACTTCTGGTCCGCCCTGCTGCTGGAGACGCGCCGCTTCAAGGGCGCGCCGATTCCCGCGCATGCGCGCATTCCAGACCTGTCGTGGCCGCTGTTCCAGCGTTGGCTGGCGCTGTTCCACGAGGTCACCGCGGAACTCGGGCCGCCGGCGCTGCAGGCACGCGCCGATGCCATGGCCGAACGCATCGCCGCCAAGTTGTGGCATGTCTGGCAGCACCGGCAAACCGCGCCCGGCCTGCCGGACGCCCTGCCCGCGGGCGTGCGGCCCTACCGCGACAGTCCGATGTTCACGCCCGAGAATCTGCCGGCCGCGCTGCGCTCGGCCCATGCGACCAAGGCGGGAACCTGGGGACTGTTGACCGTGCACAGCGGCGTGCTGCGCTACACGCTGGACGACCCGCCGCACACCGAGGTGGTGCTGGCCGCCGGACAGCGCGTGTTGATCGCGCCGCAAGTGCGGCACCACGTCGCCTTCGAACTGCCGGGGAGTTTCCAGATCGCGTTCTGCCGGGCGGACGAGGCGTCGCCGGATGACGCGGACCGCCCGGCGGAGAACCCGCCGGGCGCATGACGCATCGCGCCCGCGCGGGGCGCGACCGCCTTACTTCTTCTTGCCCGAGGCGTCCTGCTCGACCACCAGGTCCAGCACGTACACCTTCGACGGCGCGTCGGCCGGCGGGTTCTTCCAGTCGTAGCGCTTGACGCGCAGCACGGTGCGCACGCCGTCGCGGTGATCGTAGCCTTCGATCGACTGGTACAGCGGATGCCAGTCTTCCTGCGGCGGCAGTTGCACGCCGGCGTCGTTGTAGCGGCGCTCGCGCACCATCAGGCACTGGTAGCGCGGGATCATGGGATGGCTGCAATCGGCGCGCTTGGGCGCCACTTCCAGGAACATGATCTCGCCGGCGCTGCCGTACAGGGTTTCCGGCGTCGGCTCGCCGACGAACTTCAGCACGCTGCCGTCCTGCGCCACCAGTTCCAGGACCGGTTCGGTGGACTCGCCGCTGAGCGTGGCGCGCAGGTCGCCCTTCAGGCGCTGGCCGATCTCGGCATCCAGTTTCATCAGGCCGGGTTCGCACGCCTTCATCGTCGAAGCGAGGTTGGCGACATGCAGCACGCCGTCCTTATAGGTGTAGCCGCCGAACTGCGTGTTGCAGCCGCCGCGGATGTTCATGCCATCGGCCGAGAACGACAGGCGCAGCGGCTGTTCGATGCCCTTCTGCAAGGCGGGAATGGCCTTGCCCGAGGCATCGGTGGCGGACGCCAGGCGCCAGTAGTAGGCCGGCAGGCTCAGGGCGGACTGGGACGACGACGACGCGGTGCTGGGCATGGTGGATGATCCTTCGCCAGGAGAGGAAACCGGCGCGCATGCCTGCAGCAGCGCGGCGCAGACGGACGCCAGGAGAATTGTTTTTTTCATGGGTTGTTCCTATCAAGCGTGTGGCACTGGTGAAAACCCGGATTCTACGTCCGCGTCGTGGACGAAAAGGGCCGACGGGACGCCAGGACGTATCAAGATCTTGCCGCAAAACGTCCGATTCCGGCGACGCCGCGGGCAGCCAGGCAAGCTGTCTTCCCGCTGAAAATGACAGCTTGAACGCCTACTGTCATGCGGGTTTTCCCTGATCCACGGTATTACAGTCAGACACTTTCCTCGCACATCCGCCGCAACACTATTGCGGCCACGCGCAAGCCGATGCCCGGCGCGCAAGGATCGCGGCGGCCCGCCCTCGCCATGGCGACGACCGCCAGCCCGCCGCGCGGAATATTCGCCCCCTCGCTCGTGTCCACCCTTTCGAGGCGACGCGCAGCCCGATGCGGCGCCGCCCCCGCCCGCCACCATCCGCTGGCCGCGCGTCGTCCTGGCGCGGGCCGGTACAACCGGAGCATTCCCGCATGAAGTCGAACAAGCGATTGGCCAGCATCCTGCTGGCGCTGGCCTCCCTGGCCGCCCACGGCGCCTGGGCCGCGCAGGACCTGAACGTCTACGGCCCGGGCGGCCCCGCCCCCCCCACCATGAAGGAAGCCGCCGAAGCCTTCGGCAAGCAGCACGGCATCCAGGTCAAGGTCACCGCCGGCCCCACGCCGGCCTGGGCCGAACAGGCCAAACAGAACGCCGACGTGCTGTTCAGCGGCGCCGAGAACATGATGAGCGGCTTCGCCGCCACCCTGCCCGGCGTGTTCGACCTGCGCGATGCGCGCACCCTCTACCTGCGACCGTCGGCGATCCTGGTGCGGCCGGGCAACCCCAAGGGCATCCAGGGCTTCAAGGATCTGCTCAAGCCCGGCGTCAAGGTCATGGCGGTGTCCGGCGCCGGCCAGACCGGCCTGTGGGAAGACGTGGCCGGCCGCCTCGGCGACATCGAGACCGTGCGCGCGTTCCGCGCCAACCTGGTGCTGCCCGAGGCCGGCAACAGCGCGCAGGCGCGCAGTCAGTGGACCGAGGACAAGAGCATCGACGCGTGGCTGATCTGGAACATCTGGCAGGTCTCCAACCCCACGCTGGCCGACGTGGTGGCGGTGGAAGAGCCCTACCGCATCTACCGCGACGCGGGCGCGGTCGTGACCCGCCATGGCAAATCCAATCCGCAGGCGCAGGCCTTTGTCGACTTCCTGGCCTCGGCCGAGGGCCGCGCGATCTTCAAGAAGTGGGGCTGGAAAACGGACTGACGCGACGGGCGCGCGTCAGCGGCGTTCAGCGATAATCGGTCAACTCCACTACCGCCTGGTTCATCGCCAGGCCATGCCGATGCGTATCCGCGCCGCTTTGCTGCTTTGCCCGCTGGTCCTCGCCCTGCACGCGCCGGCTGCCCTGGCCGACACCCGGGTGCAATCGCTGGACCAGGTTCCCGGCGCCATCAAGACCCAGGACGCCCGCAAGATGTACGACAGCCAGATGAGCGGCGCGCCCCGGCCCGATGGCCTGGGCACGCAGTTGCCGGCCGGCTTCAGCAGCGATTTCCTGCTGCGGCAGTTGGCGCCCGGCCAGAACCCCAAGCGTCTGCTGGTGGCCGGCGCCAAGGCCTGGCCGCAGCGCCCCGGCGCCTACGTGGCGCTGGTGTGCCTGGCGGCCAGCGCCGAGCGCGCGGAACGGCTCAAACAGTACGGCGGCGGCGACTGCAACAGCCTGTCGCAAGACGAAGACCGGACCGACGTCTGGGTCGGCGTCTTCGACACGGCGCCCGGCGCCGCGCCCAGGCTGGTGGCGCGCACCGAATCTCCTGTGACCACGCCGACCGACTGGAGCGACACCAATATCGACCCGCCCATCGACCTGGCGATGCAGGACGCCGGCGCCCCCATGTTGTCCGCCCCGGCAAGCTGGAAACGCTTCGACCTGGCGCCCTACAAGATCGCGCCGGACAGCACCGCGTTCGGCCTGCGCGCCGGCTGGAGCGAAGGCTACGCGGGCGGCGGCGCCGACTTCGAGGCCCTGTATCTGTTCCGCATCGACGGCGCGACGCTGCGCGTCGCGTTCGCCCGGCCCATGTCGTTCGTCAAGACCATCGCCGGCGACTGGAATCCCGACGGCACGCGCGAGCATGACGAATCCGACGCCAGCAATTCCCTGGTGATCCTGTCGGGCAAGACCGGCGGCTATTTCGACCTCCAGCTGCGCCAGCAAGGCGGCAAATGGAAGCGCACGTTCAAGTGGTCGGCGGACAGGCAGGCCTACGAATAGGCGTCTCAGGCCGCATCCACATAATTCGGTTTGCCGCTCAGGAACTTCAGCAATTCCTCGGGCTGGCTGACCTGCGCCAGCGGAATGAAATACACCTCGTCCGGCACGTCCTGGCGCTGCACCGGAATGATCTGCAGATAATCCGGCGTCAGCGCCATCAGTTCGATCTTGTCGTTTTCATAGTCGGACTCGAAGTGGCTGCCATTCTGGTCCAGCACGAAGCGGTCCGGATAAAAGCGTGCCGATCCCTTCAGGCTCGCGGCGCCCTTGAAAATGGTCTTGCGGATCATGCGCTTGAGCACCCACTTCGGCGTCGGCTGGCCGTTGCCCAGGCCCTTGATGATGCGGCGGGTCTTGGCGGCGGCGATGAAACTCAGCGCCATCAGCAGCATCACGCTGGCGAAGACCGCCGTGTGCGCGCCGACCTTGCCGGTGGTCAGCTTCTCGATGCCGACGATGACGATCGACGCCAGGAACGCGCCGTGGCGTATCCAGGTCCAGGTGCGCGTGGCCGCGTTGACCACGTCGGCGGCGCGCTGGCGCTGGGCCAGCAGATGGGCCTCCAGCGTCTCGAGGGGCAGGTCGTAGTCGGCTTGGCTGATGGGTACGGCGTCGGTCACGGAAGGGCCTTTCTGGATACGGACAAAACCCCGGATTATGCCTGCCCGCCGTCCGCCCAACCCCGCGGTTGCGCCCGCTCGCCCACGGTCCGCGGGTTTTCCCGCCCCATGCCGGGCAGACGCATGCCATGAAAAAACCCGCAGGTCCCGTGAGGGGGACGTGCGGGTTTTTCGGTCCGGGCGCCAGGCGCCCGCCGGATCAGCCAATCACGCGGAAGCGTTCGGCGTCGTCCATGAAGCCCTTTTCGCCGAAGCCGTTTTCGTTCGAGCCGAACGGCATCTGCGCGCGCAGCTTCCAGCTGGCGGGGATGTTCCATTCACGCGCCACGGCGGCGTCGATCAGCGGGTTGTAGTGCTGCAGGCTGGCGCCCACGCCGGCGTTGGCCAGCGCGGTCCAGACCGACAGCTGGGCCATGCCGCCCGCCTGTTCCGACCACACGGGGAAGTTGTCGGCGTACAGCGCGAATTTCTCCTGCAGGCTGCGCACCACGTCCTGGTCTTCGAAGAACAGCACGGTGCCGACGCCGGCGGCAAAGCTCTTGAGCTTGGCTTCGGTCTTGTCGAAGCCTTCGGCCGGGGCGACCTTGCGCACTTCCTCGATGGCCAGGTTCCACAGCTTGTCGCTTTCGGCGCCAAACAGGACCACGGCGCGCGAGCTCTGCGAATTGAACGACGAGGGGCTGTGCTTGATCGCTTCCTGGATCAGGGACGCCAGTTCCTCTTTCGAGGCGGACAGGTTGCGGCCCAGCGAATATTGCGTACGGCGCTTCTTCAGTGCGTCGAGGTATGCGTTGCTCATGAGGATATGCCTTTCGACTGGTAGATAGAGGGTAACGAGTGAGCAAATTCTACTGGCCGAGGCCGCGGGCGGCCACCTTTGCGGGCCCTAAAACGGCGCTTTTTCCCGGAACAAACTGTTCCAGTTTTGTAGCGAATGCCGCTCGACCGGAAGGATGGCGCACCGATTCGCCTGGCATGCCATGCGCATGCCAACGCCCTCCCGCATCGCGCCAATCTTCAAGTTCCGCTTGAAGATCGGTTGAAAATCATTCGTTTCCCAGGCCCGCCGCGATCGCGGATAGTGCTCGTACCGAACAGGCCCTGCGCCTCGATCCCGACTCTTCGCCCGCCCGGCAATCCGCGGCGCGGCGCCCCTTCCTGGAGATTTCCCATGCCGGCAGACGCCGATTCCTTTGTCGTTGAACTCGATGGCCAGGCCGCCACCCCGGTGGAACTGGCGCCGCTGGCGTTCGCCGGCTATGCCCATTTCACGGCGCTGCAGGTGCGCGGGCGCCAGGTGCGCGGCCTGGACCTGCACCTTGGACGGCTGCGCGCCGCCTCGCAGACGCTGTTCGGCCAGGCCTTGCCGGACGACGAGATCCGCGCCCGCCTGCGCGCGGCGATCCAGGCCGGCCCGGCCGACCAGTCGTTGACCGCCACGCTCTATTCCCCCGCTGGCGAATTCACCGTGGCCGGCCCGGACGCGCGGCCGCGGGTGCTGGTGCGCACCGGTCCGCCCGCCAACGGTCCGGCCGGTCCGCTGGCGCTGGCCACGGTCGCGCACGAACGCCTGGTGCCGTCGATCAAGCACGTGGGCGAGGCCGCCAAGACCTACTACCTGCGGCAGGCCGCCGAGGCCGGCTACGACGACGTCGCGTTCGTCGACCGCCAGGGCCGCCTGAGCGAGGCCTCGATCTGGAACCTGGCGTTCTGGGATGGCGAAGCGGTGGTGTGGCCCGAGGCGGAGATGCTGGTCGGCACCACCATGGGCATCGTGCAGCGGCAGCTGGCGCGGATGGGCGTGCCGCAGCGGACTCGCCCCATCGCGCCCGCCGACGTCGCCAGGCTGCAAGGCGCGGCGGTCATGAATTCCTGGACGCCGGGCATCGCGGTCAGCCGGGTCGCCGGCATCGCCCTGCCCCCGGCGGACGCCTTCATCGAGCGGCTGCACCGCGCCTACCAGGCGGAACCGCTGGCCGCCGTGTAGCGCGCCCGGCCGCCCGCCCCGGCGGCCGCGACGCGATCAGGCCGGCAGCAGCAGCCCATTGCCCGCGGGCGCGATGCGCACATCCGCCCTTGCCCCCGCGCCGCCCACGCGGAACGCGGAAACCGCCTGCCGCAGGTCCGCGGCCTGCTCGCGCAGCGCCTCGGCCCCGGCCGACGCTTCCTCGACGCGTTGCGCGTTCTTCTGCGTATCCTCGTCCAGCTGCGCGATGACCCGCGCCACGTGCTCGATGCGCCCGGTCTGCTCGACCGAGGCCTGCACGATGCCGTGCATGGTCGCGGTGGTCTGGGTGATCGAGTCCAGGATCAGGTCCATGGTCTCGCCCGCGGCGCCGACGCGCTCGACGCCCTGGCGCACCGTCTCGGCCGACTGGCTGATCAGCGTGTTGATCTCCTTGGCCGCGGTAGCCGAGCGCTGCGCCAGCGAGCGCACTTCGCTGGCGACCACGGCGAAGCCCTTGCCCTGCTCGCCCGCGCGCGCCGCCTCGACCGCGGCGTTCAACGCCAGGATGTTGGTCTGGAAGGCGATGCCCTCGATCACCGACGTGATCTCGGAGATCTGCGCCGACGCCTTCGACAGGTGTTCCATGGTATCGACCACCGCATGCATGGTCTGGCTGCCCTGGCGCGCCGCGTCCATGGCCTGGCCCGCCATGACGCCGGCCTCCTGCGCGTCGTGCGCATTGCGCTTGACCGCGCCGGTCAGCTCTTCCATCGAGTCGGCCGTCTGGCGCAGGGCGCGGGCCTCGTCGCTGGTGCGGGCCGACAGATCGGCATTGCCCTCGGCCAGTTGCACGCTCACCACCGACACCGCGTCGGCATGCTGGCGCACGCCCCCCACCACCGAAGCCAGGTTGCGCTGCATGCCCGCCAGCGTCGCCAGGATGCTGCTCTCGTCCCCCGGCTTGACCGCGATCGGGCTGGCCAGGTCGCCGGCGCTGACCGATTGCGCGATGTGCTTGAGCGCGGCCGGTTCGGCGCCCAGCGCGCGGGTGATGCGGCGGGCGATCAGCCAGGCCAGGCCCGCGCCCAGCAGGATCGCGGCGCCGGTCAAGGCCAGCATCAGCTGCTGGAAGTCGATCCCCACGCGGCGCGCCATGTCGCTCTGGTCCTTCATCAGGCGCTCTTCCAGGTCGATCATGCGGTTGATGGCGGCCAGCCACTGCACGAACAGCGGCCGCGCCTGGTCCAGCAACGGCCGCGCCTGCGCCGCGTCGCCTCGCTCCAGCGCCGCCAACAGGCGCTGCACCACGGGCAGCGTGCGCGTCTCGATCTCCTTGATGCCGGCCAGCGTGTCGCGCTCCTGCTGCGACACCTGCGCGCCCGGCGCGAACAACGCATCCATCGGCGCGGCGGCCTCATCGTATTGCCGCTTCAGGCGCTCGATGTCGGCGGCCAGCGCGCGCAGCTCGCCGGGATTGGCCAGCACCGCGTCGCGCAGCGCGATCGAACGGTCGTGGACGCTGCCGCGGAAGGTGATGGCGTAGCGCTGCTTGACGCCATGGACGTCGTTGATGGCGCTGAGCGCGCCATTCATCCGGTTCACCTGGGTGATGCCGACCACGGTCAGCAACACCATCAGGCAAAGAACGACGGTGAACCCGAGCATGATCAAACCGCCCGTGCTGCGCAGGGAGCGTGAGGGGGAATGGGAATCCTGCATGAAACCTCCTGCGGCAACCGGCCTGGCCGGGAATGCCTATCTGGTGAATTTATTAAAACTATTAAATAAGTATGATTAATTATATATAACTATGATTACAAAAAATACCCTAGTCCATGGCGTGAACGCCGCAGTGATCCGCGGCGCGCGTGCAGGGTGGACGATGGGACGGGCATGGATATTCCGTCGGCCGGCACCGCGGACTGGTCGCGACTGGCGCCGTGATGCTGTCATGCCGTGATGCCGCGACGCCGTAATGCGGTAATGCGGTAATGCCGCGATGCCGGCAAACCGACGGGTTTCAGCGCCGGCGCATCGGTGTCAGACTAGGCGCGTGCCAACCCGGAGATCCCATCGATGCTGAAAGACCGACGATTCCTGATCTGGCTTGCCGTGTTCGTCGTGATCGCGGGCTGGCATGTCGCCCTGCTCTGGCCCAAAAGCCCCGGCTATCGGTCCATCGGCGGCGGCGGCTACGATCTTTCGAACTTCGTCTACACGCTGACCCTGCTGGCGTTCACGGCGCTGTGGTCGCTGGTGGCGGCGCTGATCGGCATGGCGCGGCGCGATGCCCTGGCGGCCAGGCGCGCCAACTGGCTGGCGGCGGCGGGCGCCATCACCTTCGTCGTGGCGGCCATCGCCTTCGGCCACCATCTGCGATAGCGGCGGCCCGCGCTCGCGCGCGGTCGCCCCCCATCGGCGGACAAGACGCCCGCGCAAGAAAAAGCCGGCGCACAAGGCGCCGGCCGATACGTCATCAGGCATGCCGGCGGCCACGGGACAAGCCCGCGGCCGCGCACGCGGCTTCAGCTGCCGACGGCCGTGCCGTCCTGCTTCCAGATCACCACCGTGGCCGGACGCGGCCGGCTGGCGCTGGCGTCGTCGGGCCACTTCGAGGCCATCAGCGGGTTATTCTGCGCATCCGTCACGCTCGGGCCTTCGCCCGGGTGCTGGATGTTGATGAACAGGTACTTCTGGTCGGGCGTCCAGGTCAGGCCGGTCACTTCGCAACCGACCGGGCCGGTCATGAAGCGGCGGATCTCCTTGGTGGCCGGGTTGGCCACCAGCATCTGGTTGTTGCCCTGGCCGGCGTAGACGCCGGTGTTGGAGTAGTTGCCGTCCGTCTCGATCCACAGCAGGCCGCGCTTGTCGAAGGCCAGGCCGTCGGGGCTGTTGAAGGTGTTGTCGGCAGTGACGTTGGCCGAGCCGCTGCGCAGGTCGGTGCGCGGGTACAGCGTCGGGTTGCCGGCCAGCACGAAGATGTCCCACTCGAAGGTCAGCGACGCCGGGTCGCCGTTCTTCTCGCGCCAGCGCACGATCTGGCCGTACTGGTTGCCGGTGCGGGGGTTGGCGTCATTGGCGCCCGGGTGGTTGGGGCCGCCCGGATAGCGCGCGCTGCCGCTGCCGCGCGAGCTGTTGTTGGTCAGCGTGACGTAGGCTTCGCGGGTGGTCGGATGGGTGGTGATCCACTCGGGCCGGTCCATCGGCGTCGCGCCCACGGCGTCGGCGGCCTGGCGCGTCTTGACCAGCAGTTCGCCCATGTCCTGGTTGAACATCGCGCCCAGCGTGCCGCCGGCCTGCGCCGGGGTGTCGAGCTTGAGCGCAATCCACTCGCCCACGCCCATGGCGTCGCCCTGCGCCGCGCCGTCCAGGAAGCGCGCGACGTACAGCGTGCCCTTGTCCAGCAACAGGCGGTTCAGCGCCGGGCGGGCCGGGTCGTACTTGCCGTCGGACACGAACTTGTAGATGTATTCGCTGACCTGGTCGTCGCCCATGTAGACCACCACGCGCTTGTCGTCGGCCAGCGTCATCGCGGCGTTCTCGTGCTTGAAGCGGCCCAGCGCGGTCAGCTTCTTGGGCGTGGAGTTCGGATCGAACGGATCGATTTCCACCACCCAGCCGCAACGGTTGTATTCATTGGGCTCCTGCGCCCAGTTGAAGCGATTGTCGTAGTGGTCCCAGCGGTACGAACTGCTGGAGGTCTTGCCCGAGCCCTTGTAGCGCTCCATGTGCGCCTGGTATTCGACATCGGGATAGTTCACCGTGGCCGGGTCGGCGGTGCCGACGCCGAAATAATCGGTGAAGTTCTCTTCGCACGTCAGGTACGTGTTCCACAGC
The DNA here is from genome assembly GCF_001298995.1 of Achromobacter sp. 2789STDY5608615. Taxonomy (NCBI): domain Bacteria; kingdom Pseudomonadati; phylum Pseudomonadota; class Betaproteobacteria; order Burkholderiales; family Alcaligenaceae; genus Achromobacter; species Achromobacter sp. 2789STDY5608615. The sequence continues at coordinate 15,685 of NZ_CYTY01000068.1, forward strand.
GTGTAGCCGTTGCCACAGTTGCCGAAGGTGCCGAAGCAGCGCGTGCCCGACGGGTCGGCGTTGGTGCGCACCAGGCGGTTGCCCGCGGCCGGGCCGACCAGCTGCATGGCGACGTTGGCGTTGACGCTGCGGTTGAACGGCGAATCCAGCACCGCTTCCCACTTGCCGTTGGCCAGGCGCAGGTGGCGCACCGACACGCCGTGCGCGTGCTGCGACTTGCGCACCCAGTCCAGGTTCCACTGCGCGTTGCCGGGCTGCACGCCGACGGGGTAGAAGTATTCCGGCGTGGTGTATTCGTGGTTGGTGACCATCAGGCCTTCCACGCTGCTGCCGTTGACGCTGTCGCTGCCGTCGATCGGGAAGAAGTGCAGGCCGTCGTGGTTGTAGCCCAGCTGGCGGGCCTGGTCGTCGCCGCCGTTGCTGGCGTCGGCCTTGAATGCCGGCGCGCCGGTGAAGAGCGGATCGCCCCAGCGGCTGATCACGGCGAACTGGTAGCCCTCGGGGACCACCACGGTGTCGGCGGTGCTGATGGGCACGGCCTTGAAATTGAGCTCCACCGGCTTGGCGGGCGTCTCGCCGCCCGGGTTGCCAGGGTTGCCATTGGACGAATCATCGTCGTCATCGCCGCCACAGGCCGTCAGGCCCGCGCCCATGAAACCGACGGCGCCGGCGCCCAGGCCGGCCTTGAGAAAGCCGCGCCGCGACACGGCGCGCCGCACCACTTCGTTGAAATGCGGTGCCGTGGAGGGGTTGGACGGGATATCGTCCTGGTCCGAAGAACTCATCAGTTTTCCTGTCAATGTCGCTGTTATCGACTGGCTCACCCGCGACCCAGCCTGCCGGCATGATCGCTGTCCAACATGACGGGTTAATAACAGCTAAATGAAAGGTTTGAGTTGACGGAGTGGCTGACAAGCCTGAACGGGGTGATGCAGGGGCGAACCGTCCGAAGCATCGCCCGCAGCGGCAAGCGCCGCAAAGGAACCTGGCGCAGCAAGACAACCAGGCGGCAAGCGCTACAAAGCAAAAAGCCCGCTGGAACTTGCGTTCCAGCGGGCTTTTCTTGATTCCTGGTGCCGACGGCGAGACTCGAACTCGCACAGCTTTCGCCACTACCCCCTCAAGATAGCGTGTCTACCAATTTCACCACGTCGGCTAACTATCGCTAGAAAAGCCATGCTTTCCTAGGAAGTCGAACATTCTATCACGCAATTGGCGATTCGCGTGAATCCCCCCCGTCCTGTCGTTCCAGCCCCTCACGCGCCGGGCAACACCCCCTTACAAGCCGCGCCGCGCCTGGCATCAATCTGTCATGTCGACCGGCAATACTGGCAGGGTCATGCGCACGCCCGGGCCGTTCCCGGGGAATTCCTCCCGGATATTCATATGAAAGGGAATTCGTTGGCGCGCATGCCCGGCCGGCTTACGATGCCAGCCATACACAACAGGGCCTCAGGCCCGTAGAAAGGCTCCACCATGCAACGTCTGATATCCCCGATCCTGACCCGCCGTCCCACGCTGCTCGCCGGCCCGCGCAGCTCACGCCGCTACGATGCCGTCGTGTCCCTGCGGGCCTACCGCGAAGCGCGCCAGCTGCGCGAATCCGCCGAGCGCATCCTCGCCGTCTCGGCGCGCCACATGCTGCCGGGCGCCTGAGCGCATCTCCCGCAAGACCCTCGGCGTTCCAAGGCGGAACGCCATGAAAAAAGGCCGGCGATAGCCGGCCTTTTTCATGGGGTCGGGACGCTTACTTGGCGGGCGTCTCGGCCGGCTTGTCGCCAGCGGCGGGCGCCGGGGCCGACGGCACCGAGGCGTCCGGCTGGGCGGCCGGGGCCGGGGCCGGGGCCGAACCGGCGCCAGGAACCGACGATGCGGCGCCCGGCACGGACGAAGCGCCCGGCACCGACGAGGCACCGGCGCCTTGCGGGGCGGGCGCGGCGCCCGGCACCTGCGGCACGGAACGGTCGGCCGGGAAGTTCTGCATCACGCCGGACTCGACGGCGGGACCGCTCGTGCCCTTGTGGCTGACATAGGCCAGGCCGGCCGTGGACGCGAAGAAGACCACCGCGGCCCACTTGGTGGCGCGCGACAGGAAGTTGGCCGCGCCGGTGGCGCCGAACAGGCTGCCCGACGAGCCACTGCCGAACGCGGACCCCATGTCGGCGCCTTTGCCCTGCTGCAGCAGGACCAGCACGATGATAGCCAGCGCCGAGATCACTTGGACGGCCAGCAGAAGTTTGAGCATCAAGGGCATTACAGACTCCGGAACGGAAACTTAGATGGCGGCGATTCGCAAAAATTCTTCGGCCACGAGCGACGCGCCGCCGACCAGGGCTCCGTCGATATCAGTCATGGCGAACAAACTGGCGGCATTGGCAGCTTTGACGCTGCCGCCGTACAAAACCTGAACCTGTGCCGCACCCAGCGCGGCCAGGGCGGCGCGGATGGCGCCGTGGACTTCCTGCGCCTGCTCGGGGCTGGCGGTGCGGCCGGTGCCGATGGCCCAGACGGGCTCGTAGGCCAGCACCATGCGCGACACGGCCTCGGCGCCCAGCGCCAGCACCGGCTTGAGCTGGCGCTCGATCACGGCCAGCGTGTTGCCGGCTTCGCGGTCGGCCAGGGACTCGCCCACGCAGACCACCGGGGTCAGGCCGGCGGCCAGGGCCGCGCGGGCCTTGTCGGCGACCATCTGGTCGGTTTCACCGTGCAGCACGCGGCGCTCGGAGTGGCCGGCCAGCGCATAGCGGCAGCCGAATTCCTTGAGCATGGCGCCCGAGACTTCGCCCGTGTAGGCGCCCTTGTCGTGGGCGCTGACGTCCTGCGCGCCCCAGGACACGGCGCTGCCGGTCAGGGCCGAGGCAGCCTGCGCCAGGTAAGGAAACGGAACGCAGACGCCGATTTCGCAATGGCTGGCGGCATCCGCGGCGCGCAGTTCGGTCAGCAACGCGGCGTTCTCGGCCAGGTTGCCGTGCATCTTCCAGTTGCCCAGCACGAGGCGGGCGCGGTGTTCGACTGAAGTCATGGCGCAAATGTCAGAGTGGATGAACCCGGGGGAAAAGCACCCGCCCACGGGCTGGCCTGGAAATAATTCCAGGCGAAACCCGTGATTGTATCCTGTTGCGCGGCGCCGCGCCGAACACCGCGCGTTTCTTACGCGGTCAGGATGATTTTGCCGATGTTCTCGCCGCTTTCCATCATGGCGTGGGCCTGGCCGGCCTGGGCCAGCGGGAAGGTGGCGTGCACGATCGGCTTGATGGCGCCCTGCTCCAGCAACGGCCAGGCGCGCTGGCGCAGCGCGCGGGCGATGGCGCCCTTGAAGTCGACCGGGCGCGGCCGCAGGGTGGAGCCGGTGATGGTCAGGCGGCGGCGCATGACCTGGCTGGTGTCGACGTTGGCCTGCGCGCCGCCCAGCTGGGCGATGATGACGATGCGGCCGTCGTCGGCCAGGCATTGCATGTCGCGGGCGATATAGTCGCCGGCCACCATGTCCAGGATCACGTCGACGCCGCGGCCGCCAGTGGCGTCCTTCACTTCCTTGACGAAGTCCTGCGTCTTGTAATTGATGCCGCGCGCCGCGCCCAGGGCCTCGACCGCGCGGGCGCGCTCGTCGCTGCCGACGGTGGCGTAGACCGTGTGGCCCATGGCGCGGGCCAGCTGGATGGCCGTGGTGCCGATGCCGCTGGCGCCGCCGTGCACCAGCAGGATCTCGCCGTCGGCCAGGCGGCCGCGGTCGAACACGTTGCTCCAGACGGTGAAGTAGGTTTCCGGCAGGCCGGCCGCCTCGATGTCGGACAGGCCCTTGGGGATCGGCAGGCACTGGGCCGTCGGCGCGACACAGTATTCGGCATAGCCGCCGCCCGCGACCAGCGCGCAGACCTTGTCGCCCACCGCGAAGCCGCTGCCGGCCAGGTCGCCGCCGACGATCTCGCCGGCCACTTCCAGGCCCGGCAGGTCGGACGCGCCGGGAGGCGGCGCGTAGTTGCCCTTGCGTTGGAACACGTCGGGACGGTTCACGCCGGCGGCGCTGACCTTGATCAGGGCTTCGCCCTTGCCGGCCTCGGGCGTGGGGCGTTCGACGGGGACCAGGACCTCGGGGCCGCCCGGGCGGGAGATTTCTACAGCGTGCATCGCGTGCCTCCTTCGCAGCAAATGGATTATTATTGCGCCCTTTACGGCAAGTCGTGTTTTCGCCGGGTAGAGTGTTTGCCTGGCGGCCGGATTGCCGCTTCCGCAGTACATTGCGGCAGCAGGAAGCGTGGCAGAGTGGTCGATTGCACCGGTCTTGAAAACCGGCAAGGGGTTAAACCCTTCGTGGGTTCGAATCCCACCGCTTCCGCCAGAAAATCAATAAAATCAATTAATTAAAATATTTTATTTCCAATACCCGCCAGTGCACCCACCATGCGAGGCTAACTGTCACGAGCACAACGCGGTCGGGAAAAAGGACTCGGCATCGAGAAGACCATGCTGCAGAAAAAGGCGCCGCAGTTGACGCGGCGCCCTTGGTGAGCACCAGGCCCGCGATCGTGGTTAGCGGACCATGTCGTCGTACTTGGTGGAGTCGAGTTCTCCCGGATCGGTATCAGGATCCGGCTTGAAGCTGCCAGCAGCGTGACCGTAGAGGGTCAGAATTTCCGCCTTGCAACCCGAGTACAGCTGCTTACCGGTGCGCTGCAAGCGGACGCGGGCGGTGAAATCGACCGACACCTCGTCGTCGGGGTCGGCGTACTCGCCGCGCGAATCGTCCTGAATCGCTTGCCCGGTAAAGGACGCACGGAGCCAACCGCCGACCTTGTCAGGCAGCGGTCCGATCCTAGCCACCGACAACTCGTTCTCGTCGACGGTCAGATCGAGATCCCGATTAGCCAGATCGTCACGCGTTTTCGGCGCCGGGTTAAGCGCGTAGCCAAGCGCGTCAAAGACGATCGATCCGGTGTCCACCTCGAAGAAAGCAGCCGGCTCAAGCTCGATTTTCAGCGAGCCATCCGGAAACCGTTCCATCAGCTCCTTAACCACGATCCGCAGCCCATCGACCACGTCATACACATTGAGCAGATGGGCTAGGCCCAAGCTGGCACTGCGCGAATCGACTACCTCGGGATCGACCAGCCAGAGCTGCGTCTTCTTGACATCGGCCGGCTCAGCGTTGTCCTTGACGGCCTGGGTGTAGGCAGCGTAACTGCCGAAGCCGCGAGCCGCGGAAACGAGTTCGAGCCACGCCGATAAGGTTACAAACTTTGATGCCGGTTGGGGCGTCATGGCCGAGAGTTTGTCCGCGATATCACGGACGAGAATGGTATTACGTGCCTGAATAGACGAAGATTTGCGCTTCATGATTTCGCGTTTCCATACATGCGCTGGAGAAATCGGTCGTTTAATTCGCCAGCCATTGGAAAGAGAAACCATGGGCAAGCTGAGGTAAAGCAGATGCAGCGATGGCGCCGCCGAAACGGTGCCGAAAGGACTCTGAAAGTCGACCACAACTTGAGAATCCAGCTAGTCCGACGAGCCCTTTGGCGGCGGCGGACTATAGGTCGAGAACTTTGCCGGTGGCGGCGTCTCAAACCCATGCTGCATAGCGAAACTCTACAGATATTTCTAAGGCAAGACAAGGGCATCAACGGGGCTGATGGTGGCCACATACTCGAGGCTGTAGTCGCAACAGCGGCTTGCCATCTTTCTCCCCCCCAATGCTGGCCGGGCGCCGCGGACAGCTAACCTCGCGCCGCGGCGCGTCGTGCAGATTCTGAATCTGTGCGCGGAAGTGGTGCGATGCGCGCATGCGGCCCAGACTCGAGTCCGTCCCGCTCATTGAGACTTCGGCGACAAGTTCGAGGATTGCGAGGTGCAGACCGCCAGGAGCGCCCGGTAGTCCTGAACCGTGTTGGTCAGGCGGCAACTGATGGCCAGCGCGGGCAGCACTCATAGTGGATCTCCCCCTACGCCGGCAGGTTGCTGCACCGGATAAACGACAACGTATAGAGGAAAACGCGCTGCGAAAGTGGACACTGCCCCATGGGATACCGGCCCACAGGGCGTTCAGGCGGTTGCGGGCGCACGATTTGAGCTCACCTTCGGCCGCCTATTGCGGGCCGTGGGCGCGCTACATAAAGACGGACGGGTGCGGTTGGGGCACACCGATGGCAGCATGACGTCGCACTACGCGGCGGCCGAGCTCGGCAAGCTGATCAAGCACGTCGACAGATCGCAGCAACTGTAAGGTACACACCGCGTTGACGATGCTTAAGAAGCGATTTGCGTGAACGAGAGTCGCACACCGCCTCGCCCTACTGACAGAACACCGTGCCGCCTATCTGATTGCACATAGCACTGCCACCATCACTATCGTTCAAGAAAGTGGAGCCACCAATAGAATTCGCCGACCACGTGTAGCCGTTGCTGTCGCTGCCAAAGGTCGTGCCTCCAATCGTGTTCGCGTTCCAAGTACGACCATTGCTATCGGAGCCAAACGTGCTATCGCCAATAGAATTTTGCACCGCTGAGTAGCCATTCGATCCGTTGATGAAGGTCGCGCCACCGATGGTATTTGCCGTGTAACTATTGCCGCCAGCGTCCGTGCAGAAGGTCGATACGCCGATCGTATTACAGTTCATTTGCGCAGCAACTGGCGCGGCGGCAGCGCTCAGAACAACCGCGAAAAGAAGAGACCGCATGATGCACTCCTTAACTGAGGGTATTTGACTGTAACCGAATATGCATCAATGGCGGCAACCTTCGCCCGGTGGACCCTATCTGGCCATCCCATGAGAGGGTGGCATGTGCAGCCACTACCAGACCCTGAAGGACGCCGAGCTGCTGCTCAAGAAGTTCGGCACGCCACCAAGCCGGCCGCTCGCAAGCACGGCCGCTCCCAGGCGTATTCATCCTATGTCCAGAGGACAAATCATAGGGTTATCCCCTGTACGTGGTAGCAAGGAGCTTTGATAGGCTGACCTTGCGTTACACACGAAAGGGGTCTGCCATGGCAACCCGCGTCAAGCTCCTGTACTTCAAGCCCACAAGCGTTCGCGCACGCCTCTGGCCCGTCGGCATCGCACTGAGATGGACTCTTGGCCTGATACCAACGCCACAGTCCGTCACTATGGGCCAGGTCCAATACGGGATGATCAGGCAGTCAGAATCCACTTTCTGGGTCTTTGCCCTCCGAGTCGCAATCATAGGTGAAGCGATCATTGTGACCAGAAACGGACAGTGGGATCCTGCGGGCACCGTCGACGGCTGCGGTATTCATGCCTTTGGTCGAGACTTCCAGCTGCTGCCTACCCCCACAGATGACAATGCCTCGTTGGGCAAAGAAACATCAAGACAATGGTGAAGAAGGCTATCGACGCAGTCAACGCCCAGATCGACGCATTGCAAGCCCAGCTGGATCAGCTTTGACCTGCCCCCAGACTTAGTACGGCACCGAAATAGAGTCCAGGGTTAAAAACCTTTGTTGCCG
>NZ_CYTY01000069.1:0-22452 GCF_001298995.1 Achromobacter sp. 2789STDY5608615
GAACCGGGCCCGGCCGAGGCCGCCGAGGCGGCGACCGGCGTCGCGCCGGCCGACACCGCTGCGGCGCCGCCCGCCGCGCAGCCCGCGCCGCTGGACGCGCCGCCGCCGCTGGCCCAGCCGGCCGCGCCCGCCAAGCCCGCCAACGCGCCCAATGTGGGCGGCGTGTCCGGGGTGCGGCTGAACAACTACGACAAGCCCGCGACGCCCTGATCCCGGCCGCGTCCCGCTGGTTCCGAAACCCGCCTTCCGGCGGGTTTTTTATTGGCAGTCGCCGGCTGGCGGGCCGGGGCCGCGCAGCTCTGGCGCGCTCTCGGGACGGCGGCCCGGCGTGGCGCTGGCAGGCCTTGCGGATCGGGTTTGTGATCGTGTGTTTCGGGGTTTTCCCTGTAAGTTCTCATTGAGTGGGAAAAATTTCGACCGATACCACCATAAATTGATAATCTCGCCGCCATCACCACCAGGAGAGCTTGTTGATGGATCAGTCGGTAGGGCCGGGCGCGGACCGGGTGCTTTACGTGTTGGCCACGCTGGCCCGGCACGATGGCCCCCTGAGCATCGCCGCGCTGGCCGAGAAGACCGGCCTGGCGCAGAGCACGCTCTACCGCCAGGTGGCCCTGCTCAAGCGCTGGGGCTTCGTCGCCGAGCACGAGGGCGAATACGGCCCCGGTCCGCTGTGCGTGCAACTGGCCTGGGGTTTTGACCAATCCTCGTTCCTGATCCATGAAGCGCAGCCGGACATGGCGGCATTGGCCGCCGCGTCGGGCGAGACCATCGGCCTGCTGGTGGCGGTCAAGGACCAGGCCGTGTGCCTGGACATGGTCGAGAGCCAGCATCCGCTGCGCTGTTCCTTCACCAAGGGCCGCGGCCTGCCGCTGGCGCGCGGCGCCTCGGCCAAGTCGCTGCTGGCCTTCATGCCGGCCCCGCGCCAGCAGGCCGCGCTGGCCATCCTGGCGCGCGAGTCGGGCGTGGATCCGGTGCGCCTGACCGACGAACTCGAGGCCATCCGCGCCCAGGGCTATGCCGTGACCGACAGCGAAGTCGACGCCGGCGTCTGGGGCGTGAGCGTGCCGATCTTCCAGCGCGCCAACCAGGCGGTGGCCTCCATCACGCTGATGGCTCCGTCCACCCGCGCCGCCCAGCGGCCGCAGGCCTTCATCGACCTGACCGTCGCGGCCGCCCGCCGCATCTCGGGCAGGCTGCAGGCGCACTGACGCCGCCGGTTTCCGCCTTCCATGCATTTCACGCTGTCCCCCACATTCCCGCCGCCTCTCTAGACGCCACACCCCACGCCGTACCGATCGCCGTATCCGTATCCACTTCTTCCTATCAGGATTCGCCATGACTACTCGCCGCACCCTGCTGACCGCCGCCCTGACCCTGGGCCTGGCCTGGAGCATGGGCACCGCCCACGCCCAGGAAACCATCCGCGCCGTGACCGACGCCACCTTCCCGCCCATGGAGTTCGTCAAGGACGGCAAGCGCACCGGCTTTGACATCGAATTGGTCGAGGCCCTGGCCGCCGCCATGGGCAAGAAGGTCGAATGGATCGACATCGACTTCAAGGGCCTGATTCCCGCCCTGCAGGCCGGCCGCGCCGACATCGCCGTGTCCGCCATCTACATCACGCCCGAGCGCAGCAAGGTGGTGGACTTCACCGATCCTTACTACGCCGGCGGCCTGGTCGTGCTGACCAAGAAGGACGGCCCGATCAAGACGCTGAAGGACCTGGACGGCCGCAAGGTGTCGGTGCAGGTCGGCACCAAGTCGGTCAACTACCTGAAGGAACACTACCCGTCGGTGCAGCGCGTCGAGGTCGAGAAGAACCAGGAGATGTTCAACCTGGTGCAGATCGGCCGCGCCGATGCCGCCGTGACCGGCAAGCCGGCCGCCAAGCTGTTCGCCCAGAGCACCACCGACCTGACCGTGCTGGCCGACCAGGTCACCACCGAGGACTACGGCATCGCCGTGCCCAAGAACAAGCCGGAGCTGACGCGCGGCCTGAATGAGGCGCTGCAGAAGATCAAGGCCGATGGCAGCTACCAGGCCATCGTCAACAAGTGGTTCGAGGCGCCCGCGAAATGAACCTGGATTTTGCCCCCGTCTTCGCCGACTTCGACGCGCTGGTGCGCGGCGCGGTGGTCACCATCGAGGTGACCGCCGGCGCCTTGCTGCTGGGCTGCGTCATCGGCCTGCTGGTCGGCGTCGGCCGGCTCAACCCGCAACGCCGCATCATCTACAACCTGTGCAGCGTCTACCTGCTGTTCTTTCGCGGCACGCCGTTGCTGGTGCAGCTGTTCATCTGGTTCTTCGGCCTGCCGCAGTTTGGCGTGACGCTGCCGGCGTTCGCCTGCGGCGTGCTGGGGCTGGGCATGTATTCCGGCGCCTACGTGTCGGAAATCGTGCGCGGCGCGATCCAGTCGGTCGACCGCGGCCAGACCGAGGCGGCCCGTTCGCTGGGCATGTCGTCGGGCCAGGCCATGCGCATCATCATCCTGCCGCAGGCGGTGGTGCGCATGATCCCGCCGCTGGGCAACGAGTTCATCGCGCTGATCAAGAATTCGGCGCTGGTGTCGCTGTTGACCATCCATGACCTGATGCACGAAGGGCAGAAGATCATCAGCGTGTCGTACCGCTCGCTGGAAACCTATCTGGTGGTGGCGCTGATCTACCTGGTCCTGACCACGGCCGCCATGTTGATACTGCGCAGGATCGAGCAACGCCTGCGCGCGGGGGGGGATGGTGCAATGAACGCCGCGAATCCGAAAGAAATGATCCGCATCCGCGGCCTGCAGAAATCCTATGGCGACCACGCCGTGCTGCGCGGCATCGACTTCGATGTGCTGCCGTCGCAGGTGGTGGTGGTGATCGGCCCCAGCGGCTCGGGCAAGAGCACGCTGCTGCGCTGCTGCAACGGGCTGGAAGTGGCCCAGGGCGGCACCGTCGAGATCTGCGGCCAGATGCTGCAGAACGAAGGCGAGCAGTTGCCCGAGGCGGCGCTGAACCGCCTGCGCATGCAGGTCGGCATGGTGTTCCAGGGCTTCAACCTGTTCCCGCACCTGTCGGTGCTGGACAACGTCACCGTCGGTCCGCGCACGCTGCGCGGCATGGGCCGCGACGAGGCCAACGCGCTGGCCGAGGACCTGCTGCGCAAGGTCGGCCTGGCGCAGAAGATGTCGGCCATGCCGGCCAGCCTGTCGGGCGGCCAGAAGCAGCGCGTGGCGATCGCCCGCGCGCTGGCGATGCAGCCCAAGGTCATGCTGTTCGACGAACCGACCTCGGCGCTGGACCCGGAACTGGTGGGCGAAGTGCTGCAGGTCATGAAGCTGCTGGCGCGCGAAGGCATGACCATGATGGTCGTGACCCACGAGATGGGCTTTGCCCGCGACGTGGCCGACGTGGTCGCGGTGATGGACGGCGGCGTGATCCTGGAATCGGGCGCGCCCGAGGTCATCTTCAGCCAGCCGCGCGAGGCCCGCACCCGCGAGTTCCTGCAGGCCGTGCTGAGCACGGGGCAGGGGGCGGCATGACGGCGGCGCAACTCGACAGGAGCCTGTGGACCGCGCGCGACGACAGTGCCGAGCGCGGCGACACGCGCCGCCTGGCGCACATCGTCGAGCCGGCCGCGGGCCAGATGCCGGCCGCGGGCGAGCCGGTGCTGCTGGGCTTCGCCTGCGATGCGGGCGTGGCCCGCAACCAGGGCCGCATCGGCGCGGCGGCCGGCCCCGCCGGCATCCGCAAGTACATGGCCGGCCTGCCGGCGCACGGCCTGACGCGCCTGCTGGACGCGGGCGACGTGGCCTGCGAAGGCGACCAATTGGAAGACGCGCAGGAGCGGCTGGGCCTGGCGGTGGCCGACCTGTTGCGCCAGGGCGCCCGCCCGGTGGTGCTGGGCGGCGGCCATGAGATCGCCTGGGGCAGCTTCCAGGGCCTGGCGCGCTGGCTGGCGGACCGGGGCGATGAGGGCCCGGTGCTGGTGCTGAACCTGGACGCGCATTTCGATCTGCGCACCGGCCGGCCGGGCAGTTCCGGCACGCCGTTCGACCAGATCGCGCATTACTGCGAGGCGCAGGGGCTGGCGCTGCAATATGCCTGCCTGGGCGTGTCGCGGCTGGCCAATACGCCGGCGCTGTATGCGCGCGCGGCCGAAGTGGGCGCGGTGTGGGTCGAGGACCGCGACATGCAGGAGCGCCACCTGGCGGCGCGCCTGGCGAACGTCGACGCCTTGCTGGCGCGGGCCCGCCACGTTTACCTCACCATCGACCTGGACGTGCTGCCGGCGGCGGTGATGCCGGGGGTGTCGGCGCCGGCGCCCTATGGCGTGCCGATGGCGGTGATCGAGGAGATCGTGCTGCGCGTCAAGGCCAGCGGCAAGCTGCGCCTGGCCGACATGGCCGAGTACAGCCCGCGCTTCGATATCGACGGCCATGGCGCCCGCGCGGCGGCGCGCCTGGCCTGGCAACTGCTGTCCGCCTGACACGGTCCGCGGCGCGAGATCCGTCGCGGACTTCCCGCCCGCCGTCATGGCCGCTCGCGCGGCGCATGGCGGCGGGCTTTTTCACGCCTGCGGCGCGGCCAGCGGGATCGACATCTCGTGGTGGAAGAGATTGTCGGGATCGACGCTGCGCTTGGTGGCGATCAGCGCGGCGGTCTTGTTGCCGTAGTACAGGTCGAGCCACTGCGGATCGACGTGGCTGTGGCTGGCGTCGGTGTACTTCATGTCGGTGTCGGGGTAATTGATGTAGCACCCCTCGAACGGCGAGCCCGGCTGGTTGCTGGGCTTGCCGCCGTACTGCGCGAAGTACTCGTCGTACAGGTCGGCGATCCACTTGATGTGGAAGGCGTCCTGGGCCGGATCGGTCCAGTACACCTGGAACTGCGACTTCAGCAGCGACGAGCGCTGGCACACGCTGGTCGGGTTGGCCGTCTCGTCGTTGCGGTTGATGCGGCCGCCGTACGAGTCGATCTGCACCAGCGCCTGGTTCAGGCGCGGGTCGTCCGAACCGTTCAGGTATTCCCACATGGCCATGATCTCGACGTCGCTGAAATTGGCCTTGTGATACGCGGACTTGTACTTGCCGCGCTGGTTGCTGCCCGAGCCGTTGATGCTCTGCGTCAGCCACAGCCAGTCCATCTTCTGCGCATCGTTGACCGCATGGGCCAGCATCCGCGGCGCGGGATGGACCACGCGGTGCGACGGGCCGTACCAATGCGTGGACAGGTTGACGGCGGGCGCGGCGCTGGCCGCCGCGTTCATGGTGGCGACGAAGTCCAGGAACGGCTGGTCGCGCGCGCCGCCGACCTTGCCGTCCTTGCCGGTGTACTGGATGCTCAGCACCACGTCGCCGGTCGAGCGATGCTGCACCTTCAGCAGCGTGAACAGGCCGCCGTTGGCCTTGGCCGGGTCGGGGCTGTTCCAGTCGGCGTCGTGGTCGGCGAACCACTGCCAATAAGCGTGCATGAAGCGCGCGAAGTTGGCGCGGCCCGTGGCGCCGGCGCCGAAGCTGGCCCAGGGGTAGGACAGCGACAGCCAGTAGGCTTCCTGCGGCGCGGCGGGCAGGTCGGCGTAGTAGTAGGTCAGGATGATGCCGTAGTTGCCGCCGCCGCCGCCGCGGCAGGCGATGAACAGGTCGCGGTCGGCGCCGGTGCTGTGCAGGTTGACGTGCTTGGCGACCAGCTTGCGCGCGCCCGGGCCTTGCGGCACCAGGATGTCCACGCCCGAGAGCCAGTCCACCGTCAGCCCGTGCAGGCGCGACAGCAGGCCGTAGCCGCCGCCGACGATGTGCCCGCCCGAGCCGACCGAATAGCACGAGCCGCCGGGCAGGGTGCGGTTGGCGGTCTTGTACAGGTCCAGGTAGCCGTCCCAGTTCTGGTTGCCGGACGCGGCCGCGAAGCGGTAGCGCGCGGCGGGATTCCAGGGCGAGGGGATGTCGCCGGCCTCGCGGTAGCGCAGGCCGGTCATCAGGCTCAGGTCGATGATGGCCAGGGGCTGGCCGTGGTCCTGCGGCAGTTTGTTGGCCACGAAGCCTTCGTAGCAGTGGCCGCCGCTGCGCACCGTGATGCGGCAGCCCTGGGCCAGCGCGGCGTTGGCCGCGTCGAGCACGTCCTGCGCGGTCTTGCAGACATAGATGGCGTTGGCGCCCTGGCCCGTGGTGGGGAAGCGCAGGTTGAAACCCTTTTGCAGGGTCGCGTAACGCGGGTCATTGCTGTCAATCAGGGAAAAATCCGACATGCGCACCTCTATGGTTGATTTTCATAAGTGCTGGATGCAAGCGGGCGCCGCCCGCCGGCAACGCGGGATGACAAGCTTTGGAAAGCCGCCGGTGCCGGGTACCGCTAAAACCGGGGCCGGTTGATTCTGGGTCAAGTGGATGACGGTTTCAAGCGGAATGCGACAGGCGCCTGGGCCGGGTTGACACGCGGCTGTGATGTGGCGCCGGTCGAGCGTCGGTGGGGCGGGAGCGGGCAGGGCGGGCGTCCCGCGGGCTGGACGCTGCCGTCGCGCGGGGCTAGGATAGGCGCAGCGTTTCGGCAGGCTCGGTAACGCTCACGGCCTTCATTTCCTTATTGCGTCCCCAATTAATATTTTTTCTTAAAATATGGGGACGCATAAAGGATATGGATAAAATGGCGCAACTTTGTCAGGAGAGCATGTTCATGTCTCAAACTCCCACCCATGCCTTGCCGTCTTATCTGAATGCCGAAGAACTCGGCCCCTGGGGTAATTACCTGCAACAAGTCGATCGGGTCACCCCGTATCTCGGATCGCTGGCGCGCTGGGTCGAGACCCTGAAGCGCCCGAAGCGCTCGCTGATCGTCGACGTGCCGATCGAGCTGGACAACGGCAGCGTGGCCCACTTCGAAGGCTACCGCGTGCAGCACAACACCTCGCGCGGCCCGGGCAAGGGCGGCGTGCGTTTTCACCAGGACGTGACCCTGTCGGAAGTGATGGCGCTGGCCGCCTGGATGTCGGTCAAGAACGCCGCGGTCAACCTGCCGTACGGCGGCGCCAAGGGCGGCATCCGCGTCGACCCGCGCAAGCTGTCGCAATCCGAACTCGAGCGCATGACGCGCCGCTACACCTCGGAAATCGGCGTCATCATCGGCCCGTCCAAGGACATTCCCGCCCCTGACGTGAACACCAACGCCCAGACCATGGCCTGGATGATGGACACGTACTCCATGAACGAAGGCTCGACCGCCACCGGCGTCGTGACCGGCAAGCCGATCGCGCTGGGCGGCAGCCTGGGCCGCGTCGAGGCCACCGGCCGCGGCGTGTTCGTGGTCGGCTGCGAAGCCGCCCGCGACCTGAACATCGACGTGTCCAAGGCGCGCGTGGTGGTGCAGGGCTTCGGCAACGTGGGTGGCACCGCCGCCCGCCTGTTCCATGAAGCCGGCGCCAGGGTCATCGCGGCGCAGGACCACACCGGCACGGTGCACAACGCCGCCGGCCTCGACGTCCACAAGCTGCTGTCGCACGTGTCGCAGCATGGCGGCGTGGGCGGCTTCTCCGGCGGCCAGGCCCTGGACAAGAACGAGTTCTGGACGCTCGAAACCGAATTCCTGATCCCGGCGGCCCTGGAAAGCCAGATCACCGCCGACAACGCCGCCAAGGTGCGCGCCAAGATCGTGGTGGAAGGCGCCAACGGCCCGACCACCCCGGAAGCGGACGACATCCTGGCCGAGAACGGCGTGTGCGTGGTGCCGGACGTGCTGGCCAACGCCGGCGGCGTGACGGTGTCGTACTTCGAATGGGTGCAGGACTTCTCCAGCTTCTTCTGGAGCGAGGACGAAATCAACCAGCGCCTGGAACGCATCATGCGCGAGGCCTACGCCTCGATCGCGCTGATGGCCAAGGAGCACAAGGTGACGCTGCGCACCGCCGCCTTCATCGTGGCTTGCACGCGCATCCTGCAGGCTCGCCAGGTGCGCGGCCTGTACCCGTAAAGTCCTTCTGGCGCCGGGCCCTGGCCCGGCGCCTGGAGGAGCGTGAGGAAGACAACAAGACCGCCCCGCAAGGGGCGGTCTTGTTTTTTGTGGCGCCCGCGCGCGCCATGCAAAAACGCTTATGACTTCCTCAGGTTTATTCATTGGGCGTGCATGCCCGATCTCCCCATAATCATTTCGCGGGCCGTCGTCGCATCGGCGGCCCGGAATTCGAACCATGATCCAAGGGGAAAACCATGTTGAGGGTGTTGTTGCGGCGCGCCTGCGCCACCGGCGCGGCCTGCTTGCTGCTCGCGGCGGGCGGGGCGGCGGCGGCCGCGTATCCGGAGCGCGCGGTCAAGCTCGTCGTGCCGCAGGCCGCGGGCGGCGGTACCGATGTGATCGGGCGTCTGTGGGCCGACTACATGTCGCGCCGGCTCAAGACGGCGGTGGCGGTGGAAAACCGGCCGGGGGCCAACGGCATCCTGGCCGCCAGCTATGTGGCCAAGCAGCCGGCCGATGGCTACACGGTGCTGGTCAGCGGCATTTCGTACCTGGCCTTCAACCCGCACATGTACAAGGATCTGCCTTACCGGCCGGCGCGCGATTTCGATGGCGTCAGCCTGCTGGTCAACACGCCGTTCCTGCTGGTGGCGAGCCGGCAGGCCGGCGTCGATTCGCTCGCGGCGCTGGTGGCCAAGGCCAAGGCCCAGCCCGGCGCGCTGAACTTCGCCTCGGCGGGGCGGGGCAATTCCACCCACCTGGTGGTGGAAATGCTGGCGCGGCGCAGCGGTATCACGCTGACCCACGTGCCCTACAACGGCGCCGCGGCCGGGCTCACCAGCGTGATGGCCGACCAGACCCAGGTGATGGCCGACGTGCTGAACACGGGGGCGGTGCAGGCCAACGCCGGCAAGGTCGTGCCCCTGGCGGTGGTGGGCGGCCGGCGCGTCGCCAGCGTGCCGGGCGTGCCGACCCTGGCCGAACTCGGCATGACCGATTTTCCGCTGCCCGGCTGGTATGCGCTGGTGGTGCCCAAGGGCACGCCGGGCGAGGTGGTCGAACGGCTCAATGCCGAAACGCGGCGCTTTTTCGATGATCCGGCCATCAAGGCGCGGCTGACGGAGCTGCAGCTCGAGCCGCTGCCTTCCACGCCGCAGGCGGTAGCCGAATGGACCGAACGCGACAGCGCCACCTGGGGGCCGCTGATCCGCCAGCTCGGCCTGACCAACGATTGAACCCCTCTCGCGCCGACGGGCTGCGGCTCGATGGGCCCCGGTCCGCGCGCGCGGAGTCTTTTGCCCTATTTCTCAAGGATGTTTGCCATGCCCAAATTGACCAAGGCCGTGTGGGACTATCGCTACGACAAGATGACCGCGCTGATGGACGAACTGGCCGTCGACGCCATCATCTTCACGTCGGCCGACTTCTTCCAGTTCGCCACCAACTTCCACACCGACGTGCTGCCCTGGGAACGCCCGATCTTTGCCGTCGTGCCGCGCAACGGCAAGCCGTTCCTGGTGATGAATGAATTGTCCACGCACCACATGCGGTTTTCGCAGGAGCAGGGCAAGGTCTGGATCACCGACATCAGCTACTACGCGGAACATCCGCGCGTGACCGAGCGCCTGCCGTTGATCACGCAGCTGCCCGAGGTGCTGGCCGCGCGCTTGCGGGCCGCCGGCCTGGCGCGCTCGCGCATCGCGGTGGAAGGCGGCAGCCCGGTGCTGGCGCAACTGGGCCGGTTCCTGCCCGACCTGGCATTGCGCGGCGCGACGGCGGAGTGCCGCGCGCTGCGCTGGCAGAAGCACGCCGAGGAACTGGCGGTGATGGCGGCCGCGGCATCGATTTCCGACTGGATCCAGGACCGCTATCGCGAAAACATCCGACCCGGGCGACTGGTGCAGGAGCTGGATTTCGCCATGGCCTCCCTGTTCGTGCAGGAGGCCGCCGAACGGTTTCCGGGCGAGCACTTCGAAGTGATCCGTTGCTGGACGCTGAGCGGCCCGGCTTCGGCCTCGCCGCATGGCGACGGCGCCTCGTGCGGCGCCCGCATCCAGGAGGGCGACGTGCTGGTGAACATCGTGATTCCGCGCCTGAACGGGCTGACGATCGAGAACGAACGCACCTGGTTCTGCGGCGCGCCGTCGGCCGAGCGGGCGCGCCTGTGGTCGGCGGCCAAGGCGGCCAACGAGGCCGCCATCGCGGCGGCGCGCACCGGCAATCCGGTCTGCGCCATCGACGCCGCGGCGCAGGCAGAGATCGAGAAGGCCGGCTATGCCGGGTTGATCCGCCATCGCACCGGCCATGCCGTGGGCATCATCCACCATGAGTATCCCGAAGACATGGCCTTCAATCAGCGTCCGTTGCTCGACAACGAGGTGTATTCGGCCGAACCCGGCATCTATGCCTATGGCATCGGCGGCTTCCGGCTTGACGATACCGTGGTGGTGGGCGCGACGCCGCGCGTGCTGACGACGACGCCCAAGACGCTGGAGTACGCCACCGTCAGGTAGGCGCGCCGCGGCTGCCGTCCAGGAGGCTGCCTGCCTCTTCGCGCAGCGTCTGCCGCAGGGCCGGCAATACGATGCTGGGCGAATCCGCCGCCCACAGCATGCCGATCGGCCCGAATTCCAGCCGCGCGGGCACATGGACGACGCTGATCAGCTTGCGCTGTTCGTACATGTGCGCCACCGAACTGGCCAGGGTGGCGATGTAGTCGCGGTCCTCCAGCATGGACAGCAACGCCACCAGCGAACTGGTCTCGACCGCCGGCCGCGGTGGCGCCATGCCCGCATCGACCACGGCCCGGTCCAGCTGGACCCGCGACAGGGCGCCGGAGGGCGGCAGCACCCAGGGATAGGCCTGGGTGTCCTCCCAGCGAGGCGCCTCGAGCCGCGCCAGCGGGTGGCCGCGCCGCGCCACCATGCTAAAGGTGTCGGTCATCAGCCATTCGGTGCACAGCCCGGAACGGCTGGCGCGCACGTCGAGCGGGCCGATGATCAGGTCGATCTCGCGCCGCTCGACCCGTTCGATGAGGGGATCGAGCAAGCCTTCGACCAGTTCGATCTGCACATTGGGCGCGTGCTGGTGCAGGGCGGCGATGGCGCGTGGCAGCAGCACGGGCGCGGCCGACAGGATCGTGCCGATATGCAGGCGGCCGGCCACACCGTCCTTGACGGCCTCGACCTCTTCCCCGGTGCGCGCGGTATCGCCCAGCACGCGGCAGGCATAGCGCCACAGGGCGCGGCCGGCCTCGGTCAGCGCGAGCGTGCGGCCCCGCGTGAACAGCGGCGTGCCCACCAGGTCTTCCATGTCGCTCAACCAGTGCGAAAGCGCGGGCTGTGTCATGTGCATGGCCTTGGCGGCCGCGGTGATGCTGGCGGCGCTTTCCAGGGCCGTCAGCACTTGCAGGTGCCGCAGCTTCAGGCGGCGGGTCCAGGGCGGGGGAGTGGGGCTTGCATCCATGCGGAAATGGTAATGGCGTTCTCAGTTTTATTCATTAGTGGTTTATGGGTATTGCCCGCCACAATGCCTGCTCCCAGTACGAGACGCCGCCATGATGCAAGCCCGCAGCACCCCGCCGCACGCCGAATCCCTGACCCTGTTGGCGCAGGCATTGGCCGCCGACGCGCAACCGGCGCGGGGGTTGCGGGCGCTGGCCGAGGCGCTGGCGTCGCGGGTGGGCTATCGCTTGTTCACGGTGCTGGTGCTCGATCGCGAGGCGGCCCTGAGCAGGCGGTATTTTTCGAGCGCGCCGGCGGCCTATCCGCCCGGTGGCGCCAAGCCGATCCGCGAAGACAGCGAGTTCTTCGCCGCCGTGGTGCAGGCCGGCGTGCCGCGTATCTGCAATGACCGCGCCGCCTGCGAAAAGGCATTCGCCGACCACGAGCTGATTCGATCGCTGGGTTGCGAGAGCGCCGTCAATGTGCCGGTGCGCTGGGACGGCCAGACCATCGCCTCGTTGAATCTGCTGCACGAGGCCGGCTGGTATCGGCGCGACATGCTGGACGAACTGCGCTGGTATGCGGCGCTGTCCATTCCGGTCATCCACAGGATTCTCCAAACCACACGACAACAAGGGTGAACACCATGAAAGCGCTCCGTCCCGCCATTGCGGCATTACTGCTGTCCGCCGTCCTGCCGCCCGCGCTGGCGGCCGATGCCTATCCGGTCAAACCGATCACCATCGTCTATCCGTATGCGCCGGGGTCGGCCCCCGATACGATGACGCGCCTGCTCGCCGAGGCCATGTCCAGGCGCCTGGGGCAGCCGGTGATCGTGGAGAGCAAGCCGGGCGCGGGTGGATCGATCGCCACCGAGCACGTCGTCAGGGCCGCGCCCGACGGCTACACGCTTTTGCTCAGCGCCAGCGGCACCATCGCCGTCAATCCCCATCTCTACAAGCTGCGCTACAACCCGGTGCAGGACCTGGCGCCGATCTCCATCGCGGTGGAGGTGCCGTTCGTCTTCGTGGTGGGCAAGGGCTTCGCGGCGCAGGACTACGCGGCGTTCAAGGCGCTGAGCCACCAGAAGCCCGGCGGGTTGACCTCGGCCAACGCCGGCCTGGGCACGCAGGCCCACCTGACGCAGGCGTCCTTCGCCAAACTGGCCGACGTCAACCTGGGCATCGTCGGCTACAAGGGCGCCGCGCCGGCGGTCAATGACGTGCTGGGGGGACACGTGGATTCGATGATGGACAACGCGGCGTCCCAGATTCCCTATGTCACGACGGGCAAGACCACCGCCTTGTTCGTGACCAGCGACTATCGGTTCGATGGCTATCCCGACGTGCCCACGGCCAGGGAGCTGGGCATCACGGGCCTGGTGCCGGCCGGCTGGTTCGGGCTGGCGGCGCCCAAGGGCACGCCCGCCGGGGTGATCGGCACGCTGCGGTCCGCGTTGGCGGCCAGCCTGGAGGAACCGGTGATGCGGCAAAAGCTCAAGGCCCTGGGCTGGGCGATCGTGGCCAGCACGCCCGAGCAGGCGCTCGAGCGGGCGCGCGTGGACTACGACCGGCTTGGGCAGGTAGTGCGCGATATCGGGCTGCAGCCGAACTGAATGCCGCCGGCGCCGCGTCGGCGCGGCGCCGGGCAAGGCCGCTTCAGGACTTCGGCAGCAGTTCCGGCTTGAGGATGCCGCGCAGGTCCGCGTAGGGGATGCTCAGCTCGGGCTCGCCGTACGAATACGGCGCGATCGAGTAGGCGTCGTACTTGACCACGATGCCGTCGCGCGTGAGCGCGAAGTTGTCGCTTTCCTGGAACGGCCACATCTTGTTGTAGGCGGCCGGGTCGCGCTTGGCGTCGCTGTTGCCGGCCAGCCACTTGGCGTGGGCCCGCTGCAGCGCGGCGACGTATTCGGCGCGGCGGCCGGGAATCAGGGCCTCGTCCAGCGCCATGACGCGGCCGCGGCTGCGCTCCCAGTTCAGGTACTGGGTGGCCGGAATGCCGTGCGCGGCGCCGGTCAGGAACTGCTCGGTGTGCAGTTCGATCGAGACGATGTCGCCGACGGTGTCCTTGACGCTGGCCTTGAAGTAGGTGGCGTCGCGCGGGCGCGCGGTGGACCAGAAATACTGCGTGTATTCCGACAGCGTCTCGTAGGGGCCGCGACGGTTGGCGTCGGTGCCGGTCATGTAGGCCAGCACGTGGTCGACCAGCGCGCTCAGCTTGGGGATGCCGGGGAAGGCCACGCTGTCGATCTCGATGCGCGGACAGTCGCCCTTGCAGTCGGGCTTGTTGGACGCCCACTTGATGCGCTCGGTGGACAGGTCGCCGATCTTCTCGGGCGTGGCCGTGCTGGCGGCCGCCGTCGGCGACTCCAGCGTGATGTTGGCGGGGGGCGAACTGCCGCAGCCGGCCAAGGCCAGCAGGGCGGCTCCCAGGACCGCGGCGGACAGGCCGCGCGGCGTGCGGGGACGACGCATTGAACTACCTCCAGAAAACCCGGCCGCGCGCGGGCGCGGCCGTCCAACGGTTACCCGCGGCGGATCAGGGAACCACCGCGGTCCATTCGGGCGTGGAGAACTTCTCGGCGGCCTGGGCCTCGGCCTGCGCCAGCGTGGCGGCGCCCAGCTGGCCCGGCGTCAGCCGGTGCAGGCCGGCGAAGGTGTCCACCATGCGCTGGATGATGACTTCCCGCGCCAGCCCGGTCTGGGTGCGCAGCGGGTCGACGCGCTTCTTGGCGCTGGTGGTGCCCTTGTCCGACAGTTTCTCGCGCCCGATGCGCAAGACTTCCACCATTTTATCGGCGTCGATGTCGTAGGACATGGTGACGTGGTGCAGCACCGCGCCGGCGCGGCGGGCCTGGGCGGCGCCGCCGATCTTGCCGATGTCCGAGGCGATGTCGTTGAGCGGCTGGTACCAGGCCTTGATGCCCAGCCCCTGCAGCGCCTGCAGCACCCAGGCGTCCAGGAACGCATGGCTTTCCTGGAAACTCATGCCGTGCACCAGCGCCTGCGGCGCGCTCAGCGAATAGGTGATGCTGTTGCCCGGCTCGATGAACATCGCGCCGCCGCCGCTGACGCGGCGCACGACCTCGATGCCGTGGCGCCGGGCGCCCTCGGGGTCGACTTCGTTCTTGAGAGATTGGAAGCGGCCGATCACGACCGCGGGCGCCGACCATTCCCAGATGCGAAGGGTGGGCGGGCGCGTGCCGGCGCCGACCTCGTCGGTGATGACGGCGTCCAGCGCCATGTGCAGCGCGGGGCGTTGCGGCGCTTCGTGGATCAGCTGCCAGTCGTAGTCGTTCCAGTCGGTGCGGGTCATGCCAGCGCCCTCCGCAGCACCACGGCCACGGCCTCGGCCGAGAAACCGAACATCTCGGTATCGGCGGGCAGCGCCGACTGCACCGCCAGCGCCAGTTCCAGTTCGCCGGCGTCGGCGGGCAGGCCGTTCAGGCCGCGGTTGATGGCTTCCAGCGCCTCGGGCGGTTCCAGGAAGAAATCGCCGCTGATGCGGACATCGGCCAGGCGGCCATCGCGGACTTCCAGGTCCGCGACCACCAGCTTGCCGCCGGGGACTTTGTATTCGCCGTGCATGGGGCGCTCCTTTGTGTATCAGGCCTGGCGCCGGGGGCGGCGCTACAGGCTCAGTTTCATGCCGTCGTGGCTGGCCACGAAACCCAGGCTTTCGTAGAAGCGGCGGGCGTCGGGCCGGGCGCGGTCGGTGGTCAGCTGCACCATCTCGCATCCCTGCGAGCGGCACTGCTCGATGGCCCACTCGAACATGGCGCGTCCCAGGCCCTGGCCGCGCGCCGACGAGGCGATGCGCACGCTCTCGATCTGTCCGCGCCATTGGCCCAGCCGCGACAGGCCGGGTATGAACGATAACTGCAAACAGCCGACCAGGCGCGCGTCGCGCTCGACCACCGCGAAGAACTGGTTCGGGTCCTGCTCGATGGCGGCAAAAGCCGCAGTGTAGCGGGGGTTGAGCGGAATCGAGGGATCTTCGCGCCTGGCGCCCAGTTCGTCGTCGGCCAGCATGGCCACGATCTCGGGCAGGTCGCCCAGGCGCGCGCGGCGGAACCGTAGCGGGGAATCGGTCATGGCGGCCTCGCTCAGCGCACGTTCTGGGCGGTCTGGCCGAACAGGATGCGGCGCGATTCGTCGTCGCTGACGGACGGCGCGGTGTTGACCTTGTCGGCCAGCGCGTAGGCGCGCTGCACGGCCGGACGCGCGGCGATGGCGTCGAACCAGCGCTTCAGGTGCGGGAAGTCATTCAGGTCCTGGCCCTGCTTGGCGTGCGGCACGATCCAGGGGTAGGCCGCCATGTCGGCGATGGAGTAGTCGCCGGCGACGAATTCGCGGTCGGCCAGGCGCTTGTTCAGCACGCCGTAGAGGCGGTTGGTTTCCTTGACGTAGCGTTCGATGGCGTAGGGGATGCGCTCGGGCGCGTAGCCGGAGAAGTGGTGGTTCTGGCCGGCCATGGGGCCCAGGCCGCCCATCTGCCAGAACAGCCATTGCGAGACCTCGGCGCGGCCGCGCAGGTCGGCGGGCAGGAAGCGGCCGGTCTTTTCGGCCAGGTACTGCAGGATGGCGCCGGATTCGAACAGCGACAGCGGCGCGCCGCCGTCGGCGGGCTGCTGGTCGACGATGGCCGGAATGCGGTTGTTGGGCGCGATGGCCAGGAACGCGGGCTTGAACTGGTCGCCCTTGCTGATGTTGACCGGGTGGATCTCGTACGGCAGCCCGGTTTCTTCCAGGAAGATCGTGATCTTGTGGCCGTTGGGGGTGGTCCAGTAATAGAGATCGATCATGGGGATTCCTTAGCGTCTTGGCGCCGCCGGCCACTGCCGGCGGATCGGAAGGCCCATGATAGCGGCGCCCCGGGCGGGCGGCCGAATACCCGGGGGCGCGGTGCGGGTTTGGCCCGCGCCCCGGCTCAGGCCGCGCCGGGCCGGGCGCCGCCGCGCAGGCGCCACTGCCAGTTCAGGCTGACGCCGGCGGCCGCCAGGAAGATCATGGCCACGCCCAGCACCTGGGTGGCGTCCATGCGGTGGCCGTACACCACCAGGTCCAGCAGGATCGCCACGGCCGGGTAGATGAAGCTGAGGGCGGCGGTCGAGGTAGTGGGCAGCTTCTGGATCGCCGAATACATCAGGATGTACATCAGGCAGGTGTGGACCAGGCCCAGCGCCACCAGGTAGCCCCATTGCAGCGGGGCGGCCGGCAGCGCCTGGAAGTCGGCCATCGGCAGCAGCATCACCGCGCCCAGCGTCACCTGCACCAGCGCCAGCACCTGCGGCGGGATGCCCTTCAGGCGCTTGACGATGACGGCGGTGATGCCATAGAGCGCCGCCGCGCCCAGCCCCAGCAGCAGGCCCGACAGGTAGGCGTCGCCGCCGCTGTGGTCGGTGAGCTTGAGCACCAGCAGCAGGCCGGCGAAGGCGATCACCGACCAGGCCAGCTTGCCGCGCGTGGGCCGTTCGCCCAGGAACAGCGCGCCCAGGCCGATCAGGAAGAAGGGCTGCACGTTGTAGACGGCGGTGGCCAGTGAGATCGACGCCAGCCGGTAGGCCGAGAACAGCAGCACCCAGTTCAGCACCAGCGCGGCGCCGGCGGCCAGCGCCAGCGCCAGGGTGCGGGCGGTGAACAGCCCGGGCTTGAGCAGGCCGCGGGCCCAGCAGTACAGGAACAGCGACAGGGCGCCGAAGACGCAGCGGAAGAACACCACGTTCCAGGCGCTCTGGCCGGATTCCAGGACGAACACGCCCAGGGTGCCGGACAGGGTCATGGCGGCGGCCATCTGGGCCAGGCCGAGGCGATCGGATGAGGGGGACATGGAAGGCTCCAGGGGGGCCGCGCGGTCCACGATTCGATGGAGAAATTATCCCAGGCCGATCGGGCCGGTTATATGATGTTGCTGTGCCGGTTTGGCCTGTCAACCTTCGTTCGGGTGGAATTTATGCAGAATGACCTAAAGAATGAAAACCCCGTCCTGGATGGTATCGACCGCCGCCTGGTCGAGGCGCTGACGGCCAACGCGCGCACCACCACCGCCGACCTGGCGCGCCAGGTCGGCATGTCCGCGCCGAGCGTGGCCGACCGCCTGCGGCGACTGGAGGAATCGGGCGTGATCCGCGCCTATACCCTGGACGTGGACCCGGTGGCGCTGGGCTACACGCTGGAGGCGATCGTGCGCATCCGGCCGCTGCCGGGCCAGTTGCGGCGGGTCGAGGGGCTGATCCAGGAGATCCCGCAATTCGTGGAATGCGACAAGGTCACGGGCGACGACTGCTTCATCGCGCGCGTGGTGCTGCGCTCGATCACCCACCTGGACGGCATCCTGGAGCGCGTGACCGAGTTCGCCGAGACCAACACCGCTATCGTCAAGGCGCACACGGTGCGCCGCCGGCTGCCGCCGTTGCGCTGAGGGGTGCGGGCTGGGCAAGGCGGCGGCTGGACGCCGCGCCGGGGACGGGCTGGCGCGACGCGTCGGCCAGGCCAGGGCGATTCAGGCGGCGGGCGCCGCCAGGGCGCGGACGATGTCGTCCTTCAGGCCGGCCGGCGTGTCGGTGGGGGCGTAGCGCTTGATCACCTGGCCGTCGCGGCCCACCAGGAACTTGGTGAAGTTCCACTTGATGCCCTCGGTGCCGAAGACGCCGGGCTTTTCGCCCTTGAGCCAGCGGTACAGCGGGTCGGCGTCGGCGCCGTTGACGTCGATCTTGGCGAACAGCGGGAAGGTGATGTCGTACTGCGTGGTGCAGAAGTCGAGGATCTCGGCCTCGTTGCCCGGCTCCTGGCGGCCGAACTGGTCGCAGGGAAAGCCCAGCACCGTCAGGCCGTCGTCGCGCAGCGCGCGGTACAGATCTTCCAGGCCCGAGTACTGCGGCGTGAAGCCGCATTTCGAGGCCACGTTCACCACCAGCAGTACCCGGCCGCGGTAGGCGGACAGGGGCTGGTCGGCGCCGTGGATGTCGCGGGCCGAGAAATCGTAGATCGTGCTCATGCGGGCTCCTTGGGGTCAGGCGTCGGAACGGGACGAGGCCAGCGCGCCGGTCTGCGGCGGCTGCGTCATCCCGGCGTGGCGCCCATAGTAGCGCGTGCCCCACAGGGTCAGCAGCAACACCGCCGCGGTGATGGCCGCGGACATCCACGGCAGGTCGGTCAGCGGCAGGCCGTGGCCCAGCGCCAGGCTGCCGAGCCAGGCGCCGCCGGCGTTGCCCAGGTTGAAGGCGCCCTGGTTCAGGGTCGAGGCCAGGTTGGGCGCCTCGGCCGCCTGGTCGACGATCAGCGTCTGCAGCAGCGGCACCACGGCAAAGCCCAGCGTGCCCCAGATGAAGGTCATCACCAGCATCGGCGCCAGCGCGTGGATGGCCTGGCTCAGCGCCAGGAACACCAGCAGCAGGCCCAGGAAGATGCGGCGCAACGACACTTCCAGATTGCGGTCGCCCAGCTTGCCGCCGAGCGTGCTGCCCACCGTGAGCGCCACGCCGAACAGCAGCAGCACGCCGGTCACGCCGCGTTCGGACACGCCGGTGATGTCGCGCAGGATCGGCGCGATATAGGTCAGCACGCAGAACAGCGCGGCCGAGGCCAGCACGCTGGCGACCAGCGGCCACAGCACGCGCACGTCGCGCAGCACGCGGAATTCACGCAGGATGTTGCCGGGTTGCATCGGGATGCGGCCGGGCAGCCACGCGGCCAGCGCCGCCACCGCGGCCAGCCCGATGCCGCTGACCACCCAGAAGGTCGAGCGCCAGCCCGCCACCTGGCCCAGCGCGGTGCCCAGCGGCACGCCCAGCACGTTGGCCAGCGTCAGGCCGGTGAACATCAGCGCGATGGCGCTGGAGCGCTGGTGGCGCGGCACCAGGTCGGCCGCCACCACCGCGCCGATGCCGAAGAAGGCGCCATGGCAGAAGGCGGTGAAGACGCGCGCGGCCATCAGCGTGCCGTAGCCCGGCGCCAGCGCACAGAGCAGGTTGCCCAGCACGAAGGTGCTGGCCAGGCCGATCAGCGTGGCCTTGCGCGGCATGCGCGCGGTGATGATGGCCATGATGGGCGCGCCGATCACCACGCCCATGGCGTAGCCCGTGATCAGCAGGCCGGCGATGTCGATGCTGACGTCCAGGTCGGCGGCAACGTTGGGCAGGAGGCCCATGATGACGAATTCGCTGGTGCCGATGCCGAAAGCGGCGGCGGCCAGCGCGATGAGATGCAGGGGCATGTAAAACCGGGGAGAGGGCCGGGCGCACGGGGCCGCGGCGACAGGGAAGGGTGCGCGGATTTTAGAGCAGCCGCTCGCGCGCGCCGCCGCAAATCCCTGTCGCCGATGCGGGTATACCCTTGGCCTGCATTCAGACCAGTTTCAGGTCCAGCGGCGGGGCGCCCGGGAACACCTGCGCCAGCCGGGCCGGCGGCAGGCCGTACAGGCGCGAGAACAGGCCGGCGAACAGCGCGCGGTATTCATTGAGCACCGGGTAGTCGCGGTCCTGGAACAGGGTCTCGCGTTTGACCGGGACCTGGCGGCCGGCAATGCGGCCGCCCTGCACATTGCCCCCCAGCACCCAGTAGACCGTGCCGTGGCCATGGTCGGTGCCCTTGTTGCCGTTCTCGCGGAAGGTGCGGCCGAATTCGCTGATGACGACCACCGTGGCCTGCTTCCAGGCCGGGCCCATGGCATCGGCGTAGCCAGCCAGCGCCCGCCCCAGCTGGCCGAGCCGGTTGGCCAGCATGCCGCTGGCGTTGCCCTGGCCGACGTGCGTGTCCCAGCCGCCGACGTCGACGAAGCCGAGGTTGTAGCTGTCGCGCATGAAGCGGCCGATGCGGCGCGCTTCCTGCTCCAGCCTGTCGGCCGACACGGCGTTGCCGCTGGCGGCCTCCATTTCCGCGTCGAGTTCGGCGCGCGTGGCGCCCATGATGCGCTGGCCCTCGGCGACCGAGGCGCCCAGGTCGGTGTGCTGGTACATCGCGGCGATGGCGCGGTTGTCGGCCTCGGACAGGCGCGACTTGCGGGCCGCGCCGCCCAGGTCGATGTTGGGCACGCGCTCGGCGCCGCGGAAGATCTGCGGCACCTCGGTGGTGAAGGCGGCCGCCTGCATGCCCTTGCCGTCGAGCGCGGCGGCCAGGCGGTTCAGGAAGCCCGAACGGAAGTCGCCGTTCCTGTCCCGGGCCGCGCCCTGGCCGAGTTCGATGCGGTTCTGGGTCTCGAAGTGGCTGCGGCTGGTGTCGTCGGTGCCGGCGAACGGCACGAAGGCCAGCTGGCGCTTCTGGTAGAAGGGCATCAGGCTTTCGGCCAGCGCCGGGTGCAGGGCCCAGCCGTCGGCCAGGGGCAGGGCGGCGCCGGCACCGCTGCCGGGCCTGGCGATGGCGATGCTCGGGCGCGACTCGTAATAGAAGTCGCTGCCGGCCGGCACCAGCAGGCTGGCGGCGTCGTAGGCGCCGCGCATGAAGACGACCAGCAGCTTGTTGCCGGCGGCGGCCGGCGCGGCGTACAGGCGGCTGGCGCCGGCGACGAGCGGCGCCGAGGCCAGGAGTTGCAGGATGCGGCGGCGATGCATGATGTGTCTCCCGCGGCGGGTCAGCGCCGCATGAATTCGGGCGAGGCCAGCAGATAGGTGTTGGCGTCCTTGGGGTTCTTCGCCTGCGCGATGGCGTCGCGGGTGGCGGGCGACAGGCGCGCGAACAGGCCGTCGGCGGCGTTCTCGCGCAGCAGGTCGGGCAGGCGCGGCAATTCCACCGGCCCCTTGTCGTCGCCCTCGCGGTAGAAGGCCTGCGGCGCGGCGGCGATGGCGCGCGCCACTTCGAAGCGCGCGGTCATCTGGCCCGAGCCGGCCCAGTCCGACTGCGCCTGCGGATAGCCGTCGGGCGTCAGGCGCTGGTTCAGCGGCTGGCCCAGCTGCCTGAGCATGGCCATGGCCGGGCGCGGATTGGCGATGGGAGGCAGGTCGGCGTAGGTCAGCCGCAAGGCCGAGTACACGTAATGCACGGGGTCCTTGAACACGCCGGTCCTGAGCGACTGCGTGAATTCCGGCGAGCCGTACAGCGTCTGCAGCGTGGCGGCGATGTCGCCGTCGCTGGCCTGGAAGGTGCGGGCCATCCTGTCGATGACCGAGGCCGGCGGCGCGTCGCCCATGAAGTAGGCGGCCAGCTTGGCGCTGATGAAGCGCGCGGTGGCGGGATGGCGCGCCAGCAGGTCGACCGCCTCGTCGACCTCGGCCAGGCCGGCGCCGCGGATCGTGTGGCCCAGGAACTGCTTGTCGCCGTAGTCGTGGCGCGCCGGGTTGAACAGGAACAGGCCGTCCAGCACCACCTGGCCGCGCAGCGCCGGCCGCACCTTGGGCGGGCCTTCCTGGTTGTGGATGCCCAGGCCGGTGAGAATCCGCGCCAGTTCCTGCACGTCGGCCTGCGTGTAGCCGCCCTTGACGCCCAGCGTGTGCAGCTCCATCAGTTCGCGCGCGTAGTTTTCATTGATGCGGCCCACGGCGTTCTGAGTGTTGTCCAGGTACACCAGCATCGCCGGCGAACGCAGCGTGGCCGCCAGCAGGTCGCGGAACTTGCCGAGCGCGTGCGGGCGGATGGCGCGTTCCTCATACTGGTTGATATAGGTGCCGACGTCGTTCTTGGCCGCATAGACGTTGAAGTGGTTCATCCAGAACCAGGTCATCTGCTCCTGCAATTGATTGGGCGAGTACAGCGCGCGGTAGAGCGCGCGGCTGGCGGTGTCGTCGGCGCGCTGGCGCGAGATGGCGCGGGCGTCGCGCTGGGCCTGCTGCCTGGCGTCGGGGGCGGCGTCCTTGGCGCCCTGGCGCAGGCCGCGCTGTTCGGCGTGCGCGTCCTCGGCGCTCTGGCGCGAGATCGACAGCGCGTCGATGCGTTGCTGCACGGCGGCGGGCAGGCGCGCCCCGGGATCGGGATGCAGCTGCGCCTGCAGATAGCGCTGCGGGCCGAGTTCGCGCATGCGCGCCAGCTCGGCCGGGGTGGCGCCCCAGGTGATGCGGTTGACCAGCGCGGCGTCAAGCGCCTGGGCGTCGGCTTCGTGGCCGGTGGCGGCGGGCTTGGGCGCGGCGGGCGGCGGGGCCGTGCCGGGGGGG
>NZ_CYTY01000070.1:0-10935 GCF_001298995.1 Achromobacter sp. 2789STDY5608615
GGGGGGGGCGTGGCGGCGCCGTCGCCGCTGTTCCGGTCGGTCGGGGCGGCGGGGCTCGCCGGCTCCTGGCCGGCGCCCTGTGGGGCGTCCAGCGGCACCCGCACCGGCCCGGCGGCGTTCACCCCGGTGCGCGCGGCGTTGGGCGTGCTCCAGGACACCACCAGCAACACCAGCGCGCCGTAGATCGCCAGCGTATAGAGGACGGTCAGGGTGGCGTAGCCCACGCGCTTGCCGGTGATCGGGGTGGCGTCCTCGCGGCCGATCAGGCTGCGCCAGCCCACCAGGGCGGCGCCGGGCGCGCTGATCAGCGCCCAGCCCAGCCGCTTGAACAGGCCGGGCCGCGGGATCGAGGCCTGCACTTGCGCCGCCAGCAGTTCGCGCAGGGCGCGGTTCTCGTCGCGCAAGCGCTGGGTGTGCGCATCCACCGGCGCCTGGTCGTCTGGATCCGTGGTGCCGTCATGCCGCGTAGCGAGTGGATCGGGAGGCGTGGTGGTCATGTTACGAAAAATATAGATACAAAAGCGTACGAACGCAATTATGACCGCCTGCCTGGCCGGGCAAAAAAGGAATAAGCCGGCAAAAAGCCGGCTTCCAACCAATCATGTCGTGGGGGGCGCTCAGTCGCCGGTCTCTTCGCGCCAGCCGAGTACCGCCATGGGGTTGCCGCCCTGTATCGAGAAAGCGGCGATTTCTCCGCGCACGATGCTGCCGGCGGCAATGACGCAGCCTTCGCGCAGGATGGCGCCGTCCAGCAGCACGCAGTTGGCGCCGATCCAGACGTCGTCCTCGATGACGATGCCGCCCTTGCTGGGGCGGAACCCCTGTTGCCGGATCGGCAGGTCGCGGCGGCGGAACTCGTGGTTGGCGGGGGCGAAGGTGCAATTGGCCGCGACCGCCACGCGCGCGCCCATCCGGATGCCGTTGCCGGTATAGAGCACGCAGCCGGAATTGATGACACAGTCCGGGCCGATGATGACGTCCCCGGCGCCGCCGGCGGGCTTGATCTTGACGAAGGAATCCACCACGGCGCCGGGGCCGATCACGATCCGCGTGCCGCGGGTGGAATCCTCGATGTCGGCCAGCGGCGATACGCGGGCGCTCGGATCGATCTCGATCATGATGCCGCCTGTGGCGCGGTCAGGCCTTGCGGCGCAGGAAGCCGTCGGGCGCCGAGGTCACCAGCAGCCGATCCTCGACCGAGCGGTCGATCTCGAATTCCGGGTGGCTCTTGATCCACTCCCAGACGGCGGTCTTGGGGTTGTTGCCCTTGCCCCAATGGCGGCCCGGCCATTCGTAGTCGGCCGGCATGTCCTCGACGAAGGTGTCGAACACCACGCAGTAGCTGCCCACGCTGACCAGGTCGGCATAGGCGTTCAGCTCGGCCAGCACGTGGTCGTGCGTGTGGTTCGAATCCAGGCACACCATGATGTTCTTCTTGCCCTCGGCATGCGCGCGGACCTGGGCGATGGTGGCCGGGTCGATGCTGGAGCCCTCGATCAGGTGGATGCGGCCGGCCAGCGGGTGGGCCTCGATGGCGCGGCGGTTGTGCTCGCGGATCTCGATGTCCACGCCCACCACTTCGCCGGCGCCCAGCAGCTGCAGCATCGAGGCCGACAGCATCAGCGAGCCGCCATGGGCGATGCCGGTCTCGATGATCAGGTCCGGCTTGACCGCCCAGATCAGTTCCTGCATGGCCATGGCGTCCATGGGCAGCTGGATCAGCGGCCGGCCGGCCCACGAGAAGTTGTTCATGTACTTGCGCTCCAGCGCCATCTGGCGCCAGGCGATCGACAGTTCGCGGAACTCCTGGTCGGTCGCGAACGAGCCGATGCGGGCGGCCTTTTCCTGGCGGTATTCGGGATGCGCGTCGGGCGTGGTTTCGAGGTAGGACATTCAGATTCCTTTGCGTTGGCGGTACTGCGCCAGAAAATGCGGGAAATAGTCGGCGAACGCGCGCGGCGCGAGGCCGAAGCGGGTGCGCATGCGTTGGGTGTCGATATCGGCGAAGGCCCAGGGCTGCGCGTCGGCCGCTTCGGTGACGCGGTAGCCCAGGGCGGCTTCCAGGCACTCGGCGATGGCGCGGTTGTCCACGCCCTGGCCGTGAGCCACGTTGAAAATACCGGTGGCGTCCGATTGCGCCAGGGCCAGGATCTGGGTCACGGCGTCGTCGATGTACAGGTAATCCTTGCGCGAGGACAGCGTGGTGTGCAGCGTGATCCGGCCGTCGCGCGCGCCTTCCTCGAGCAGCTGGTCGATGAAACTGTCGGGCGCGTCGCGCAGGCCCACGATATTGGACAGGCGCGCCACCCGGGCCCGCGGATGGCCGCCGTGCAGGCACAGGGATTCGCCCATCAGCTTGGACAGGTTGTAGAGATCGCTGGCGTGGTTCGGATTGACCGTCAGCGCGGCCTGCTCGCGGGTGTCGCTGGCGCCGGCATACACGCGGGTGCTGGACAGATAGGTCAGGCTGTCGAAGTGGCCGGCGGCGATCAGGCGCCGCAGCAGGCAGACGTGGGCTTCCACCGTGTCCAGCGGCCGGCTGCGGAAGTCCGAGGTCAGGCCGATGGCGTAGATCACGTGGCCCAGGGGGCGGTCGAACAGGCCGGCATCATCGCGCGCCGGCGCCTCGCAGGCGATGCCGTCGGCGCGCAGGCGCGCCAGCAGGTGGCGGCCGATGAAGCCCGTTGCCCCCAGGACGGTGACCGGCGCGGTGTTCATGCGTCGTGGCCGCCGTCGATCGCCAGGCCGGGCACGGCCGTGACCAGCTTGGCGTGCCAGCCCTCGCGCGCGTAGGTCAGCTGTTGCGAGACTTCCGTCTTCAGGTTCCAGGGCAGCACCACGATGTACTCGGGCTGGTCCTGCCGCAGGACTTCCTCGGCGACGATGGGGATATGGCTGCCCGGCAGGTACTTGCCCTGCTTGGCCGGGTTCAGGTCCACCACGTAGGGCAGCAGGTCCGGCCGCACGCCGGCGAAGTTCAGCAGCGTGTTGCCCTTGGCGGCGGCGCCATAGGCGGCCACCCGCTTGCCGTTGCGGCGCAGCTCCACCAGCAGCGCCAGCAGGTCGTTCTTGATGCGCTCGGCCTGCTGCTGGAAGCGCTCGTAGAAGGCCGCGCCGGTCATGCCGGCCTGTTGCTCCTCGTCCAGCGTGCGCGCCACCTCCGCCGTCACCTCGTGCTTGCCGGTGTCGAGCCGCTGGGCATACACGCGCAGGCTGCCGCCGTGGGTGGGCAGGTGCTCGACGTCGAACACCGCCAGGCCGTTGGCGCGGAAGATGCGCGCGACCGCGGTCAGCGACAGGTAGGAATAGTGTTCGTGATAGGCCGTGTCGAACTGGTTCTCGCGCACCATGCGCAGCAGGTGCGGGAATTCGAAGGTGGCCACGCCCTGGGGCTTGAGCAGCGCGGCGAAGCCCGAGACGAAATCGTTGATGTCCGGCACGTGCGCCAGCACGTTGTTGGCGGCGACCAGGTCGGCCGCGCGGCCGGTGCTGGCCAGTTCGTCGCCCAGTTCGACGCCAAAGAAGCGCTGCACGATGTCGATACCGCGTTCGCGCGCGGCCTGCGCCGTGCTGGCGGTGGGTTCGACGCCATAGCAGGGGATGCCGGCGGCCTTGACGTACTGCAGCAGGTAGCCGTCATTGGCGGCGATCTCGCACACCATGCTCTGCGGGCCCAGGCCGAAGCGGCTGGCCATGGCGTCGACGTAGCGGCGCGAATGCGCCAGCCAGGACGACGAGAACGAGCTGAAGTAGGCGTAGTCGTCGGTGAACAGGGCCTCGCGGCCGGCGTGGTCCTCGGTCTGGACCAGCCAGCACGATTCGCACACCAGCAGGCGCAGCGGAAACCAGGTTTCCGGGCCGCGCAGCGCGTCGGCGCTCAGGTAGGCATTGGACGGCGGCGCGTGGCCCAGGTCGAGAAAGGGCAGGCTCAGTTCGGCCTGGCAGTGGCGGCACTTCACAGTGCGACTCCCGGGAAAGCGGCATCCAGGCGCGGATGATTCAGGTCGCGCTCGGACACCAGGGTAGGGGGCAGGGGCCAGGCAATGCCCAGGCGGGCATCCTGGAAATGCAGGCCGGCCTCGGCCTGCGGGGCGTAGGCCGCGGAATGGCAATACAGCATCTCGACGTCGTCGCCGAGCGTCTGGAAGCCATGGGCGAAGCCCTGCGGGATCAGCAGCGCGCAGCCGTTGTCGGCGGACAGGCGTTCGGCGTGCCATTGCAGGAAGGTGGGCGAGCCGCGGCGCAGATCCACCGCCACGTCCCAGACTTCGCCGCGGATGCAACTGACCAGCTTCATCTCGGCATGCGGCGGCAACTGGTAGTGCATGCCGCGCACCGTGCCGGCCTGGGCGGTATGGGTATGGTTGACCTGCGCGATGGCGCCGTTCCAGCCGGCGGCCCGCAGGGCCTCGGCATCGAACAGGCGCGCCAGGAAGCCGCGCGCGTCGCCGCGCGGGTGGCGCCGCACGCGCTTCAGGCCGGCCAGCGGCGTGTCGTGGATCTCCAGGCTCATCGCGGCCGCCCCGCGTAGCGGTCGATGTCGGCCTGGCACAGCGCCAGCGCGTCCTCGCCCGCGTCGAAGCGGCGGTACCAGTCCATGCTGCGCGTCACCGCCGTGGCCAGCGGCCAGCGCGGCGCCACGCCAAGCACGGCGCGGGCCTTCGAGGTATCCAGCGTCAGCAGGCCGGCTTCGTGCGGTCCCTGCGGGTGCTCGGCATAGACCGTGCGGCCGCGGCCATAGGTGGCCTGCGCCAGGTCGATGACCGCGCGCACCGGCGCGGCCTCGGCGGCATCCGGTCCGAAGTTGTAGGCGTCGGCCAGCGCCGGATCCCGCCATAGCGTCTCCGCCAGGGTCAGGTAGCCGGCCAGCGGTTCGAGCACGTGTTGCCAGGGCCGCACCGACTGGGGCCGGCGCACGTGCAGCTCGCCGCCATCGCGCCAGGCGCGCACGGCGTCGGGCAGCAGGCGGTCGACCGACCAGTCGCCGCCGCCGATCACATTGCCGGCGCGCGCGCTGGCGACCGCCAGGCCTTGTTGTTTCAGGAAGGCGTCGCGGTACGAGGCGATGACCAGTTCGCTGGCCGCCTTGCTGGCGCTATAGGGATCGTGGCCGCCCAGCGTGTCGTGCTCGCGGTACGGGTAGGGCCATTCGTTGTTGCGGTAGACCTTGTCGGTGGTGACCATGACGGCCACCTTGGCGTCCGGCGCCGATCGCAGCGCGTCCAGCAGGTGCGCGGTGCCCATCACGTTGGTGGCGAACGTGTCCACCGGTTCGGCGTAGCTGGGCCGCACCAGCGCCTGGGCGGCCAGGTGCAGCACGATTTCGGGTCGCGCCTCCAGGACCTGTTGTCGCAGGGCGGCGGCATCCCGGATGTCGCAGTGCCGGCCGTCGATCAGGCTGTCGATGCGCGCGGCCTGGTGGAGCGCCGGAGTCGTTTCGGCCGCAAGGGAGATGCCCGTGACGCGTGCGCCCAGCCGGTGCAGCCACAGCGCCAACCAGCCGCCTTTGAAACCTGTGTGACCGGTCAGCAAAACGCGCTTGTCGCGCCAGAAAGTGGGAGAGGGCAAGGGGGACCCGGTCATGAGTACTTAAGTGGGAATCAGGTGCGAGCGATGGTGTGGATGGGATTTCTAGGGACGTTCTCCGCGACACTGCCCATTCTAGTGACATGGGTGCGCGGCAATAGGGGGATCAGTCGAGAAATCGGCCCCTAGTTTTTCGTCCAAGTGCGAGGTGCTTTCTGTAACATCAGTACCAAGGCAACCCAGCGCAAAACCATCCAATTTTCCGGATGATTGAGCGATCACATTCAATAATCGTTTTGAGCGTATCCGACATGAGCAAGAATCACCTGAAGACAGTGTTTTTCGGGCTGCAGGACCCCAATATGTTTTATGAAGGCATCCAGACGGCCCTGAATGGAATTGGGGCGGTGTCCGGGGCCTACGCCGGGGACAATCTCTTTACGTATCATCGTAATCTGGGCTTTCTGGAAGACGACGCTCTGATGACGGCATTTGGCAACCACGCCAGCACCTCGATCGAACAGGCGGTGCTGTGGCGGATTTCCGTCGTCCTGTGGGGTGTGCGCAATGGCCTGCGCCTGGAAGGCGATTTCGTCGAGTGTGCTTGTTACAAGGGCACGACGGCGCGGATCGTTTGCGATGCGGTCGATTTTTCGTCCCATCCCGATCGCCACTACTATCTTTACGATCTGTTCGATCACGATCCGTCCCAGCCGCATCACGCCATGCCCGAACACAGCAAACAACTGTTCAGCTGGGTGACGCAGCGTTTTGCCGATCTGCCCAACGTCACCGTCAGCCAGGGCAAGGTTCCGGAAGTCCTGCACGATGTCGCGCCCGAGAAGATCGCCTTCATGCATCTGGACCTGAATAATGCCGACGCGGAAATCGGCGCGCTGGAAATACTGTTCGATCGCATGGTTCCCGGTGCGGTCCTGATCCTGGACGACTATGGTTGGTTGGCGTATCGCGCCCAGAAGGACGCCGAAGATCCCTGGTTTGCCAAGCGTGGGTATCGGGTATTGGAACTGCCCACCGGGCAGGGCCTGGTGATCAAATGAAAAGCGGGCGTTTCGAGTGACGCCGCGCCGCCCGCAAGGGCGCGCGCGGTGGTGGCAGGGACGTCGGGCCGTCCCTGCTTACCAGACTTTCCATGGCGCCTTGCCCGTGTTCCACAACGACTCGAGCAGGTTCTTCTCGCGCAGCGTGTCCATCGGCTGCCAGAAGCCCAGGTGTTCATAGGCGTGCAACTGGCCGTCGCGGCTCAGGGCTTCGAGCGGCGCCGCTTCCCAGCTGGTGTCGTCGCTCTCGATCAGCGACAGGACGCTGGGCGACAGCACGAAGAAGCCGCCATTGATCAGGCCGCCGTCGCCGCGCGGCTTCTCGGTGAAGCCGGTGACCCGGTCGCCTTCGCGCCGCAGCGCGCCATAGCGGCCGGGGGGGCTGCACCGCGGTGACCGTCGCCTGGCCGCCATGACGGCGGTGGAACGCGATCAGGGCGCTGATGTCGATGTCCGCCACGCCGTCGCCGTAGGTGAAGCAGAACGCCTCTTCTTCCTTGACGTAGTCGGCCACGCGCTTGAGGCGGCCGCCGGTCATGGTGTTCTCGCCGGTGTCGACCAGCGTCACGCGCCATGGTTCGGCCTTGCGCGGGTGGACTTCCATGCGGTTGTCGGCCATGTCGAAGGTGACGTCGGACATGTGCAGGAAGTAGTTGGCGAAATACTCCTTGATCATGTAGCCCTTGTAGCCGCAGCAGATCACGAACTCGTTCACGCCGTGGGCGGAGTAGGTCTTCATGATGTGCCACAGGATCGGGCGGCCGCCGATCTCGATCATCGGCTTGGGGCGCGTATGCGTTTCTTCGGAAATCCGGGTGCCCAGGCCACCGGCCAGGATGATTGCTTTCATGCTTGGTTCTCGCACCAATTCGTGAACATGCCGCGCAGGGCGGCTTCGAACTTGCGGGCGAATGCCGGCTCGTCCATGAGGGGGCTTGCGCCCATCTGGTCGCGCAGCGTGCCGCGCAGGGCCTGCAACGCCGGGATGTCGCTGGCCAGCGCCACCACCTTGTCGACGTAGGCCGCCTCGTTGTCGGCGATCCATTCCGGATGGCCGACACTCTGAAGCACCGAGGCGCCGATGCGGCCGACGCTGGGACGGTCGGCCAGCGTCACGTAGGGCACGCCCATGTAGAGCGTCTCGACCAGCGTCACGCCGGAATTGTGGGGGAAACAGTCCAGGCCGATGTCCATGCCGCGCAGCACGTCCCAGGCCGGGCTGGTGCAGCCGATCTCCAGGCGCTGGCGCTCGATGCCGTGAGCCTCGAAGCGGCGGATCAACTGCTCGCACATCGGGCCGTCGCGGTAGCTGGTGCTGTTGACCACCAGGTGCGCCCGCGGCAGGCGGCGCAGGATCTCGGACCAGACCTTGACCGTGCGGTCGTTCATGCGGATCGCGCGGGTCAGCGTGCCCAGGGTCACGTAACCATTCTTCAGGGCCGGCAACGGGCCGGGGTCGCCCATGCCGCCGCCGGGCCGATAGATGAAATTGCCTTGCGGCAGGCGCCAGGGCTTTTCCGAGAACAGGTGTTCGTAGCCCTCGGGCAGCATGACGCCGTCGGTCATGATGTAGTCGATCGCCGACAGCCCGGTGGTGTAGCCGAAGCCCAGCCAGGTCAGCGATACCGGCGCCGGCTTGCGCGCGAACGCGCCCAGGCGGTTGCCGGCGGTATGGCCGGCGACGTCGATGAGGATGTCGATGCCGTCGGCGCGGATGCGTTCGGCCAGTTGCACGTCGGTCAGCGCCGCCGTGGGCACCCAGTGGTCGAAATAGGCCTTCAGGCGTGGCGTGGTGGCGTCCTCGGCCACCAGCTCCGCGTAGGCGGTCAGCTCGAAGCGCTCGCGGTCATGGTGGGCGAACACCGGCTCGATGAAGTAGTTGCCGGAATGCTGGCGGAAGTCGGGCGAGACATAACCGACCTTCAGCTTGCGCGCCGGATCCCGCTTGTTGGCGTGCGGCTTCCAGCTCGAACGCAGCGGCACGCACAGGTCGGTGTCGTAGTCGCGGTAGGCCTGGAACACCTCTTCGGCCGTGCGATCGTCCGAATAGTTCATGGCGAACAACAGGTTGTTGCGGGCCACGGGAGCAGTCGGATAGTGCGTGAGGGTCCGGCAGGTCATCAGCTCGGCCTGCGTTACCTCGCCCGAGTCGATGTAGATCTTGCTCAGGTTGATGAGCGCCTTGCGGTGGGTCGGATCGAGGGCTAGCGCGGTCTGATTGCAGGCCTCGGCTTCCTTGTAGCGGCGCTCGGCGGCCAGCGCGTCGGCCAGGGCCGAATGGGTTTCGGCGCTGCGCGGATCCAGTTCGATCGCGCGGCGGGCCACGCCGATCGCCTCGGAGGTGCGCCCCAGCTGGGTCAGGACGGCGGCGAGCACGATGTGGCTCTGCGGGTCGGCCGGCGCCAGGTCCAGCATGGTCAGCGCCGGCAGCAGGGCCTGCGGGCTGCGGAAGGTGCTGAACAAGGCGACGGTCAGGACTTCCCAGGCATCCCAGAACCGCGGCGACAGCTTGGTCAGCTGGCGCGCCACGGGTTCCGCCTCGAGGTAGGCCTTCTGCACCATCAGTTCGTGCATGCGCTTGACGGGGGGCCGCGATGCTGGCGGGCGGGTTCGACTGGTGTCCGCTGGCCTGCAGCACCCGGGAATTCAGGCTCTGGCAGGCCCGCGCGCTGGCGTACATGCCCGCCAGCGGCATATAGGTTTCCCCCGCGGCCTCGAGCGTGCGGCGCAGCAGATCGGCCCAGGCCTTGGGGCCGCCTTGGGTCAAGGCATAACGCTTGAGCAGCGCCAGGGTCTCCGCCACGTCCGCGGGTTCGGGGGCGGGGCCGAGGTCGGCTGCGGCGCTGGGCAGGCGGCCCGCCGCGAGGTTGGCCACGACCGCCGCCTGCTCGGGCGGCGGCAGGTAGTTGACGGCCTCGTGCCAGAGATTGAAGCGGGGCAGCGCGGGTTCGCCGTCCGCCACCGCTTCGCTCATGAACGGCAGCAGGTGGAAGGTGTCGCCGCCCTCGGTGTCATAGGGACCGCGGTCGAGGCAGTAGTGCGCCAGATCGTGCTCGAGCAGCGTCTGCAGGACGCGCTGCAGGATCCTGGTCCCGGCGTCGTTGTCGATCTGGTTGCGGTACAGCAGGACCGCCAGCAGGGTGCTGTAGGGCAGCGAGCCGGGCCAGGCATGCGCCAACGTGTCCACCACCGTCACCACGTCGGCGTCGTGCGTGACCAGGGCGCGGCCCAGGTGATTCACATAGGTGGCGCCTTGTTCCTGGCCATTGGCGGCCAGCCGGATCGGGCCGGACGCGAAACGCAGGTCGCGCAGCCGCGCCAGGTCCGGACGCTGGACCTCGGCGGCCCGTTCGTCACGCAGCCAGAGGCACTGGCGGAACGCGCGCCCGGTGGCGAAGTCGAGGTATTGCTGGCGCACCGTAACCGGCTGTCCCATGGCCAGCAGGCTGTGGTTGAGCGACACTCCCTGGCCGAACGACAGCGGCAATTCGCTCAGCGGCTGTGCATCACCCAGATAGGCGAGCCCCGCCTGGGCGGCCACGCCGGCCAGTTCGACGAAATAGCTGGGGTTGCAGGACAGCGGATTGGCGCCGGCCGCCGTGTCGCTAAGGGCGCGGGCGAATTGCTCCGCCGCGGCCGCCAGGGTCGAGGCGTGCGGGTTGGACGCCGCCAGGCCGTCCTTGAACAGGGACAGCGCCGCCGTGGCGCTCTGGCGCAGTTCGGCGTCGTTCTGCGCGGCGTGGCCGTGCAGCATGATGGCGTCGCGCACCACTTCCAGCGACTTGGCGCCCGGATAGACGTGGCTGTCCAGGTACAGGATGCCCTGCGGCGACAGCAACTGTCCGCAGGCCTGCAGCAATGCCTGCTGCGCCGGCGCCGGCAGGTAACTATAGAGGCCGGTGACGATCACGTAGTCGAACTGGCCCAGCTGGGTGCCGATGTCGGCGGCTTCTCCCACGTACAGCCGCAGGTTGGCCGCGCCCAGCCGCTGGGCGGCCGCCGTGCCCTGGGCCACCAGGGCCTCGGATGCGTCGATGCCGACCGCCTGGGCCTGCGGATGGGCCAGGGCGAAGGGCAGCAGGCCGGCGCCGTCGCCGCAGCCGATCGCCAGCACGCGGGCA
This sequence comes from Achromobacter sp. 2789STDY5608615, assembly GCF_001298995.1. Taxonomy (NCBI): domain Bacteria; kingdom Pseudomonadati; phylum Pseudomonadota; class Betaproteobacteria; order Burkholderiales; family Alcaligenaceae; genus Achromobacter; species Achromobacter sp. 2789STDY5608615. Next base: position 10,709 of record NZ_CYTY01000070.1, read on the forward strand.
TGTTCCAGGGGGACGCTGTCGACCCCGTACAGATGGGCGGTCGCGCGCAACCGGGCGGGGGAGTGGCTGGGAGCCAGGCGTCCGGGGTCGGCGGCGGCTTGTCGTTGGGTATGGGCCGGATAAGACATGTGGCGTGCGAAGGAGGGGCGAGCCTCGGGAGACTATTGCGCTCATTCTATGGACGCCGGCCCGCGCCCATTCAGCGAATCAGCGTGCCAATTCCCCGC
>NZ_CYTY01000070.1:11154-20092 GCF_001298995.1 Achromobacter sp. 2789STDY5608615
GCGCGAACGGGCGTTCGACAGGTTGTTGACCACGTTGTTCAGGTTGGCGATGGTCGATTCCAGACGGTTCTGCACGGCACCCAGTTCACCGGTCAGCTTGTCCAGCTTGGTGAAGGCGGCGTCCAGCGTCTTCAGCGGATCGGTGGTCAGCGTGCCCTTGCTGGTCGTGTCCGTGGTCAGCTTGCCCGAGGCGCTGACGTAGGCGGTGGAGCCAACCTTGGGAGCGTAGTCGCCTGCGCCCGTGCCGCTCTTGACCGTGGCCTTGCCCGTGTTGGGGTCGACGGTGTAGACGGTGGTGTAGTTCTTGGTGGTCGTGAACGCGCCCTTGTCGTCGACGTACGTGTCGGACGAGGTGCCGTTGGCCAGCGTGACCGTGGCGCTGGTGATGCCTTGACCCAGCTGGATCGTCGAGTTGGCGGCAGCCTTGACGTTGGCCAGCAGCGCATCGGAAGCGATGGTGTTGGTGAACGTCAGTTGGTTGGCCGTACCCGTGTTGGAGTACGTCTTGCCATTGATGGAGACCGACGACGAACCGGCGGTGCCGGTGTTGTTCGACGCAGCCGTCATGACGGAGTCGAGCGTGGCGGCGGTGGCGCTGGCGCTGTTGGTCGTCAGGTTGCCGGCGGCGTCCAGGTAGGCGGCTTGACCGCCGGCGGTGACCTTGCCCGTGGCGTCGACTTCGAACGAGGTCGAAGCGGAGCCGTTGCTGTGGGTGTAGGTGGCGGTCGTGGTGCCGGTGGCCGGGCGCAGCGAGTTGGCCAGCGAGGTGACGGTGGCGGCGTTCGAGGCCGACTTGTCGGTGAACGTGAAGTTCTTGTTGGCGGCGTCGTAGCTGTAGACGGTAGCGGCGGTGCCGGTACCGATGGTGACCTTGTTGCCGCCTTCCAGCTTGGCGAACACTTGGTCAGCGGTGGCGCTGGCGTGGTTCGTGGTCACGGTCCAGTCGTTGCCGGTGGCGGAACCGCCAGCGGCTTGCAGGTCGGACACGGTGGCGGTGCGGTTTTGCGTCACGCCGGTGCCGTTCACGTTGAAGCCGTCCAGACCCAGCGTCTTGACGCTGATTTCCGACAGGTTCAGGGTGATGGTTTCGCCGTCGTTGGCGCCGACTTGCAGCGTCAGGGGCTTGGCGTTGGCCGACAGAACCTTCACGCCGTTGAAGTCGGTTTGTTGCGAGATGCGGTCGATGTCCGACAGACGCTGGTTGATTTCGTCTTGCATCGAGTTCAGCTGCTCTTGCGAGTAGCTGCCGTTGCCGGCTTGCACCGACGGTTCGCGAACGCGCTGCAGGTGGGTGTTGATTTCGGAGGCGGCGCCTTCCGTCGTCTGGGCCAGCGAGATACCGTCGTTGGCGTTACGAGCGGCTTGGGTCAGACCCTTCACGTTGGCGGTGAAGCGGTTGGCAATGGCCATACCGGCGGCGTCGTCCTTGGCGCTGTTGATGCGCAGGCCCGACGACAGGCGTTCGATGGCGGTACCCAGGGAAGATTGCGACTTGTTCAGGTTGTTCTGAGCAACCAGCGACAAGTAGTTGGTGTTAATGACTGCAGCCATGTTTAGGCTCCCAAGAGAGAAAGGCTTCTTCAAACCGGGCAGCGGGGCCGCCCATCGTTGTAACGGGAAGAATTCGATTTCTTGCGTCTTCGAATTTCTCCGTTGCAAGGATTACGGCAGTCGCAAATCAATCTTTAGGGCTTTTTTTTGGTATTCGCAAAATGTTGTTGGATACCACTTACAGACTGGTCTTACGGTCTGGCCGGGCGGCCGGACGGGTGAGGAAGCACCATATACAGACTTGTCCGACGGCCGGAGCACGGCCGCCGGACGGGCCTGTCAGTGCAGCAGCAGGCCGGCGCGGCGCAGGGCGGCCAGCAGGCTGTTGACGATTTCCTGGGCCACCGGATCCAGGTTGCGGGCGCCCTTGTAGGATTTGCCGTCCGGGTGCGGATGGCGTCCCGCGGTCAGCGCGTCGCGCGCCAGGGTGCGCAGTTCGGCGCTGCTGTGCTCGCCGTCGATGTGGCGCATCAGATATTGGTGCGGGGCGTCGGTGGGCGCCGTGACCGGGTGATGCCAGAGGTTGTGCATGCCGACCTGGGAATTCGGTTTTGTTACTTCTTGTAGTAATTGCAGGGCGCCGGGGATCAGGCGCGGCTTGGCCTGCGCGGGTTGGTAGGCGGCCGGTTCCAGGCGGTAGTGGAGGGCGCTGGCCTGCACCAGCGTCACCAGGTGGCCGATCATCGCGTTGGCCAGGGTGTCGGCCGCCGCGTCGGCCGCGTGTCCGCGCTGGGTTTCGAGCAGCGCGGCGAATGGCAGCGATCGCGGCCAGGCCTGGGCCAGCGTTTCCATCAACGCGATCATGCCCGGATCCTGGGTGGTGATGGCGGTCCCGGCGGCGGTGCGGAGCTGGCGTTGCCCGGCCGGGGCGCCCGCCGCGCCGGGCAGCGGCGTCAGGTCGGCGGCGAAATGCATGGCGACAAAGGCGCCGCCCTCGGGTTGGTCGAGAATGTCGCCGGCGCGCTCGGCATGCACCAGCAGGCTCTTGCGGAACGAGCGGCCGATGGCGAAATCGAGGTATTGCTCGCGCATTTCCCGGCCGGCGTTGACCGACAGCCCGTTCAGGCCCAGCGCCACGGTGCCGCCGAACGTGGAGGGGAACGTCAATTGCGGTTCGGCATCGGTCACGTAGGCCAGGCCGGCTTGTTGCGCCGCGGCGGCGAATTCCAGGAAATAGCAGGGCGTGTTGATCGCCTCCAGGTATTCGTGCAGCAGATAGTGATCGGTCTGTCCGCGCAGCTTGCGGGCGGCTTCCTGCAGCGCCGAGCGCAGCGGGTTGCTCTGCCACAGGCCGCCCTCGATCAGTTCCAGCATGGCCTTGGCGCGAACCAGCTTGTCCTGCGGTGTTTCCGCGCCGAAGCTGTTCAGGATCATGGCGTCGCGGATCACGTCGGACGCCTTCCAGCCCGGATAGGTGTTGTAGCTGACGTAGGCGATGCCTTGCGGCGCCAGGTTTTCGCGGCAGATGCGCAGGATCGCGTCACGCACCTCCGGCGGCACCCAGCTGAACACGCCGTGGCAGATGATGTAGTCGAAAGTGCCGAAGTCGGCGGTGATGTCCGTCAGGCTCATGGCCCGCAGGTCGAGATTACGCGCGCCCGCCGCTTCCGCGATCAGCCGGCCCGCGTCAATCTGCTGCGGCGACAGGTCGATGCCGACGACGCGGGCCTCGGGGTAGGCCAGCGCGAATGGCAACAGGTTGCCGCCGGCGGCGCAGCCCAGTTCCAGCACCCGGGCCTGCTCCAGCGCCGGCGCCGGCAACTGGTACAGGTGCGCGACCGCGCGCAGGTTGCCGGGCGAGGTGTAGGAAAAGGGCAGGGAAATGTACGGGGTTTCGTCGTAGGCGTCGGAAATGGCCTGCGTCAGGACGTCGGGTGCGCTCATGGCGAAATTCCAGGGATCGCGGTGCGCGGCCGGCGGCGGATCGCCGCGCGCACCATTATTGGTGTCAGCGTGGAAGGCTAACAAGGGCGCCGGGGGCGTAATGGCATGAACAACGTCCGATTTTCCCGGAATTCCGGACGCAAGACGCGCCGCCTGGGCGTCGGACGGGGCATCCGGTCCGGCGGCTGCGCCCGTCAGATGATCTGCGCGATCTGCCCTTCCTGGGGCAGGTGCTGCCAGGCCTGTTCGCGCAGCTTGGCGCGGATGCGCGCGGTGGCCTGCGAGCGCAATTGGCAGACGCGGGCCTCGGTCACGTTCATGATCGCGCCGATTTCCTTCAGGTTCAGGCCCTGTTCGTAGCACAGCGACAACAGCAGTTTCTCGCGGTCGGGCAGGGTGTCGATGGCCAGGATCAGCGCCTGGCGGAAATCGCCGGCCAGCAGCGAGTCCAGCGGGTTGCCGCCGGCGGTGCCGTGATTCAGCGTGGCGGTCCAGTCGGTCTGGCCCGACGCGGCGTCGTGCTCGGTGGCGAAGTCTTCGTAGTGGACGATCTGCACGCCCTGGGCGTCGTGTAACAGCGTCTGATATTCGGCCAGCGGCATTTCCATCTGCTGCGCGATCTCGGCCTCGGAGGGCGCGCGCATCAGGCGCTGCTCGAGCTGCTGGATGGCCTGTTCGATCTTGCGGGCCTTGGCGCGCACGCTGCGCGGCAGCCAGTCCTGGCCCCGCAGCTCGTCGAGCATGGCGCCGCGGATGCGGGTGGTGGCGTAGGTCTCGAACTGGGCGTCGGCGGTTTCCTGGTAGCGGCGCACGGCATCCAAGAGGCCGATCATGCCGGCTTGGATCAGGTCGTCGAGCTCAACGCTGGCCGGCAGCCGGGCGAGCAATTGCAGGGCCAGCTTCCGCACTAGCGGGGCATATTCGACCAAGCTGTCATCTGCGTGGGGCATTGCGGGAGTGTCAGGCGGTGTCCATCGTGACGCATTGTCGGTTGTTGTCAATTTGCGACATTGTCGACAAACGCGCGGCTACGCTAAAGCTAGCAATATTTTGTGATCGGCAAGGTGTCATTGTCGGCAAAAGTCGGTATTTCATTCCTTAAAGCACGCAACGTTTTGAATGCTTATTTGCCAAATTGACGTACATTTGCCAGGACTTTCTATGTCAAGGTGTATCTAAAGTCTCTAGTTGCGCGATATCAACAAAGATTTGTCATATAAGTCATAGAAAATGACATGACCTGTGGTAAATTTTACTTAAATTGCGAACAAATGATACATTTCGCATTAAAACAGGATGCAGCGGATACTGTGCAACAAACGTTGCCATTGTCCTTGGTTATCAAGCCCCTTCGGTGGGATAGGGAATAGGGAGTCGGGCGTGCAACAAGTCGAAAATTCTTTGCTGGCAGATATCCGTGAAGTGAATCTGTCCTACCTTCTTCTCGCACAGCGCATGCTGCGCGATGACTATGCTGCATCGATGTTCCGCCTGGGTTTCAGCAACGAGGTTGCCGATATCCTGATGCGTCTTTCTCCGGCTCAGCTGGTGAAGCTGGCCAGCTCCAGTTCGCTCCTGTGCCGTTTCCGTTTCGACGACTACAGCCTGCTGTCCGCACTGACCCATGATGTGCTGGGCGGCGCGCTGCAGCAAGCGCACGCGACGATCCTGCTGGCCAAGCAACCTGTTGAAGAACTGGCCTGACGGCCTGTCGATTCCCACTCGGACACGTGTAATGGCCACCAAGAGCGTTTCGCAGGAAGCGGATGACATCCTGCTAGCCAGCTCCATGATCACTCTGGGCGCGCGGCTGCAGGTGTTGGAGGCTGAAACCAGCCTCAGCCACGACCGCCTGGCACGTCTGTACCGCGAAATCCGCGGCTGCTCGCCACCGAAGGGCATGCTGCCTTTTTCGGTCGACTGGTTCATGACCTGGTTGCCGAATATCCATTCCTCGTTGTTCTACAACGTGTATTCGTTCCTGAATACGCGCACCAGCAGCAAGGGCATCCGCGCCATCATCGACGCGTACCGCCTCTATCTCGAGAACGCCGGCGTGGACAACGCCGAATCCGCCGAGCCCGTGCTGAGCTTCACCCGGGCCTGGATGCTGGTGCGGTTCTTCGACAGCGGCATGCTGCAGCTGTCCGCCTGCCGCCAGTGCGGCGGACATTTCATCGCGCACGCGCATGATCCGCAGTCGGATTTCGTGTGCGCGATCTGCCGTCCGCCACCCCGGGCCGGCAAGACCCGCGCCGCCGCCAAGGCGCGCGCGGGCAGCCGTCCCGCGCCAGCCGTAGACGCCGCCCGTTCCTGAGCGGCGCGTCCAAATACATCAAAAGCCCTGGAAAACTCCCCGTAACCCGCCTTTTTGGGTTGGGGGGAACAGGGGATCATTGACGCCGGTTTTAGACTTCGTTGGCAGGGGCCTGATGTGTTGATTGTTATCGGTTTTCTAGTGGTGATCGTGTCGGTCATCGGCAGCTTCGTAGCGCTGGGCGGCCACATGGGCGCGCTTTACCAGCCGTTCGAATTGACGTTGATCTTCGGCGCGGCCTTCGGCGCGTTCCTGGCCGGCAACAGCAAGAAGTCGCTGATGCTGGTCAAGAAGGCACTGCCGGACACGCTGAAAAGCTCGCGCTACGGCAAGGACGTCTACATGGAGCTCATGGCGCTCCTGTACGTGCTGCTGAACAAGGCGCGCCGCGAAGGCCTGATGGCCATCGAATCGCACATCGAGGATCCGGCCTCCAGTCCGATCTTCAGCGAGTGTCCGCGCATCGCCAAAGACGAGAAGCTCATGGAGTTCATCACGGACTACCTGCGCATCATGATCAGCGGCAACATGAGCTCGTTCGAGATCGAAACGCTCATGGACGAGGAAATCGAGACCTACCGCCACGAGCGCGAAGTGCCCGCGAGCATGATCCGGCAGATGGCCGACGGCCTGCCCGCGTTCGGCATCGTGGCCGCGGTGCTGGGCGTGATCAAGGCGCTGGCCGCCGTGGACCAGCCGCCCGCCATCCTGGGCGACCTGATCTCCAAGGCCATGGTCGGCACCTTCCTGGGCATTTTGCTGGCCTACGGCTTCGTCGGTCCGCTGGCTTCGCGCATCGAGCGCCGCACGGACGAGGCCATGAAGGTGCTGGAATGCATCAAGACCACGCTGCTGGCCAGCATGAACGGCTACCCGCCGCAGCTGGCGGTCGAATTCGGCCGCAAGGTGCTGTATTCGTCGGTGCGTCCGACTTTCGGTGAGCTGGAAGAGCACGTCCGGCAGACCAAGTCCACCGCCAAGGCCTGACGGAGCGGGCCATGAGCACGGTAAACAACCACCGTGTGGTGATCCGCCGCAAGAAGGTCCACGGCGGCGGACACCACGGCGGCAGCTGGAAGATCGCCTACGCCGACTTCATCACGGCGATGATGGCGTTCTTCCTGGTGATGTGGCTGATCAGCATCGTGCCGCGCGAGGAACTCAAGGGCATCGCCGAATACTTCCGCATGCCCCTGCGCGTGGCGCTGACCGGCGGTCCCAGCAGCTCGGCCGAGACCAGCGCGGTCCCCGGCGGCGGCCGCGACCCCCTGCGCAGCGACGGCGACGAGCGCCGCGCCCAGGGCAATCGGGTCGAGGCTCAGCCGATGGGCGACGCCGAGCGGCGCGACCAGCACCGCCTGGAAAACCTCAAGAAGCGGCTGGAAAACGTCATCGAGAACAGCCCGGTGCTCAAGAGCTTCCGGCCCCAGTTGCTGATCGACCTGACCACCGAAGGCCTGCGGATCCAGATCATCGACAACCAGAACCGTCCCATGTTCGCGACCGGCCGCGCCGAGGTGCAGCCCTACATGCGCGACATCCTGCGGGAATTGGGGCCGGTTCTGAACGAGCTGCCCAACAAGGTCAGCATCTCGGGCCATACCGACGCGTCGCAGTACGCGCGCGGCGAGCGCGCCTACAGTAACTGGGAACTCTCGGCCGATCGTGCCAACGCCTCGCGCCAGGAACTGGTGGCCGGCGGCATGAACGAAAGCAAGGTCATGCGCATCCAGGGGCTGTCTTCCAGCATGAGCCTCGTTAAAGATGATCCATATGCGGCCGTTAATAGACGTATCAGCCTAGTGGTGCTCAACCAGAGCACCCAGCGGCGCATCGAAAACGAGAACGCCGCGGCTGCGGACGTCAGCGCCAAGGATGCCCGCGAGGTTGGAACGGCCGTGGAGGCGGTGAACGCCGCCGCCCAGGCCACGACGGCAACCAAGCAGGGCGACGCGGCGGCAACGCCGCCCGCCGAAGGGGCTCGATAGCAATGGCGGCAACGATTCTGGTGGCGGACGATTCGGCGACGATGAGAATGATCGTCCAGGCGACGCTGACGGGCGCGGGATGGAAGGTATTGACGGCCGGCAACGGCCAGGAAGCGCTTGAGGTGGCGAAAAGCCATCCGGTGGACCTGGTGGTGAGCGACTGGAACATGCCCGTGATGGGAGGCCTGCAATTGATCCAGGGCCTGCGCGAACAGGAGCAATACCTGGACGTGCCGGTGCTGGTGCTGACCACCGAAGACGACGTGGACAGCAAGATGGCGGCTCGGGATCTGGGCGTGTGCGGTTGGCTGTCCAAGCCGGTCGATCCCGATGTGCTGGTGGAATTGGCGTCCGAATTGCTCGATGAGCAATCCGGCGCGTAGGCAAGTTCATTTATGAAGGCGTACGGGTCATGAGTTCTGGTTTGGACCTCAGTCAGTTTTACGAGACCTTTTTCGACGAGGCGGACGAACTGCTCGCGCAAATGGAGCAGTTGCTGCTCGAGCTCGACGTCGGCGCGCCCGACATCGAGCAGCTCAATGCCATTTTCCGCGCGGCCCACTCGATCAAGGGCGGCGCGGCGACGTTCGGCTGTTTCAACCAGCTGGCGGGCACCACCCACCTGCTTGAAAACCTTCTGGACGCGATCCGTCGCGGCGAAATGGCGCTGCGTACGGACATGATTGATATTTTCTTGGAAACGAAAGACGTGCTCAAAAGCCAACTGGATGCCTACCGGGCCTCCGAAGAGCCCGATGAAGCCGTGTTTGAACGCATCTGCGCGGTATTGAGGCAGCTCGCCCTGGAGCACAAGGATCCCGCGGCAGCCGCCGCGGCGCCGACGCCGGCTCCGGCCGCTGCGCCCGCGCCGGTCGCGCCGCCGCCGGTGCAGGCCGCGCCCGAGCCCGCGCCCGTGGTCGAAGCGGCGCCCGCCGCCGAGACCGCCGGCCTGCCGCTGCGCGTGCGCATCACCAAGGTGTCGGACAAGGACGCCGAGTCGCTGCTCGAAGAAATGGGCAACCTCGGCCAGGTCAAGGCCAGCGAGCGCGCCAACGGCGTGCTGACCGTCTGGGTCGACAGCACCTGCACCCCGGATGACATCGAGGCCGTCTGCTGCTTCATCGTCGATGCCGACCAGCTGAACATCGCCCGCGAGGCGGCGCCCGTGGCCGACGCCGCGCCGGCGCCCGTCGTGGCC
>NZ_CYTY01000071.1:0-19274 GCF_001298995.1 Achromobacter sp. 2789STDY5608615
CCCCTCCCGTTGCATCCTTGAGCGAAACCTTCCCATGCCCAGACTCTTCACTTGCCTCATGCTCGCCGCGACATTGGCCGGCAGCGCCTGCGCCCAATCCGCGGCCCCCACGTCGTCGTCGACGGCCTGGGCTTTCCCGAGGGCACCATCCTCGTGAACCAGGCCTTGTATTTCGTGGACTACCAGGCTTCGACGGTGAACAAGCTAGACGCCACGGGCAGCAAGGTGATCGCCACCCTGCCCGGCTGCGGCGCCAACGGACTGGCCGCTGCCAACGGCACGCTGTGGGTGGCCTGCTACGACGGCGGCGTGATCGAGAACCTCTCCATCGAGGGCAAGCCGCTGGGCACCGTCAGCCAGGCGCGATCGGGGGAACGATTCAACCGTCCCAACGACCTGACCGCAAACCGCCAGGGCGACCTCTATTTCACGGCGTCGGGAGAACGACCGGGCCAAGGTAAAGTCTTCTTCCTGCCTCGGTCGAGCGATGTCGCCGATGAAGTCGCCAGCGGCCTGGACAACGCAAACGGCATCGCGCTCTCTACCGATGAACAGACCTTGTACGTCGGCGAGAGCGGCACGGACAGCATCCTGCGATACCAGACCGCCCCCGGCGGCGCCTTGAGTCGCCCTGGCCTGTTCGCGCGGCTCGACGCCCTGGCGCCGCCTTCGTCCAAGGGGCAGCACACGCCGGATGGCGTTCGCATCGGACCGGATGGATTGATGTACATCGCCCTGTTCAACGGTGGCGGCTATTGGGTGCTGGACCGAACAGGAGCGTTGCTGCAAGCGCGCGACATACCCGGCGAGCACCACTCGAATCTGGCCGTTTCGGCCGAGTCGCCAGACATCTACGTCACCTCCCTCTCAAGCTCGGACGGCCGTATCTACCGGTTGGCGCGATAAGAGCGACTTGCCCCCAGGGAATTTTCGGCATTGACATATCGCGAATTTCCGATATCATACCTTCCCATGGACCTGCTCGACGTCTTCAAAGCCCTCTCGAATCGCACGCGCCTTGAAATCCTGAAGGGGTTGAAGGACCCCGCGAACAGCTTCCCGCCGCAGGACGAGGGGGATGTGCATACGGTCGGCGTCTGCGTCAGCAGCATCCAGGAAGGCGTCGGGCTGTCGCAGTCCACGGTGTCCGACTACCTCGCCACGCTGCAACGCGCCGGCCTGGTCGAAGCCACGCGCATCGGCTCGTGGACGTACTACAAGCGCAACGAAGCCACCATCAGCGCCCTGGCCGAGATCATCGGCAAAGAGCTGTAGGTTGTTGTGGCCTGGGACTGGCGTCCCCGTCCCCGCCGGTTTGCGCGGCTGTCTTGCACTGCCCGCTTTGCTTTTGCACCCGCGCGCCCCTTCGTTGCTCCCCTCTTTTCTCTTTGCCCTGCCTCTCACTTTTTTTGCCCCATGATATCGAAATTTCCCGATATCCCGTTTTACCGAAATAAGGAACCACTCAATGAAAGCCCTCGTACTCACCGCCTTCGGCGGCCCTGAATCCTTTGAACTGCGCGATGTCCCCAAGCCCGTTCCGCAACCGGGCCAGGTCCTGGTCCGTGTCCACGCCACCTCCATCAACCCGCTCGACTACCAGGTCCGCCGGGGCGACTACCCCGACCTGGTGCCCCTGCCCGCCATCACCGGCCACGATGTCTCCGGCGTGGTCGAAGCCGTCGGACCGGGCGTGACCGCCTTCGCGCCCGGCGATGAAGTCTGGTACACCCCGCAGATCTTCGACGGCCCCGGCAGCTACGCCGAATACCACGTGGCCGCCGAGAGCATCGTCGGCAAGAAACCGGCCTCGCTCAGCCATCTGGAAGCGGCCAGCCTGACCCTGGTCGGCGGCACGGCGTGGGAAGCCCTGGTCGTGCGCGCCGGACTGCGCGTCGGCGAGAGCATCCTGGTGCATGGCGGCGCCGGCGGCGTCGGCCATGTGGCGATCCAGCTCGCCAAGGCCATCGGCGCCCGGGTCTTCACCACCGTACGCGACGACAATGCCGAATTCGTGCGCGGCCTGGGCGCCGACGCCACCATCGACTACGAAAAGGAAGACTATGTCGACGCGATCCTGCGCGAGACCGGCGGGCGCGGCGTCGACGTGGTGTTCGACACCATCGGCGGCAACACGCTATCGCGCAGCCCCGACGTGCTGGCGCAGCTGGGGCGCGTGGTCTCGATTGTCGATATCGCCCAGCCGCAGAACCTGATCCAGGCGTGGGGCAAGAACGCCAGCTTCCACTTCGTGTTCACGCGGCAGAATCGCGGCAAGCTGGATGAGCTGAGCGCCTTGGTGGAACGTGGCCAGCTGCGGCCGCACGTGGGCGCGGTGTATTCGCTTGCCGATATTCCGGCGGCGCATGCGCGGCTGGAGAGCGCGAATAATGGGCTGCGGGGGAAGATTGCGATTGCGGTGGGGGAATTGGCGGATCGGGCGAGCGCATAAACCGCGCCATCCCGATCCCGTGACTGCGCTCAGCGCGCCGCGCCAATCTGCAGGACGGTGAATTCGCGCCGCATATAGCGATTCATCACCTCGGCCAGCACCGGATTGCCGGCGTTCTCCGCCTTCGGCGCAGTCACTCTCACCACCGCTGCGCACAGCTTGCCGGCCTGGACCGTCGTGCCGGCAACCTTGGCATCCTTCGCACCAGCCATGCTTTCCTTCCAGGCGGCGCTGACCCCATCCACGGCCTGCTTGGCCGTGGCGCAATCGGCGTAAGCCAGGGAAATCACGATCGCGGGCAGATTGTTGATCTGGGCATCGGCCAGGACCCCCGAGAAGTACGGCGGAATGCCCCGGCCATTCGCCTCGACGGCGGCCTTGAGATTCTGCTTGGCGATATCCGCATCGCCATTGGTCGACAACAACACCTTCGCGGGATCCACGGCGGCCAGACCCATGATGGGCGAGATGACCGCGGCCTGCACGATCCGGCCTCGGTCCCCGGGCACGCCCTCCTTCAGGCCGGCAAGCGAGGCGGCCACGACTTCGCTATCCGCCACCGACGGCGCAGGCTGGGCCAGTATCTTCATGCCCGTTGCCGACGACGCCTGGATCAACGCGGTATCGAGCGGCAGCACAAAGCTGGCCTTGCCCATCATGCCGCGCCAGGGATCCTTCTGATTGGCCTTCTGCATGTTCATCTTGCCTTCGCCATCATTGGCGATGAGGCCCGGCGCATCGCCGTCGACCGCGGCGAAATCGCCCTGCTTCAGGCTGGCAACCAATGTCCCGACGGCCTTCTTGTCCTTCAATCCCCAATAGCTGATATTCGAGGGCGCCTGGCCAAATCCGGCGAAATAGGAGACCTCGTCGAACGGGACCTTGGCGTTGGCCGACCACGGCTCCAGGCCAAACCCGATGGATTCGAGCGGACGGATCGGTTGCGCAATGGACAGGCGGCGCATGCCGTCCGCGGAGGGGCCGGTTTTTTCCAGCGATCGCCAGGCTTGCACGTCCAGGAAAAGCACCTGCATCGCCGCCGGCGCGGAGAGGACGACCTGGGGAATCTGCTTCAAGGCTTGTTGCAGGGTTTGGGTGCTGTCTTGGGCCGCGGCGGAAGTGGCGAAGCCTGTCATCAAACACAGTGCAAGAACCTTTACGTGCATTCGGTTTCTCCGTTTTCGTGATTTGTTCAGCGTGGGGATGGATACCAGGCTTGCCGTTGAACGACAAAGCGTTGGCCTTCGAAGGAACGACAGCTGCTTTTGGCAGCGCCCGTGATAGCTCGAAAGGCTGTATCGCAAAAGGGGGACGCGGCAGGAGCGAAGATCGTACCGCAAGGGGCGGGCTGTTCCGACCCATGACTCTTGCGTTCTGTACCGAGTCATTAACTGATGTAAACGCCCCGAGGGCGACGTAGCGGTGTGGTCGAAGATCGTGCCAAAACCGCGCCTTTTCAGGGCCTGTCCGGGATTTTGCATGCGAGGCATGTCATGAGAGCTGAAGATCACGGATAGGCCGATGAAGAAAAGACCCCGCTTGCTACCCCATTCGGCGAACGGGTTACTACGGCGCGGGGACAACAGCTCCCATGGCGGCGCAGGCACTGCAATATCAAACGAATTGATTGAAGTTTGAAATAGCTATAGTATTTTCGCCCAATCCCACGTCGTGCGGATCAACCTGGAGACATTGAATGCGCTGGTTGCCACTGGGTTTTGGATTGCTGTTTTTTTCATGCCTTGCCCAAGCCGAGATGATACGGAACGACGCTATTGGCAATGACCCACAAAAAGAGGAGCTTTGCGCATCCCGCGCCAACGGCAAGACGGTGCCGTTTGAAATTGACTCCCGCTACCTCAAGAGCGCGCGCTCATTCAATCCAGATTCAACTTTCATCGCAATAGATGGAATCAGTCCGCAACTGGTCGAATGCTATCTTCGCAAAGGCACCGGGAAGTACGAACCTGCCTCATATAGCCCCGAGGGCAACAATTGGCGTTTGATTCGTCCGCAACAGTTCAAACCGGGAATCAATACTCCCAAAGGCCAGTCAATGGCGGCCAAGGTTTGCGTGGATGCCGCCCCCGCGAAGATCAACCGTCCCGATTTCGACCATAGCGTTTACTCCACGGTTGTGGAAATTGGCATTGATGGACCTCGCTATCGCTCAGGCGCCTCGATCGCGGGAACGAAAGCGGAACGATACGACATCGCGGTAGAGGGAACCGCTTTCTACAAGTCGTCAGGACCGGACCTTGCCGCAGTCACGTTCACGTGCCTGCTTTCACCCATGCTGGCTATCAAAGGGATCCAGTTCAAATAGCAGGACGCCCAGTTGCCAGGCGGCTACAGCTAGGCGCAGCAGCGATCCATCGTGGCCAGCCATTTCTTCGACTATGTTGAAGCGTCCTTGAACAAGTATGAATTCAAGGGCCTCGATGTTTCGTCATTCATGGCTGCGCTCAAGGGAGAGGCGGCATCGATAGGTTGGCGGGATTGAACGTCGACATGGCTATGGCCGATCTGGCAGGAGTGGATGTGATAAAAGTCAATCAAATAAGGTCGATTTCCGAGGCTGAAAAACTGGGTTCGATCGACATCGCAGGCTTTGTCGTGGCGCGTTCATCCTGCGCGAGCGCGCTGGACCTGGATCAGTGCAGGCGCCTCGGCAGCGTGCTCGATTGCGCGCATGCCGTCCATCCGGTTGGCGGCGTCGATGACATTGGGTTTTGCAGGCAGATCATTGCAGAGTTGAAGCCTCGCTATCTGGAGTTCACGGTTGTGGATCCGGAAAAAACCGAATTGAGCCTGGCGCAGCTGGATGCGCTGTCGAGACTGGATGTGGGCAAAATTGCCAACGGACTTTTCTTGCTCAAGGACGATCTTTCGCTGCTGGACAGAGCTTCGCATATGGACGCCCTCGTGCGAGCGGGCGTTGAATTGTTCCAAATCGAAGTGGAATCGTTGCTTGATCCTGAGGTCAGAATCGGCCCCAAGGTTCGTGCGCGAATCGGAGAGTTCTTCTCTCGTTATCCCGCGATGATTGGGGATTCATTTTCCATGAGCGTCAAAGTCCCTGACGTGCATCAGCGCGGATATTATTTGAATCTTTCCGTTGATGGCGGCCGCTCATATGACTTCTCACAACAACACTATGCCTTATCGTCGGCGCTGAGGGTCATCAAAGGTCTGCAATCAACGGGCATCCCAAGCCCGCGGGGTTAAAGGGACCCACTGCGATTTCGGATCGCAGGACTCATGGTCATGTCTTCGAAGTGGTTCTCTAAATTTGTCGGAGATCCTGGACAAATTCGCGGTTAGGGCCAGATGACGTCCGTGACCGCTGCACTTATTCAGCGAGGGGCGCAAGCCACGCAAGCGCGTAGCATGGCCGAAGCGCTACTCGCACAAACGGCTGGCTGCACAGCAAGCCAAAACGCTCGCTTATGCCGACGCTTTCGTCTTCATGGGCGCAGTCGGGCTATCGGCACTGTGCTTCGTTCCGTTGATGGCACCGGCACGGTCCGCAACGAAGTTGACTTCAACAAACTAAAGGATAAGCGATGAGCCAATCAACATTGGTGCTCGTTATCATGGGCAGCACACGGGCAGGAAGAAATTGCCCCAGGATCGCACAATGGGTCGCCGATATTGGCGGGACTTGCACGGACTCGACCTACGAGATCGTAGACCTGAAAGCCTGGCACCTGCCCATGGACGACGAGCCGGGATTGCCTGCCCTGGGCGCACCGTATGCCCAGCCCCACACGCACGCATGGAGCGAGAAAATCTCAGCCTGCGACGCCGTGGTCTTTGTCACACCGCAGTACAACTGGGGCTACCCCGCCGCGCTAAAGAACGCGATCGATCACCTCTATGACGAATGGCGGACGAAGCCAACGGCCATCGTGACATACGGAGGACACGGCGGAACCAAATGCGCCAATCAACTGCGACAGGTAGCCGAGGCATTGAAGATGCGTGTTGTCACGACAGCACCGGCGATCACCCTGTCGGACGAGGTTATCCGGCATGACGGCCCCTTGAATCCGACCACGGATTTCGCAGAATTTGCTTCCGACGTCGAACGGGCATTGACTGAGTTGGCCCGGCTGATGCAATAAGCAGGGGTGACGGCCCCGCTGGGGCGTTTGGCCCTAACGAATCACGACCCCATCCGTGATACAGCCTTGAAGCTGCTCCAGGGCAATACCGCCCACAAACCTGCTCCTCGCAACCGATCCAGACATGACCTTCACTCCCGTGAAGTCACACTCATCGAATAAACAACTGATGAAATGAATGCCTGAGAGATTTGCCCCGGCAAATTTGCAATCAACGAACTTGCAGTCCGTCGCAAAGGACCTGGATAGATTCGAACGCGAGAAGTCACAGCCAATGAATTCCCCGCCCAACCGCGCCCCATTGAGCTTCGCGCCGACAAAGCTGCACGAATCGAATTTCCTTCGCACAAACACGTTACGCATATCGATGCGCTCAAACTTGCATCCCTTTGCCTCGGACTCATTGATGCTAGCCCCGTCCTTGAACACGGCGTCGGAGAGATCGACCCTTTCGATGCTCAGGTAGCGAACCGCTTCAGCGAGCGTAATCCCTCGATAGTCCTCAAAGCCCTCATCAGTGCGTCCGAACGGCGATTCCGGCATAGGACCCATCCTCATGGACTTGGCGGCGTCGAGAAGATGCCTTCCGGCCAATTGCAACTGCTCTGCCTGCCATCTGGCACGTGCGTCTTTTGCCTGCATTACTCCCCCTCGAGCAGCATGGATTGGATTCGAGCCGTTTGGGCATTAGTGTAGTTGCCAAGGTTTCCTGCGCGACCAGCTGCTCGCTCCCGACCGCATCCAACAAGCGCGTGAACGCAGCCTCCTGCCGTTTGGTGACGACGACAGCGGTAAGCTACAGCCTGGATTGGTGACGGCCGGGTAGCCCTCCGTCGGAAAGCACGGTAAATGAAAAAGGCGCCGAAGCGCCTTTTTCATTTACCGTTCGCAGAGCGACGCGGGATCACTCCCACTCAATCGTCGCAGGCGGCTTGCTCGACACGTCATACACCACCCGGTTGATCCCCCGCACTTCATTAATAATCCGCGAGGAAACCCGAGCCAGCAACGGATGCGGCAGCGGCGCCCAATCCGCGGTCATGAAGTCAAACGTCTGCACAGCCCGCAGCGCCACGACATATTCGTAGGTGCGGCCATCCCCCATCACCCCCACCGACTTCACCGGCAGGAACACGGCGAACGCCTGCGAGGTCAGCTCGTACCAGGTCAGGCCGCTGGCCTCGTCCTTGGTGTTGCGCAGTTCTTCGATGAAGATCGCATCCGCACGGCGCAGCAGCTCGGCGTACTCGTGCTTCACTTCGCCCAAGATGCGCACGCCCAGGCCCGGGCCCGGGAACGGATGGCGGTAGACCATCTGCGGCGGCAGGCCGAGGGCCACGCCGAGTTCGCGGACTTCGTCCTTGAACAGTTCGCGCAGGGGCTCCAGCAGCTGCAGGTTCAACGTGTCCGGCAGGCCGCCGACGTTGTGGTGCGACTTGATCGAAGTGGCCTTGCCGGTCTTGGCGCCGGCCGATTCGATGACGTCGGGGTAGATGGTGCCCTGGGCCAGCCACTTGGCGCTCTTCTGCTTGCCGGCTTGTTCCTGGAACACTTCGACGAACTCGCGGCCGATGATCTTGCGCTTGGCTTCGGGGTCGGCCACGCCGGACAGCTTGCCCATGAACTGGGCGGTGGCGTCGACGTGGATGATCTTGACGCCCATGTTCTCGGCGAAGGTCTGCATGACCTGCTTGCCTTCGTCCAGGCGCAAGAGGCCGTGGTCGACGAAGACGCAGGTCAGCTGGTCGCCGATGGCCTTGTGGATCAGGGCCGCGGCCACCGACGAGTCGACGCCGCCGGACAGGCCGAGGATGACTTCGCCTTGGCCGACCTGCTCGCGGATGCGGGCGACGGCTTCGGCGACGTAGTCGGGCATGTTCCAGTCGCCCTGGCATTCGCAGATCTCGTTGACGAAGCGGGCCAGCATGGCCTTGCCTTGCACGGTGTGCGTGACTTCGGGGTGGAACTGCACCGCGTAGAAGCGGCGATCTTCATCGGCCATGCCGGCAATGGGGCAGGACGGCGTGGAGGCCATCAGCTTGAAGCCCGGGGGCAGCTCGGTGACCTTGTCGCCGTGGCTCATCCAGACCTTGAGCATGCCGTGGCCGTCGGCGGTGGCGAAGTCTTCCAGGCCTTCCAGCAGCTTGGTGTGGCCGTGGGCGCGGACTTCGGCGTAGCCGAATTCGCGGTGGTCGGAGAAGCTGACCACGCCGCCCAGCTGTTGCGCCATGGACTGCATGCCATAACAGATGCCCAGCACGGGCACGCCCAGCTCGAACACGGCGTGCGGCACGCGCATGGAGCCTTCTTCGTAGGCCGATGCGTGGCTGCCGGACAGGATGATGCCCTTCAGGCCCTGCGCCATCTGGTCGCGGATGAAGGCATCGTCGACGTCGCCGGGATGCACTTCGGAGTAGACGCCGGCTTCGCGGACGCGGCGGGCGATCAGTTGGGTGACTTGCGAACCGTAGTCGAGAATGAGGATGCGCTGGTGCATGGAGACTCTACCGGTAATGAATGAAACCGCAGTAAATAAAACCGCACCGGCAGACCCGCTGACTGATTTTGCGGTTCTGCCGGTGCGCGATGCATGACATTGTAGTTGACTGTACGGGGATCAGTCGGCGCGGTAGTTGGGCGCTTCCTTGGTGATCTGTACGTCGTGCACGTGGGACTCGCGGACACCGGCGGAGGTGATTTCCACGAATTCGGCCTTGGTGCGCATGTCGTCGATGGTGGCGGCGCCGCAGTAGCCCATGGAGGCGCGGATGCCGCCGACCAGTTGGTAGATGATGGCGAGCACGCTGCCCTTGTAGGGGACGCGGCCTTCGATGCCTTCGGGGACCAGCTTGTCGGCATTGTTGGCCGGGTCCTGGAAGTAGCGGTCGGCCGAGCCTTCCGTCATGGCGCCCAGGCTACCCATGCCGCGGTACGACTTGTACGAACGGCCCTGGAACAGCACCACTTCGCCCGGCGCTTCTTCGGTGCCGGCGAACATGCCGCCCATCATGCAGGAGAACGCGCCGGCGGCCAGGGCCTTGGCGACGTCGCCCGAGTAGCGGATGCCGCCGTCGGCGATCAGCGGCACGCCCGTGCCTTCCAGCGCCTTGGCGACTTCGGAGATCGCGTGGATCTGCGGCACGCCGACGCCGGCGACGATGCGGGTGGTGCAGATCGAGCCGGGGCCGATACCGACCTTGACGCCGTCAGCGCCGTACTCGACCAGCGCGCGCGCGGCGGCGGCGGTGGCGATGTTGCCGCCGATGACTTCGACCTTGGGGTAGTTCTGCTTGACCCAGCGCACGCCTTCCAGCACGCCCTTGGAGTGGCCGTGGGCGGTGTCGACGATCAGCACGTCGACGCCGGCGGCGACCAGCTTTTCAACGCGCTCTTCGGTGTTGCCACCGACGCCGACCGCGGCGCCGACGCGCAGCTGGCCCTGGGCATCCTTGCTGGCCAGCGGGTGCTCGGTGTTCTTGACGATGTCCTTGACGGTGGCCAGGCCGCGCAGCTCGAAACCGTCGTTGACGATGAGCACGCGTTCCAGGCGATGCTTGTGCATCAGGGCCTGCGCCTCGTCCAGCGTGGCGCCTTCCTTCATGGTGACCAGGCGTTCCTGCGGCGTCATGATGTTGCGCAGGGGCTGGTCCAGGTTCTCTTCGAAGCGCAGGTCGCGGTTGGTGACGATGCCGACCAGCTTGCGCCCTTCCACCACCGGCAGGCCCGAGATGCCATGCTGGCGCTGCAACGCAATGGCGTCGCGCACTTTCATCTGGGGGGTGACGGTGACCGGATCGATCACGATGCCGAATTCGTGGCGCTTGACCCGGGCGACTTCACGGGCCTGGGCGTCGGCGGACAGATTCTTGTGGATGATCCCGATGCCACCTTCCTGGGCCATGGCGATCGCCAGGCGGGATTCGGTGACCGTGTCCATGGCGGCGGACACAAGGGGGATATTGAGGGAGATGTTGCGAGTGAGGCGCGTGGCCAGGGAGGTGTCGCGCGGCAACACCTCGGAATACGCAGGCACCAACAACACATCGTCGAAGGTGAGCGCTTTTTGAACGAGACGCATGGGTAACTCCGGGCGCAAAGCAAGATTATACGCCGCTGACGTGTTTTGACTAGGTGTTGACCCTAGGTCGGCGCATGATTTTTGCGACTTTTTTCAATAGGCGTTGCGACCTTGCACTATTCCTTGCACTATTTTTACCCGGATTATATTGACAAGACCCCGGGCAATGCCCACAATGCGGATCATCAAATTCATCCGGGCGAATATCCTTCGCATTCCTCATGACGCAGACTGCCCTTCCCTCCACCCATACCGCGTTCGACGGCCACCGCCTGCTGGCGCGGGGCGCGCTCGCGGACGTGGCGCTGTCGGTCAAGCAGGCCCAGGCCGCGCGCGCCGACGCCGCCATCCTGGTGTTCGACGACCAGAGCGGCAAGCAGGTCGACCTGGACCTGCGCGGCGGCGAGGCCGAGATCCGCAAGCGCTATCAGCCGCCGGCGGCCGCCGCCGCAGCGCCTGATGAAGCGGACTCCGTCGAGGCCGCCCCGCGCGGCCGCGGCCGGCCCAAGCTGGGCGTGGTGCCGCGCGAAGTGACGCTGCTGCCGCGCCATTGGGACTGGCTGGCGGCGCAGCCGGGCGGCGCGTCGGTGGCGCTGCGCAAGCTGGTGGAGCAGGCGCGCCGCGACAACGAGGCGCGCGACCAGCGGCGCCAGCGGCAGGAGGCGGCGTACCACTTCATGTCGAGCATGGGCGGCAACCTGCCGGGCTTCGAGGAAGCCACGCGGGCGCTATACGCCGAGGATCGCGAAGGCTTTGCGCGCCAGGTCGCGCCATGGCCGCGGGATGTGCGCGACTACGCCCTGGCGCTGGCGTGGGCGGAGGCGGCGGCCTGAGCGGCGCGAGGCGGCGGCGGACCCGGCCGGCCGATATTGCTGCGCCCGGCCGCGGCCCCTGCTAAGCTCTTCTTCATGGAAACCGGCCACCAGAACTTCCTGCTGTACGACGGCGACTGCCCCTTCTGCTCGAACTACGTGCGGATGATGCGGCTGCGCAAGGCCGTCGGCCCCATTGAATTGCTCGACATGCGCCAGCACCCCGATCTGGTGGCGCATTTCCGCAAGCAGGGCTATGACCTGAACGAAGGCATGCTGCTGCGGCTGGATGGCCAGGTTTATTGGGGCGCCGATTGCGTCAACCGGCTGGCGCTCATCAGTTCCGACAGCGACCTGTTCAACCAGATCAACGCCGCCGTGTTCCGCCGGCCGTGCCTGTCGGCGGCGCTGTATCCCTTCATGCGGCGCGGCCGCGCGCTGACGCTGGCGCTGCTGGGCAAGAAGAAGATGCCGGCCTGAGGGCCAGAGAGCCCTCGTCAATTAGCCGCGGTGGATTCGCCCCGTCGATTCGCCCCGTCGATTCGCCACCGTTGATTCGACCCCGTTGATTCGACCCCATCGATTCCCCCCAGGCGGTTTCGCCAGCGCCGGTTCAGACGGCCGGCGCCGCCTGCACTTCCGCCACCTGCTCCAGGAACGCGCCCAGCGCCGGATTGTCGTGCTGCGCGTGCCAGGCCAGGTACATGTCCGCATACAGGTCACGCTGGCCCAGCGAGCGGAACTCGACCCCCTCCAGGCGCAATTCCCGCGCCGAGTCGGGCACGATGCCCACCCCCAGCCCGGCCCGCACCAGCGCCAGCAGCGTATGCGTCTGGCTGGCGCGTTGCACATAGTCGGGCTGCACGTCGGCCAGGCCGAAGGTGCCGACGATGCGGTCGTAGAAATACTTGCCCTCGCGCGGCGAATACAGCACGAACGGCTGGCCTTGCAGCAATCGCAGCGGCACCACCGCCTGCTCGCACAGCGGTGAGCCGGCGGGCAGCGCCAGCACCAGCGGTTCGCGCTCGATCAGGCGCGACGCGATGCCGGCCTGCTGCGGCACGCTGCGCGCCAGGATCGCGTCCAGCTCGCGCCCCACCAGCAGGCGCGACAGGTCGGTGCTGACGGTTTCGCGCAACTGGATCTCCACGCCCGGCAGCCGCTTGCGCGCCCGCATGATGAGCGAGGGCATCAGCCGGTACGACGCCACCGCCGTGAAGCCCAGGGTGATGTGGCCGGCGTCGCCGCCGGAGGTGCGCCGCGCGGTGGCGGCGGCGCGCGCCGAGTATTCCAGCAGGTGGCGCGCATCGCGCAGGAAGCGGCGGCCGGCCGCGCTCAGTTCCACCTGGCGGCTGCTGCGCTCGAACAGCGTCACGCCCAGGTCCTGCTCCAGCAGCTGGATCTGGCGCGACAGCGGCGGCTGCGTCATGCACAGCCTCGCGGCGGCGCGGCCGAAGTGCAGTTCCTCGGCCACGGCGATGAAGCATTCGAGCTGGCGGAATTCCATCGATCCAATCCTTGAATTGATCAATGCTATTTATAGCTCGAACAGTCATCCATCGGCTGGCATTCCTATACTCGGCCGCAACGCCAGGCGCCTGACCGGCCGGGCCTGAAGGAGTGTCATCGCAGCATCGTTTTCCCCGCGGCCCGAGCCGCTCACTACAAAGAGAAAGCCATGGAGACAAGCCCCACCCACCGCCCGCGCCGGCGGCTCATCGCCGCCGCGCTGGCCCTGGCCACGTGTGCCATCCTGCCCGCCGCCGCGCGGGCCGCGCCGTACCCGGAACGCCCGATCAACCTGATCGTGCCGTTCGCCCCCGGCGGCGGCACCGACATCTCGGCGCGCCTGCTGGCGGCCGCGCTGGGCGACAAGCTGGCCGCCTCGGTGGTGGTGGACAACCGGCCCGGCGCCGGCGGCCAGATCGCCGCCGATCTGGTGGCGCGCGCCAACGCCGACGGCTACACGCTGCTGTTCGCCAATTCCGGCATGCTGGCCATCAATCCGTGGATCTACAAGCTGCACTCCGACCCGGCCAAGGCCTTCGCGCCGGTGTCGCTGTTCTCGGACCTGCCGTTCGTGCTGGTGGTGCCCGCCAGCCTGCCGGCCAAGGACGTGCCGGAACTGGTGGCGCTGGCGCGTGCGCAGCCCGGCAAGCACACCTATGCCAGTTCGGGCACCGGCGGCGCGCCGCACCTGTCGGGCGAGATCTTCCAGCAGGCCACCGGGGTCGACCTGATGCACGTGCCCTACAAGGGCGGCGGCCCCGCCATGACCGACCTGATGGCCGGCCGCGTCGACATGCTGTTCGCGTCGGTGCTGGAGACCATTCCCTACGTCAACTCCGGCAAGCTGCGCGCGCTGGCGGTGACCGGCGCCACGCGCTCGCCCGCCCTGCCGAACGTGCCGACCATCGACGAGGCCGGCGTCAAGAATGCGCAGACCGGGTCGTGGACGGCAGTGCTGGCGCCCGCGGGCACGCCGCAGGCGGTGATCGACAAGCTGTCGGCCGCGATCCGCGACATCACCAATGATCCGGCGATGAAGGCCAAGCTCGAATCGCAGGGCGCGGTGGCGCATGGCTCCACGCCCAGGCAGCTGGAAACGCTGGCGGCCAGCGAGCGCGAGCGTTACGGGCAGATCATCAAGACACGCCATATCCAGGTGCAATGACAACCTGGCGGCGCCGGTCCGCGAACCGGCGCCGCCGATCCTCTCTTCCTCAACAGCGGTTCCGCCCTCCCCGGCATCGCCGCAGCAAACGTAGCGCCCACTCCATGACCGTTCCCCAAGCTTCCCCCACCGCCGACCTGCTGATGGTCGGCCCCCTGCTGCCCGAGCTGACCGCCGAGCTGGAGTCGCGCTACCGCGTGCACCGCTGGTGGCAAAGCCCCGACCAAGCCGCGCTGCTGCGCGAGCACGGCCCGGCCATCCGCGGCATCGCCACCAGCGGCCGCTTCGGCGCCACGCGCGAGCTGATCGAGGCGCTGCCGGCGCTGGAGGGGGTCTTCAGTTTCGGCGTCGGCTACGACTCCATCGATCTGGCGGCGGCGCAGGCGCGCCAGGTGCTGGTCACCAACACGCCGGGCGTGCTCGATGCCTGCGTGGCGGACACGGCGCTGGCCTTGATGCTGGCGGCCTCGCGCCGCATCGCCGAGGCCGACCGCTTCGTGCGCGCCGGCCGCTGGCCGCAGGAAGGCTTCGGCCTGGGCACCCGCATGAGCGGCAAGCGTTGCGGCATCGTCGGGCTGGGCAATATCGGGCTGCAGATCGCGCGGCGCGCGGAAGCGTTCGACATGCCCATCCTGTACACCAACCGCAAGCCGCGGCCGGACGCGCCGGCGCATTACCGCTACTGCCCGAGCGTCACGGCGCTGGCCGCGGAGTGCGATTTCCTGGTGCTGGCGGTGCCGGGCGGCGGCGCCACGCGGCACCTGGTCGACGCCGAGGTACTGAAAGCGCTGGGTCCGCAAGGCTGGCTGATCAACATCGCGCGCGGCACCGTGGTGGACGAGGCCGCGCTGGTCGAGGCCCTGCAGGCCGGCCGCATCGCCGGCGCGGGCCTGGACGTGTTCGAACACGAGCCGGCCACGCCCGCCGCGCTCAATGCCATGGACAACGTGGTGATGCTGCCGCACATCGCCAGCGGCACCCACGAAACGCGGCGGGCGATGGCGGACCTGATGCTGGCGAACCTGGATGGCTGGTTCCGCAATGGCGTCGCGGTGACGCGCGTGATCTGACGCGGCGGGACGCCCTCGACGTCTCGGGAAAACCCGCGATCCGGCCCTTTTTGTCCATTGCATGGACACGGCGCCTTTCAATTTATCGCATATCTGATAAATTTCTCACCGCACTGGCTCGTGCCGGCGAGCTGTTGTGCTTGTTGTTGTAAGTTTTTTCCGGCCTTCGGGCCGGATTTTTTTTGTCCAGGATTGCGTTCGGCGAGCCTATTGGTCGATCCGTATCGACAACCCGTCGTCCTCGACGGTGATGGCGCGCACGCGGATGGTCCAGCCGGCGTTGATGGCCTCTTCCTGGTCGTCGAACACCCCGTATTCCGTCACGGGCACCGCCCCGCGCAGCGTGCGGCCATCGGCCGACAGCCCCTGCGCCTCGATCATCGGCAGATAGCCGTCCTGTACCTGGACCGCGCCGCGCGTGATCTGAAATCCGTCCACCACGTCCATGATGTCTCCTTGTTGGCAATAGGCCATGGTAGCCTGCCGCCAAAACTTTCCGGAGACACCATGTTGACCCTCAGCCGAATCGAGCCGTCCGCCTGGGCGCAAGCCTTTCCCCTGATCAAGCAGTTGCGCGCGCTGGACGAGGCGGAATTCCTGCAGCGGGTGCGCCGGCAATCGCACAGCGGCTACGAACTGGTCGGGGCCTACCGCGACGGCAAGCTGATCGGCGTGATGGGCATGCGGCCGGTGCACACGCTGGCGCGCGGCCCGCATCTGCATGTCGACGATCTGGTGGTCGACGAAGCGGTGCGCGGCAGCGGCGCCGGCCGCGCGCTGATGGCCTACGCCGAGGCCGATGCGCGCGCCCGCGGCATGGGCGCGGTGTTCCTGGATGCCCGGCCCGACGCGATCCCGTTCTATGAGCGCGAGCAGTACACGCTGCATCCCGCGCCGTCGATGAAGAAACTCATCAGCCAGTGACTGTCCCCAACGCGGCGCGCGCCGAGGCGCCGCGGTCCCCGCCCCCTCGATCCCGTTGCCACCGATCATGAGATTCGACATCTACCGCCGCCTGCAGCTGGATATCGTGCGCGAGGCCGGCCAATGGGCCGTGTACCAGTCCGTCGCGGGCAAGCGCGTGCGCGCCGAAGAGATCGTGATTCCGGCGGATGTCACCGAAGACGAACTGGCGGCCTACCTGGACGACCTGTATCACGAGATGGCGCGGCCGGGCGACATCGTGGCGCGGCTCGCCTGAGCGCGCCGCGACGCCAGCCGCCGGGCTGGCGCTGAAACGGGCCGCTGAATGCGGTGCTGAAAGGGCCCCTGAACAGGCTGCTGAATAGGCCGCTGAAGCAGGACGCTGGACGGACCGCTGAACGCCCGCCACTGGCCGCGGCCCTGGCGCGGGAGTATCGTGAAAGCCGGCCGATCGCTCCAGGAGCCCGCCGTGTCCGACACCCCCGCCATCGAGGCCAGCGCCTCGCAATTGGGCAACCTGACGCAGTTCCTGATCTGGGTTGCCGAGCAGCCGCGCACCTACGCCGACATCATGGAGGCCTGGCGCACCTCGTGTCCGCGCCTGTCCGCCTGGGAAGACGCCACCAGCAACGGCCTGGTGGACCTGGCCCGCCGCCCTGGCGGCGACGCCCCCGTGGCCACCTTGACACCCAAGGGCCGCGCCTGGCTGGCCACGCGCCAGGCCGGCCAGTTCACGACGGAACGCTAGGACGCCGGCAGCGCGTCGCCGTCCGCGCGCAGTTGCGCGCGCAAGCTGGCGATGAACGCCTTGGCGGCCTCCGGCAGGACGCGCCCGGCCAGGGTCTGCACTTCGAAGTGGCGTTCGTTCATTTCGCGGTCGCGTAGCGGCACGGCCACCACCTGCCGTCCGCGCAGGCGATAGCGGATCGCCAGTTCGCCGCAGAACGCCACCCCGCCCCCGGCGCCGGCAAAAGCCACCAGCGCGTCGACGCTGCGGCTGGAGAAGGCCGGCTCGCACTGCAACTGCTGGCGGCTGCAACTGATGTCGATCAACTGCCGCAAGGTGGAGTCGGCATCGGGCAAGGCCAGCGGATAGGCCATCAACTGCGCCAGCGACACCTCGGGCAGGCCGGCCAGCGGGTGATCGGTCGCCACCACGGCCCGCACCGGCGCGGGCATGCGCAGTTCAACCCGCACGTCGCGATGCGAGGTCAGGCTGAGCGTCACGCCGACGTCGGCCGCGCCATCGCGCACCCGGGCCGGCACCTCGCGTTGCGAGCACACGTCCAGCGTGAAGCGGATGCCCGCGTACTGCTGACGGAAATCCGCGATGGCTGCCGGCAGGAAGTCATGCACGAAGCCCTCGGTGCACACCACCCGCACCAGTCCCTGGCGCAAGCCTCGCAGTCCCATGATTTCGCCGGCCACGCGGTCCACGTCCTGCTGCGCGCGCTTGGCGTGGGCGGCCAGCAGTTCGCCGGCGGCGTTGAGCGCCATGCCGCGCGAGCGGCGCTCGAACAGCAAGGTGCCCAGTTCGCGTTCGAGCCGGGCGATCTGGCGGCTGACCGCCGACGGCGCCACGTCCAGCCGCTCCGCCGCGACGCTGACCGAGCCGCAGCGCGCCACTTCCAGGAAGTAGCGCACGGCCATTTCCTGCAGGATTTGTGGGTTCATCGGGTTTGCCCTTGGTTTGCGAAAAACGCAATGAACGATTCTAGCAATTCATATTGCCGCAATGCATGACCCCCGCCTAGGATGTGACCGTTCGATGACATCACCCCTTTGGCGCGCAGTCATGATCCCGTCCCACGCTTCGGTTTCCGCTTTTTCCTTGCAGGCGTTGCGCGCGGCGCGACCGCTGCTGTGGACGCGCCCAGACAACGCCGCGACCGGCGCCGGCGTCGCCTTCACCCTGGCCGATGTGCAAGCGGCGCATGACCGCTTCGCGCGCTTTGCCCCGCTGCTGGCGGAGTTGTTCCCGGAACTGGAGGCCGCCGCGGGTGTGATCGAATCGCCGCTGCGCGACGCCGCCGCCATGCAGCAGGCGCTGGGGCTGCCGGCGGCGTCGGGGCGACTGTGGATCAAGGCCGACCACGCCCTGCCGGTGGCCGGCTCCATCAAGGCCCGCGGCGGCATTCACGAAGTGCTGGAGTTCACCGAGAAGCTGGCCCTGGCGCATGGCCTGGTCGCGCCCGGCGATGACTACCGCAAGCTCGGCGCGCCCGCCGCGCGCGCCTGTTTCGCGCAATACCAGGTGGCCGCGGGCTCGACCGGCAACCTGGGCCTGTCGATCGGCGTGATCGCTTCGGCGTTGGGTTTTCGCGCCGCCGTGCACATGTCGGCCGACGCCAAGGAATGGAAGAAGGCGCGCCTGCGCGCCCGGGGCGTCGAGGTGGTGGAACACCCCGGCGATTATGAAAAGGCCGTGGCCGCCGGCCGCCGCCAGGTCCAGGCCGATGCGCACGGCTACTTCGTCGACGACGAACGCTCGGCCTCGCTGTTCCTGGGCTACGCGGCGGCGGCGCTGCGGCTGCGCGAACAGATCGCGCAGGCCGGCATCGTGGTCGATGCCGAGCATCCGCTGTTCGTCTACCTGCCCTGCGGCGTGGGCGGCGCGCCGGGTGGCATCGCGTTCGGCCTGTCATTGCTGTATGGCGCGCACGCGCACTGCTTCTTTGCCGAACCGGTGCAGTCGCCCTGCTTCTTGCTGCGCATGATGGCCGGCCATGGCCAATTGCCCGGCGTGCCGGTGCCGCCGTCGGTCTACGACATCGGCCTGACCAACCAGACCGAGGCCGACGGCCTGGCGGTGCCGCGCGCCTCCGACCTGGCGTATGCCGCCGTCGGCCAGTCGCTGGCCGGCGTCTACACGGTGGCCGATGACACGCTCTACGGCGACCTGGCGCGGCTGCACGACAGCGAAGGCCTGCGCATCGAGCCGTCGGCGGCGGCCGGTTTTTCCGGTCCGCGCCAACTGTTGGGCAGCCTGGCCGGGCAGCAATGGCTGCGCCAGCGCGGCCTGCGGCCGCATCTGGCGCGCGCCACGCACCTGGCCTGGACCACGGGCGGGCTGTACGTGCCGGCCGAGGAGTACGACCGATTCCTGAGCCGCGGGCAACGACTCGCGGCCCCCCCCC
>NZ_CYTY01000072.1:0-17893 GCF_001298995.1 Achromobacter sp. 2789STDY5608615
CCCCCCCCGCAACTGCGAGCCAAGCAAGCACCTCCCCACCACCGCGCAGCGAACACCCTCCCGACGCAAACCACCACGTACGTCAAGACCGGCCGCCCGCGCGGCCGGTCTTGACGGGCCCCGCAAACCTCTCCAGAACCCCACCGCTCTGGCAGCGCACCATTTCTCGAACCCCGTAGCCCGTCGCGGCGGCGGATTTGGGGGCGGGCAACCTCGATGCGCCCGAGGGTGCCCCGCATCTTCGTGAACCTGGCCCAGCAATCGGATTCGGCCGTGCAGGTCACCCTGCTCGGCATGGCGCGCCGCCTCTACCGCTTCACCACCATCCTGGCGGTCGTCGCCGTGGCGCTGGGCATGTGGCTGTACCTGGGCTACGGCATCGGCGTCGGCCCCGGCAACGGCTGGATGCACGCCAAGCTCTTTTTCGTCCTGCTCGTCATCGGCTACCATCACGCCTGTGGCGTCATGCTGCGAAAATTCGAACAGGGCAAGAACACCCGTTCGCACAAGTTCTATCGCTGGTTCAACGAAGTTCCCGTCTTGCTGCTCTTGGTGGTGGTGGCGCTGGTCGTCGTCAAACCCTTCTGATTCCCCCTACCTTTGCACATTCGCCAGGATTCGTATGTCCGCTGATGACCAGGACCGCCCGCGCAAGACGCTGACGATCAAGAAGACCGCGCGCGACGCGCATGCCGAAGCCGCGCCCAAGCGCGTGCGCACCGGCGCCCGTGCCCGCCTGGTCGCCCAGAACGAGCGCGCCAAGGACAACGTCGAGCGCCAGAAGGACCCCGAGGGCTACCAGCAGCGCCAGGCCGCCGCCCGCGCCGCGCGCCGGCCGGACGACCGTGAACGCGGCGATGGCCCGCGCCGTGGCGATGGCCCCCGCGGCGACAATCCGCGCCGCGGCGACGGTCCCCGCAGCGACAGTCCGCGCCGTGGCGACGCCCCCCGCAGTGACAGCCCGCGTCGTGGCGATAGCCCGCGCAGCGACCGCCCCCGCCGTGGCGATGACGCGCGTGACGACCGCCCGCGCCGCGACGCCGCGCCGGCGCCGCGATCGGGCCGCACGCCGCAGCGCGCGCCGCGCCTGGACGACCAGTACATCGCCCCGGCGACGCCCGCCGGCCGCTTCTACGATCCGTTCGAGGACGACGGCCCCGCGCCCGAATTCGCGCCGGAACCCGATTACGACGACACGCCGATCGACGCCGACGCGGCCCGCGACGCCGACGCGCCGCGCGACCACGCGCCCGCCGTCGAGATCCGCGAACGCCGCCCGCGCGAGCCGCGCCAGGCCGAGCGTTTCAAGGTCTTCGCCCCCTGCCCGCAAGGCCTGGAGGAAGCCCTGACCGCCGAAATGCAGGCCCTGGGCTACGACGACGCCGAAGCCGGCCGCGCCGGCTGCTCCTTCACCGCCGACTGGGCCGGCGTGCAGCGCGCCAACCTGTATTCGCGCCTGGCCACCCGCATCCTGGTGCAGGTCGCCCACGCCGAGATCTCGCACGAAGACGACATCCTCGACCTGGCCCGCGACACGCCCTGGGAACGCTGGTTCGGCGCCGAGCAGACGCTGCGCGTCGACACCTCGGCGATCAAGAGCCCGGTGCAGAGCCTGCAGTACTGCAACCTGCGCGCCAAGGACGGCATCTGCGACCGCCTGCGCGAGCTGGAAGGCGAACGCCCCAGCATCGACACGGTCCGCCCCGACGCGCGCGTGCACCTGTTCCTGACCGGCCACACCGCCACGCTGTACCTGGACACTTCGGGTGAATCGCTGTTCAAGCGCGGCTGGCGCCTGGACAAGGGCGACGCGCCGCTGCGCGAGAACCTGGCCGCCGGCATGCTGGCGCTGGCGGGCTGGGACCCGGCCGCGCCGCTGCTGGACCCGTTCTGCGGTTCGGGCACCATCCTGATCGAGGCCGCCTGGATCGCGCTGGGCGTGCCTCCCGGCATCTCGCGTCCGTTCGGCTTCGAGCGCCTGCGCGGCCACGACGCCTACCGCTGGCGCGACCTGAAGGACGACGCCCGCTCGCGCATCCTGCCGCAGCTGGACGCGCCGCTGGTCGGCTACGACCTGGACCCGCAGGCGGTCGAATTCGCCCGCAACAACGCCGAACGCGCCTGGCTCACCGCCGACTCCATCCGTTTCGAGGTGGGCGACGCCCGCGAAGTGCAGGCGCCGGCCGACCATGGCTGGATCGTCACCAACCCGCCCTACGGCGAGCGCATGGCGACCGAGCAGGACGCCGACCTGTGGCGCGACTGGGCCTCCTGCCTGAAGCGCAATTTCGCCGGCTGGCAGCTGCATATCATCACCAGCGACCTGACTTTGCCCAACCAGATGCGCCTCAAGCCCAAGCGCCGCGTGCCGCTGCACAACGGCGCCCTGGACTGCCGCCTGTTCGGCTTCGAGCTGGTCGCCGCCGGCTACCGCGACGCCTGACGCCCTGCCACCCGCGCCCGGGGCGGTTCTCCCCCGGGCGCCCCCCTCTTTTCCCCCTGCATCCCCGCTTGCCCGCGCGTTGTAAAAGCGCCGCAACATCGCGCCCGTATCTTTGCTTATGGTGCCCCGCAGCGCCGATTTGGGGCATCATCAGCACCAAGGTGTTGCCGATACGCACCAGGTGCTTGCACAGTTTCAGGGTTAACCCTATAATTCGGGTTATCCCTAGTAGCTAAACAACAGTGCAAGCCCGTGGAGGCTATTGTGATCAACCCGAACAACACCATCCGCCTGACCGACGAACTCGAGCGTCAACTGATGCTCCAGGCCATTGAAGAACAGTTCCGCCCGCACCCGATGCGTGCGTTGGCCGCGGGCCTGCGTAAGCTGGCCCACGGCGTCCGTGCCCTGGCTGGCAAGACGAGCGCCAAGAACGCGCACTCCGCCGCCTGAAGCAGGACCCAGGCCTTCGGGCCTGAACGATTTCCCCTTGGGGGCTGCATAGCCCCTTTTATAGACCCGCCCTTACCGGCGGGTTTTTTTATGGTCGGCACCGGGAAAGCGTCAACCCAACGGGCGGCGGCTTTGTCGGATAATACCGGCCCATGACCGACGCCTCCCTCGACCAGACCCCCAACCGGCTGCGCCGGTTCGCCTGCATGATGTACGAAGCCGTGCTGCTGTTCGGCGTGGTTTTCCTGGCGGGCTACCTGATGGACACCCTGACCCAGAGCCGCAACGCGCTGGAACTGCGGCCGCTGCGCCAGGCCTGGCTGTTCGTGGCGATCGGCGCCTATTTCGTGCTGTGCTGGCGCCGCCGCGGCCAGACGCTGCCGATGAAGACCTGGAACATCCGCCTGGTCGACCGCGATGGCCAGACGCCGTCCACGCCCCGCCTGATCCTGCGTTACCTGCTGGCCTGGCCCCTGGTGCTGGCCGGCGCCGCCCTGGTGTGGGCCGGCGCCATCGCCACCGGCTGGCCGTCGATGGACATGTTCATCGTCGCCGCGCCCTTCGCGATCTTCCTCTGGTCATGGGTCGACCCGGACGGTCAGTTCCTGCACGACCGCCTGCTCGGCACCCGCCTGCGCAATGCGCCGCAGCGCAAGAAGGCGCGTTGAACCGGGCGGCGACGCACGGCTGACCGCGCGCTGAACATACCTGCTTACAACTGGCAAAATCGTGCGGCGAATTTGGTGCAGGCTTTCAGAAAGTTGAAAGTCGCGCGCAAAGACAATGGGGCCCCTTTCATAGACGCTCCAATAACTAATCATGCGCGCACTCCTTTCCCGCCTGTCGCTGGCCGCCGCCAGCGCCCTCCTGTTCCTGCCGTTCGGCGCCTCGGCCCAGAACGCCGCCGCGCAACAGGAGATCGAAGCCGCGATGAAGGCGGCCTACGCGGCCGCCCAGGAAGGCCCGGCCGACGTGAAGCTGGGCGACCAGGCCGTGGTGCACCTGCCCGAATCGATGTTCTTCGTGCCGCGCATCCAGGCCGACCGCCTGATGGCCGCCTACGGCAACGGCAAGGACCCGTCGCTGCTGGGCGTGGTCATGCCCAAGAGCGACGATGACGACTGGGTCATCACCGTCAACTTCGACAAGGCCGGCTACATCAAGGACGACGACGCCAAGAACTGGAACGTCAACGAACTGCTGGACAGCCTGCGCGACGGCACCGAAGAGTCCAACGTCGAACGCAAGAAGCGCGGCTTCCCCGAACTGGTCATGGACGGCTGGGTCGAAGCGCCCAAGTACGACAGCAACACCCAGCGCCTGGTCTGGTCGGTCGCCGTCAAGCACAAGGGCGAAGCGGCCAACGACAACCCCACGGTCAACTACAACACCTACGCGCTGGGCCGCGACGGCTACATCACGCTGGACCTGATCACCCAGAAGAATCTGGTGCCGAAGGACAAGACCGCCGTGCTGACCCTGCTGGACAACCTGAAGTACGTCGAGGGCAAGCGCTACGCCGACTTCAACTCGTCCACCGACAAGGTCGCCGAATACGGCCTGGCCGCGCTGGTCGCGGGCGTCGCCGCCAAGAAGCTGGGCCTGTTCGCCGTGATCGCCGCGTTCCTGGCCAAGTTCGCCAAGGTCGGCATCCTGGCCGCCGCGGCGCTGGGCGGCGGGCTGTGGAAGCGCTTTCGCGGCAAGAAGGCCGAACAGCAACAGCCCTGAGCGATGAAGCTGCTGCTACTGCTGTTCTCGGGGCTGAAATACCTGAAGTTCGGCAAGCTGTTCGCCACCGGCGGCACCATGCTGCTGTCGGTGGCGGTCTACGCCTTCGTCTTCGGCTGGCGCTACGCGGCCGGCTTCGTGCTGTTGCTGCTGGTGCATGAGCTGGGCCACTACGTGGCCGCGCGCCAGCGCGGCCTGGATGTGGGCGCGCCGGTCTTCATCCCGTTCGTCGGCGCCTGGATCCAGCTCAAGGACATGCCGCACGACGCCGACACCGAGGCCTATGTGGGCCTGGGCGGCCCGCTGGCGGGCACGGTGGCGTCGCTGGCCTGCTATTTCGCGGCGCGCAGCACCGGCAGCGACCTGCTGCTGGCGCTGTCCTACGCGGGCTTCTTCATCAACCTGTTCAACCTGATCCCGCTGTCGCCCTTCGACGGCGGCCGCATCACCGCGGTGCTGTCGCCGCGCATCTGGCTGGTGGGCGTGCCGGTGCTGGTGGCCCTGTTCTTCTGGCGTCCCAGCCCGATCCTGATCCTGGTGGCCGTGCTGGCCTTTCCCAACGTGCTGCGGGCCTTCAAGTACGACCCGTCGCTGCCCGAGAACCAGGCCTATTACGGCACCACGCTGGAAAGCAAGCTGACCTACACCTGCGCCTACCTGGGCCTGGTCTGCGTGCTGGCGATCATGGCGCACGACGTGCACGACATGCTGGGCCACCTGCGCGGCTGAACCTCCCCTGTTTGACGGCCGCCACCGCCGAAGCGGGCGCGGCCGTCACAACAGCGTCACTTTTTTTTCATGTCACGGTCATCGCGGGATGGTTTCATTCCCAGG
This sequence comes from Achromobacter sp. 2789STDY5608615, assembly GCF_001298995.1. Taxonomy (NCBI): domain Bacteria; kingdom Pseudomonadati; phylum Pseudomonadota; class Betaproteobacteria; order Burkholderiales; family Alcaligenaceae; genus Achromobacter; species Achromobacter sp. 2789STDY5608615. The sequence goes on from NZ_CYTY01000072.1 coordinate 5,459, forward strand.
CATGACGACAGCCCCCATGGATAGCACCGTGAACGAAATCCGCCCCACGCACTGGCGCGCTCTCTGGATTTCCGACATTCACCTGGGCACCGCCGGGTGCAAGGCGGAGTTCCTGCTGGATTTCCTCGAGCACAACGATTCCGACACCCTGTACCTGGTCGGCGACATCGTCGACGGCTGGCAGTTGCGCAAGCACTGGCACTGGCCGCGGGCCCACAACGACGTGATCCAGCGCATCCTGCGCAAGGCCCGCAACGGCACCCGGGTGGTGTTCATCCCCGGCAACCATGACGAATTCGCGCGCGAGTTCGCCGGCTACGCCTTCGGCGACATCGAGATCCTGGACGAGGACGTGCACGTCACCGCCAAGGGCCTGCGCCTGCTGGTGCTGCACGGCGACCAGTTCGACGGCGTGATCCAGCACAGCCGCTGGCTGGCGCACCTGGGCGATGGCCTCTACCAGCTGGCGCTGTGGATCAACCACCATTTCAACCGCCTGCGCCACCGCATGGGGCTGCATTACTGGTCGCTGTCGCAGCACCTCAAGCACAAGGTCAAGAACGCGGTGTCGTTCATCACCGACTTCGAGGAAGCGCTGGCCGGCGAAGCCCGCCGCCGCGGCCTGGACGGGGTGGTCTGCGGCCACATCCACAAGGCCGAGCTGCGCGACGTCGGCGGCATCCTGTACTGCAACGACGGCGACTGGGTGGAAAGCCTGTCGGCCCTGGCCGAGACCCATGACGGCCAGTTGCAGCTGCTGGACTGGGCCGCGATCCAGGCCGAGCGCCAAGCCGATCCGGCGCAGCGCAAACCCCGCTCGCTGTCCCTGCCGGCGTTGCCGTCGGCGCTGCGCCGCCAGGGCAAACACCCGTGATAACCCTTATACGTCCCCGTTACGCAACGGGGATATTGCAGTTCACGGCCCTCTAGGTCATGCTTGCAATTGGGGCAACGGGCAAAAACTGACCCGTTCACGCTGCAACATGCTTACAACATAGGGCCATGAACGACCAATATCAGGTGCTCTACCAAACATTCCGCTGGCTGGTTCCCACCCAGTTCAACATAGCGGAAGCGTGCTGCCACCGCTGGGCATCCAGTAGTCCGGATGCGCGGCGCATCGCCATCTACTATGAAGACGAAGCCGGCAACCGCGAGGTCTGGACCTATGCGCGGCTGGCCGAGGCCGCCAATCAGCTGGCCAATGGCCTGGTGAAGATGGGCGTGGGCCGGGGCGACCGAGTCGGTGTGGTTTTGGGGCAACGCCCGGAGACCGTGGTCGCTCACATGGCGATCTACAGCGTGGGCGCGGTGGTGTTGCCGCTGTCGGCGCTGTTCGGCCCCGAAGCCCTGCAGAGCCGCCTGTGCGATTCGGAAACCCGCGTCGCCATCGTCGATCATGCCTCCAGCGCCAACCTGCTGGCCGTCAGCGACCACTGCCCCAACCTGCAGCAGATCATCGGCATCGGTTTCGCCGACGAGCGCGTCCTGCCCTGGCGCAGCCTGCTGGCGCGCCAGCCCAGTGAATTCAAGCCGGTGCCGACGCGTTCGTCGGACCCCGCCATCCTGCTCTATACCTCCGGCACCACCGGCGCGCCCAAGGGCGCCCTGCTGCCGCACAGCGCGCTGATCGGCAACCTGCCGGGCTTCGTGGCCTCGCAGGACTGGTTCCCGCGGCCCGCCGACGTGTTCTGGTCGCCCGCCGACTGGGCCTGGACCGGCGGCATGATGGACGCGCTGCTGCCGACGCTGTATTTCGGCCACCCCATCGTCGGCACCCGCGGCCGCTTCTCGGTCGAGCACGCCTTCGAGCTGATGGAGCGTTACCAGGTCACCAACACCTTCCTGTTCCCGACCGCGCTGAAGATGATGATGAAGGCCGTGCCCGAGCCTCGCAATCAGTACCAGCTGGCCCTGCGGTCGATCATGAGCGCCGGCGAAAGCGTCGGCGAGACCGTCTTCGAATGGTGCCGCTCGGCGCTGGGCGTGACGCCCAACGAGATGTTCGGCCAGACCGAGATGAACTACGTGGTCGGCAACAGCCAGAAGCGCTGGCCGGCCAAGGCGGGCAGCATGGGCCGGCCCTACCCCGGCCATCGCGTGGCGGTGCTGGACGACGCCGGCCAGCCGGTGGCGGCCGGAGAAACCGGCGAGATCGCCGTGAATCGCTATGACATCCACGGATTTCCCGCCCCGATCCTGTTCCTGGGCTACTGGCGCAACGACGCCGCCACCCAGGCCAAGTTCAAGGGCGACTGGTGCCTGACGGGCGACCTGGCCCGGATCGACGCCGACGGCTACCTCTGGTACGCCGGCCGCGCCGACGACGTATTCAAGTCGTCGGGCTACCGCATCGGCCCCGGCGAGATCGAAAGCTGCCTGATCGGACACCCGGCCGTGGCCAATGCCGCGGTGGTGCCCAAGCCGGACGCCGAGCGCGGCGCGGTGGTCAAGGCGTATGTCGTGCTGACGCCCGAATTCGCCCAGCGCGACCGCAGCGACATCATCGAGAACCTGCAGGAACACGTGCGCGAGCGCCTGGCGCCCTATGAGTACCCGAAGGAAATCGAATTCGTCGACGAATTGCCCATGACCACCACCGGTAAAATCCAGCGTCGCATCCTGCGCCAGCGCGAAGAAGAACGCGCCCAGGCGTCCAGGCCCCAATGACGCGGGCGGGTCCGCAGAGACCCGCCGCCGTACCCGGAGACAGGGCATGCCCATTTACCAGCTCGACGACCTCATTCCCCGCATCGATCCCGCCGCCTACGTGGCCGACAGCGCCGACATCATCGGCAACGTCACGCTGGAGGCCGGCGTCAGCATCTGGTCGCACGTCTCGATCCGCGGCGACAACGACGCCATCCTGATTCGCCACGGCTCCAATATCCAGGAAGGCAGCGTGCTGCACGTGGATACCGGCTGTCCCATGACCATCGGCCCGAACGTCACCGTGGGCCACCAGGCCATGCTGCATGGCTGCACCATCCACGAAGGCGCGCTGGTGGGCATGCAGGCGATCGTGCTGAACAACGCCGTGATCGGCCGCAACTGCCTGATCGGCGCTGGCGCCATCATCCCGGAAGACCGGGTGATTCCGGACAATTCCCTGGTCATCGGCATCGGCAAGATCGTGCGCGAGCTGTCGGCCGAGGAAATCGCCAATCTGCACAAGAACACCGCCCATTACGTGGCGCGCGGCCAACACTACAAGACGGCCCTGAAACGGCTGGCCTGAGCCTGCCGCCGGGGACACCCCGGCAACCGCCTACACCCCTGCCGCCGGCAGGGGGAATCGGCCGCCCGATCGGCTAACATTCCGCCATGACCGATCAGCTCAAGAAATACCTCCTCGAAGACCGCAGCGTCCGCGTCCAAGCGGTGCGCCTCACGGATACCTGGAAGGCCGTCCAGGCCAACCACGACTACCCGCCCGCCATCACCCACCTGCTGGGCGAACTGGTGGCGGCCTCCACCCTGCTGGCCGCCAACATCAAGTTCGACGGCTCGCTGGTGCTGCAGATCCAGGGCGACGGCCCGATCGCCCTGCTGGTGGTGGAATGCCGTTCCGACCTCAGCCTGCGCGCCACCGTCAAGGTGCGCGAGGGCCACGACGTGCCGGCCGATGGCGACATGCAGAGCCTGCTGAACCCCGGCGGCAACGGCCGTTTCATCGTGGTACTGGATCCCCAGCACAAGGTGCCCGGCCAGCAGGCCTACCAGGGCATCGTGCCGCTGGAAGGCGAAACCGTCGCCGAGGCCCTGCAGCACTACATGAAGGCCTCCGAACAGCTCGACACCCGCCTGTGGCTGGGCGCCGACGCCGACCATGCCGCCGGCATGCTGATCCAGCGCCTGCCGCACCACGGCGGCTCGGATGCGACGACGCTCAGTGAGCAGGCCGCCACCGAGACCTGGGACCGCGCCACGGCGCTGGCCACCACGCTCAAGCGCGATGAACTGCTGACCACCGAGATCGACACCCTGATCCACCGCCTGTTCTGGGAAGAAACGCTGGTGGCGTTCGATCCGCTGCCGGTGCGCTGGCACTGTCCGTGCGCCCGCGAGCGCGTGGCCAACATGCTGCGCTCGCTGGGCCAGGTCGAGGTCGACGACATCCTGGCCGAACGCGGCCAGGTCGACGTGGCCTGCGACTTCTGCGGCAAGCCCTACGTCTTCGACGCGGTCGATTGCGCCGCGCTGTTCACCGCCAGCCAGCCGGCCAACGACGACGCGCCGCCTACCGTCCATTGAACCCGCGCCGGGGGCCCGCCCCTCGGCTTGTACGAATCGACAGGCGGTCATGCCCGCGCCAGACTGGCCGGCCATGACCGCCTTTTTTGTCGCCTCGCGCTTTTCCGCCACGCGCCCGTCCCAGCGCGGCGCCGCCGCCCTCGAATTCACCCTGGCCGCCGTCCTGGTGCTGCTGCTGGCGCTGGGCACGGTCGAGGCCGTCCGCTGGCAGCTGACCCGCCAGATCGTCCACCTGGCCCTGTTGCAGGCGGCCCGCGCTGGCGCCACCGCCCACGCCGATCCGGTCCGCATCCGCGCGGCGTTCCAGCAGGCCCTGCTGCCGCTGCACGCAGGCGGCGGCGGCCAAGCCGGCGCCCGCCGCCGCCAGGCCAACGCCCAGGCGCGCATCGCCGCGCGGGTGGGCGCGCCCGCCTGGCGCATCGAGATCCTGCGGCCCGACGCCCAGGCCTTCCGCGATCATGCGCGGCCGAGGCTGCGCACCGACGCGCCCGCCGGCCTGCCGGCCATCGACAACGCCTACCAGGCGCTGCAATACGCGCGCCGGCCCGATCTGCCGGACAGCCGCAGCATCTTCCTGGCCAATACGCTCAGGCTGCGGCTGACCTATCTGTACCGTCCCCTGTTGCCGCCGCTGCGCGCGCTGCTGGCGGGGCTGGCCGGCGCCGACGGCAGCTACGCGAACGCAGCCAGGGCGAGCGGCCTGGCGCCGATCGGCATGGAACTCGACATGGAAATGCACAGCCATCCCGTGGACTGGCGCGGCGGCCAACCGTATCCGCCCGGCATGGTGGCCGGGGCGTGCCGCGGCCTCCACTGCCCGTGAACGGACGAGGTGGCGCGGACATCAGCGCTGGAATATGACGGGACCGTTGGCGGGTCCGGGCATGGCCCGGACGCGTGGCGATCAGCGTTGGGGCGTGGCGGCGCCGTTGGCCGGCCGGGCATTGGCCGGCCGTGTGGCGGAAGTGGCGGCCGGAGCCGGCCTGGCGGGCGTGGCCGGCGCGCTGGCGCGCACCGGGGTGGCCGGACGGGTGGCGGCCTCGGTGGCCAGCGATGCGCCGCCGGCGGGCGGCTGGGTGTTCTGCGGCAGGATGTGCACGAAGACTTCGCCGTCGCGCATCATGCCCAGTTCGCCGCGGGCCCGTTCCTCGATGGCGCCGGAGCCGTTTTCCAGGTCGCGGACTTCGGCTTCCAGGGCCGCGTTGCGCGCGCGCAGGCCTTCGTTGGTCTCGCGCTGCGCCGCCACCTGGCGTTGCAGGTCCCAGACCTTGAACCAGCCACCCTTACCCAGCCAGAGCGGGTATTGGATCAGCCCTACCAGCACGAACAGCACCAGGAACAACAGGCGCATACGCAGGAACCCTCAGCAGTCGTGGCGCGAAGAAGGCCGCGGCGCGCGCCGCGGCCCGCTTACATTAACGCAAGTTGTAGAAGGCTTCCAGACCGGGGTACGACGCGACTTCGGCCAGCTCTTCCTCGATGCGCAGCAGCTGGTTGTACTTGGCCATGCGGTCCGAACGCGACAGCGAGCCGGTCTTGATCTGCATGGCGTTGGTGGCCACGGCGATGTCGGCGATGGTCGAATCCTCGGTTTCGCCCGAACGGTGCGAGACGACGGCGGTGTAGCCCGCGCGCTTGGCCATTTCGATGGCGGCGAAGGTTTCGGTCAGGGTGCCGATCTGGTTGATCTTGATGAGGATCGAGTTGGCGACGCCCTTCTGGATGCCTTCGCGCAGGATCTTGGTGTTGGTGACGAACAGGTCGTCGCCCACCAGCTGCACCTTCTTGCCGAGCTGGTCGGTCAGCAGCTTCCAGCCTTCCCAGTCGTTTTCGGCCATGCCGTCTTCGATCGAGATGATCGGGTACTTGTCGCACCAGGTGGCCAGCAGGTTGGTGAATTCCTGCGAGGACAGCGAGATGCCGCCTTCGCCGGCCAGGGTGTACTTGCCGTCGCGGTAGAACTCGGAGCTGGCGCAGTCCAGGCCCAGGGCGATCTGCGTGCCCGGCTCGTAGCCGGCTTCGGTGATGGCCTTCAGGATCAGCTGGATCGCGGCTTCGTGGCTGGGGACGTTGGGGGCGAAACCGCCTTCGTCGCCCACCGCGGTGGACATGCCCTGGCCGTGGATCAGCTTCTTGAGCATGTGGAAGACTTCGGCGCCCCAGCGCAGGGCTTCACGGAAGCTGCCGGCGCCCACCGGCAGGATCATCAGTTCCTGCAGGTCGAGGGTGTTGTTGGCGTGCGCGCCGCCGTTGATGACGTTCATCATCGGCACGGGCATGCTCATGGGGCCGCTGCCGCCGAAGTAGCGGTACAGCGACAGGCCGGATTCGTCGGCGGCGGCGCGGGCAACGGCCATCGAGGCGGCCAGGATGGCGTTGGCGCCCAGGCGTTCCTTGGACTCGGTGCCGTCCAGCTCGATCAGGGTGCGATCGACGAAGGTCTGCTCCTGGGCGTCCAGGCCCATCAGGGCTTCCGAGATCTCGGTATTGAGGTTCTCGACGGCGCGCAGCACGCCCTTGCCGAGGTAGCGGCCCTTGTCGCCGTCGCGCAGCTCGATGGCTTCGCGGGCGCCGGTGGACGCGCCCGACGGCACGGCCGCGCGGCCCATGGCGCCGGATTCCAGCAACACGTCACATTCGACGGTCGGGTTGCCGCGCGAATCCAGAATCTCGCGGCCGATGATATCGACGATTGCACTCATGACTTTACATTCCCTGAACGATAAACATATTCATCACGGCCGCGCCTTCGCGGGCATTGCGGGCGCGTCGGTACTGCCAGGAGTCGTAGAAGGCCTGGGCCGCGGCCAGGGAGGGAAACTCCATGACGACGGTGCGGCCGGGCTCACGCCCCTCGAGGTGCCGGGATTCGCCGCCGCGCACCAGGATCTTGGCATCGTACGCGCGCATGGCGAGCGTGGACAGACGCTTGTAATCCTCGTACTGCGCGGGCTTGGTCACTGTGACGTCGGCGATGAGGTAGGCACTCATGGGGTTCCTTCAGAGCAGTTGCGTTGATGGGGTCGCGGCGCCGGACCGCATGACTCGGGCAGTGTCTCGCAACACGGCCAGGCCGTGCCTGTCCGATGCTAAGTGGTTGTATCCGAAAGCAGCGCCGTGGCCCGGGGCCACGGCGCATTGTCCGCCAGGAGCGAAGGCGGGAACAAGACCGGCGGCCCGGGCGGCGCAAAAGCGCGGCTCGGTGCCGCCGACCCCCATTACGCCCCCTGGCCGCGGCGAGCCTTCTGCTCGATGGCGGCGCGGATGTAGCTGGAGAACAGCGGATGGCCGTCACGCGGGGTGGACGTGAACTCCGGGTGGAACTGGACGCCGACGAACCAGGGGTGGTCGGGCAGTTCCATCATTTCCGGCAGGTTCTCGGTCGGCGTGCGCGCGCTGATCACCATGCCGGCCTCTTCCAGGCGCGGCACGTAGACGTTGTTGACTTCGTAGCGGTGGCGATGGCGCTCGTTGACTTCGTCGCCGTAGATCGACTGGGCGCGGGTGCCGGACTTGATCGGCACGCGCTGCGCGCCCTTGCGCATGGTGCCGCCCAGGTCGGACGAGTTGTCGCGCTTCTCGACCTTGCCTTCGCGGTCCATCCATTCGGTGATCAGGGCCACCACGGGATGCGGCGCCGACGGATCGAACTCGGTGCTGTTGGCGCCGCCCAGGCCGGCCACGTGGCGCGCGAATTCGATCACGGCCAGTTGCATGCCCAGGCAGATGCCCAGGTACGGCACGCCGTTTTCACGGGCGTAGCGGATCGCGGCAATCTTGCCCTCGGTGCCGCGCTTGCCGAAGCCGCCCGGAACCAGGATGGCGTCCAGGTGCTTGAGCTGGTCGGTGCCGCGGGTTTCGATGTCTTCGGAATCGATGTACTCGATGTTGATCTTCGAGCGCGTGTGGATGCCGGCGTGCACCAGGGCTTCGGTCAGCGACTTGTACGACTCGGTCAGGTCGACGTACTTGCCGACCATGCCGATGGTCAGCTGGTGCTCGGGGTGTTCGAGCGCGTAGACCAGGTTGTCCCACATGGACAGGTCGGCCGGCGGCGGGGTCAGGCCCAGCGCTTCGCAGACGATGTTGTCCACGCCCTGCTTGTGCAGCATGGCCGGGATCTTGTAGATCGAGTCGGCGTCCCACACCGAGATGACGGCATCCAGGGGGACGTTGGAGAACATCGAGATCTTGGCGCGCTCGTCGTCCGGGATGGGACGGTCGGCGCGGCACAGCAGCGCGTTCGGGTAGATGCCGATTTCGCGCAGCTTCTGCACCGAGTGCTGGGTCGGCTTGGTCTTGAGCTCGCCGGCGGACGCGATGAACGGCACCAGCGTCAGGTGCACGAAGGCGGCGTTGTTGCGGCCCATGCGCAGGCTCATCTGACGCGCGGCTTCCAGGAAGGGCAGCGATTCGATGTCGCCCACGGTGCCGCCGATCTCGACGATGGCGACGTCGGTGTTGCCGTTCCAGGCGGCGTCAGCGCCACGGGCGATGAAGTCCTGGATCTCGTTGGTGATGTGCGGAATGACCTGGACGGTCTTGCCCAGGTAATCGCCCCGGCGCTCCTTGCGCAGCACCGATTCGTAGATCTGCCCGGTGGTGAAGTTGTTCACCTTGTGCATGCGGGCTGAGACGAAACGCTCGTAGTGGCCCAGGTCCAGGTCGGTTTCGGCGCCGTCTTCCGTGACGAACACTTCACCGTGCTGGAACGGGCTCATGGTGCCCGGATCGACGTTGATGTAGGGGTCGAGCTTGAGCATGGTGACTTGCAGACCACGCGACTCGAGGATGGCGGCAAGCGACGCAGCGGCGATGCCCTTGCCCAGGGAAGACACCACTCCGCCGGTGGCAAATACGTATTTGGTCATCGTAATAAGCGCCCGGGACGAGCGGGCGCGTGCGGGAAATTTGGATTATAGCCGGGAGGCGGAACTTGTCTGGGTTTTCCCCTAGCGGCCAGGCGTAACATTTGGCTGCACTCGCGCGCAAGACCGAAATGCCGTGACGGCGGCCATCATGCTATGGTCGTCCCCGATTTTCTCGTCCCGAGGCCCCTGCCGATGAACCTTCCGACCGCACACCCGAACGCGCTGGCCAGGCGCCTGACCACCGCCGCCGTCGGCCTGCAGCTGCTGGGCGCCATCCTGGTTCAGCTCTACCTGGTAAGCGCCGGACCGCTGGCCGCGCTGACGCGCGAGGCGTTTGCCCGGCCCGACATGGTGGCGAGCACGGTAGTGAACATCGTCGCCGGCTGCATCCTGGTCGGCCTGACCACCTGGGGCGCCACGCAGCGCTGGCTGCGCCGGCACAACGCGGGCGACGTCGACCGCCCGGGCCGGATGGTGGCCGTGCTGCTGGCGGTCTCGCTGGTGCTGTTCGTTCTGATCTCGACCGGGCTGGCGTTGCTGCAGCACGGTTTCTACACGCTCATCTTCAAGCACAAGGAATGGGTGAACCAGGCCTTCGGCTATTACGGCGCCCGCCGCATGCTCCTGATGGCCCTGCCGCCCAAGCTGTGCGCCATCCTGCTCACCATCCTGGGCAGCTGGCTGGCGGTGCGCATCGCGGCCTGGAGCGTCACGCCCGTCGCCGCCGCGCAGGCGCCGTCCCTGCAGCGGCGCCACGCCGCGTGGATCGCCGCGCTGACGCTGCTGCTGTGGCAATTGCATGTCGCGCTGGTGATCGGCCTGTACTTCATGACCTATGCGGGATCGGCCGGCATGCTGGAACACGCGATCGGCTACTGGATCGTGCCCGCGTTGCTGCTGGCGCTGGCTGCATGGGTCTGCCTGCGCAGCCTGCCGCCAGTGCTGGGCGTAGCCGGCATGGGCCGCGCCATCGCCCACGGCACCTTCGCCTTCTGGCTGACCCAGGTGCTGGGAATCGGCCTGGCGCTTTTGATCATCTGGTCAATGACCTGGAGCCAGCTGATGCGCACGGCCGCGTCGTACACGACCTCGGTGGTGTCGGTGCTGATCTACAGCGTGCTGCTGGCGCTGAGCTGCTACCTAGGCGCCCGGCTGTTCTACCGCCGCCGCGGGACGCCGCCGGAGAGCGCGTCGGCCTGAGCGTGAGCGCCGCGCGATGGCGCGCATGCCATGAAAAAAGGCCCCTCGGGGCCTTTTTTCATGGTCGGAAACGACGATCAGATGGCCGCCGTGCGACGCTCCAGCCAGGCCAGGGCCTCGCCTTCCACCAGCGGCGACAGGCGCTCGAACACGGTCTTGTGATAGTCGTTGAGCCACGCGGTTTCGTCGGCACGCAACAGCGACGGCTCGATGCAGCGCGTGTCGATCGGGCACAGCGTCAGCGTCTCGAAGCACAGGAACTCGCCCAGTTCGGACGTCAGCCAGGCGCGGTTGGCCACCAGGTTCTCGATGCGCACGCCCCAGCGGCCCGGGCGGTAGATGCCCGGTTCGTTGGAGGTGATCATGCCCGGCTCCATCGCCGTGTGCGGGCCGGGAGCCGCGCGATAGGAGATGACCTGCGGGCCTTCGTGCACGTTCAGGAAATAGCCCACGCCGTGGCCGGTGCCGTGGCCGTATTCCGCGCCGCCTTCCCAGATCGGGGCGCGCGCGATGGCGTCCAGCATCGGCGACGGCGTGCCGCGCGGGAACGAGGCGCGCGACAGCGCGATCATGCCCTTGAGCACCAGCGTGAAGTCGACCTTCTGGTCGGCGCTGGGCGTGCCCACCGCGACCACGCGGGTGATGTCGGTGGTGCCGCCCAGGTACTGGCCGCCGGAGTCGATCAGCAGCAGGCCGTCGCCTTCGATGGTGGCGTGCGACTCGGCCGTCGCGCGGTAGTGCGGCATGGCGCCGTTGGCGTTGAAGCCGGCGATGGTGGCGAAGCTGGGGCAGACGTAGTCCGGGCGGCGCGCGCGGGCGGCGGTGATCTGCTCGTCGATGGTCAGCTCGGTGATGCGCTCGTTGCCCAGCGCGCCTTCGAACCAGGCGAAGAACTCGCACAGGGCGGCGCCATCCTGCGCCATCGCGTGGCGCACGTTGGCCAGTTCGGCGTCGGTCTTGCGCGACTTGATCAGGGTGGACGGGTTGATCGCCTCGACGCGCGGCACGGCCGGATCCATCGCGTGGAACACGCCGCAGGTGACGCGGGCCGGATCGATCAGCAGCTTCTGGTCCAGTTCGAGCGAGGCCAGCGCGTCGGCGGCCTGGGCGTAATCGGCCACCTCGACGCCATCGGCGGCCAGCGTGGCGCGCAGGGCGGCGTCGATCTTGCCGTCGGCCACGAACAGGGTGGCGTGGTCCGGGCCGATCAGCGCGTGGCCGACGAACACCGGGTTGTAGTCGACGTCGGCGCCGCGCAGGTTGAAGAGCCAGGCGATGTCGTCGAGCGTGCTGACGAAATGCACGTCGGCGCCGTGGGCGCGCATGGCGGCGCGCACCTGGGCCAGCTTGTCGGCGCGCGCGACACAGGCCTGCGGCGCCACGTGTTCGTAGATCGCGGCCTGCGGCAGGCCGGCGCGGTCGGTCCAGATATCGTCCAGCAGGTCGGCGCGGATCTCCAGCGTGGCGCCGGACGTGGCGGCGGCCACCGACAGCGCGCGGAACGCGGCCAGGCCCAGCACCTGTCCATCGACGCCGATGACGTCGCCGGCGCGGGTGTTGGCGGCCAGCCAGTCCACATGGCCCGGCGTGGTGGCGACGGCGATCTTCATCAGCTGCACGCCGGTGCCGGCCAGTTGCGCCTCGGCCTGCACCCAGTAGCGGCTGTCGACCCACAGGCCGGCGAAATCAGCGGTCACCACCAGCGTGCCCACCGAACCCGTGAAGCCCGACAGCCAGCGCCGGCCCTGCCAGCGCGCCGGCAGGTATTCGGACAGGTGCGGATCCGAGGACGGCACGATATAGGCGGACAGGCCGCGGCGGCGCATGGCCTGCCGCAGTTGGGCAATACGGGTGTCGGTGCTGGACATGGGTTTCCTTAGCGCAACATGAAGGACATCGCGGCCAGGCTGTTCAGGGTGCGAACGGCGGCCTGCATGCTGTCGGTGGTGAACCGCAGCGTCACGCCGTCCACGCGCTCCAGCGTGGGCCACATGCAGAACAGGTCGGCGAGCGCCGCGCTCTGGGTCTGCAACCGGCATTCTATAGGGGCGGGGATGCGGAAAGGAACCGCCTTTCCACCGCTGGGCCGCCCCGAGGTGGAAACGCCCCC
>NZ_CYTY01000073.1:0-17669 GCF_001298995.1 Achromobacter sp. 2789STDY5608615
ATACAAGGATGACGAAGGGGCAGTCCGGAGCGAACGCTCCGGACCGCAATCGTGGGCGCCCGCCATCGGGTCCGACCGACCGAGGGGCGACCTACGAAGCTCTACGACGCCAAGAAAACAGGCCAGAAAAGAACGTTCAAGCCAGAAGCAGCACCGTCAAAGCACCGCCTGAATCGCATCCCGAGCCTGATGCGACAGTTCCAACCGCGTCGGCAACGTCCCATCCGCATGCTTCGTCGCCAATACCGGCAAGAACAGCACTTCCACCGACAGCCCCGTCGTCCCCATCACCCGCCACAGATTCGCCACCAGCGTTTCCTCGCCCACGAACGCCGCGAAACCGCTGCGTTCGCCGTGCTGCAGGAAACGCAGCGCCACCGGCTGGATCTCGACCGCCGCCGCGCGCGCCGGCTCGAACAGGCTGGCGTGGAACGGGCGCAGCGTGAAACCCTCGCTCGTCGTGCCTTCCGGGAACAGGCCGACCGCGTCGCCCTGCTTGAAGCGAGCTTGCATCGACTCGCCCATCGCATGCACCGCGTGGCGCTGGCCGCGTTCGATGAACAGCGTGCCCGCCCCCGCCACCAGCCAGCCGATCACCGGCCAGCTGCGGATCTCGCTCTTGGCCACGAACGACGTCGCCCGCGCCGAATTCAGCACGAAGATATCGATCCACGACACATGGTTCGCCACCAGCAGCACCGGACCCGTCATGCGCGGCTCGCCCTTGAAGACGACCCGCAGGCCACAGGCCGCCATCAGGCAGCGCGACCAGGTACGGTTCAGCCAGGCCCGCGACTTCGGGCGCAGCAGCGGATACACCAGGCCCACGCACAGCAGGCCGAAGACAATCAACGGCACCACCAGCATCAGGCGGAGGACAAAGCGCAGCAGCTTCAAACAGGGGTCTCCCAGGCCGGGCGGCCACTCACCAGGGTGGCGCGGACACGACCGGGCAGCATCATACCCGCGAACGGCGTATGACGGCTGTGGCTTTGCAGGGCGCCGGGCGTCACCAGCCATTCGGCCTCCAGGTCCACCAGGCACAGGTCGGCCGGCGCCCCCACGCCCAGTTGCCCCAGGCCCGCCAGCGCCGGCGACAGGCCGCGCAGCACCGCCGCCGGCCCCGACGTCACCCGGGCCAGCGCCTGCGGCAGCGGCAGGCGGCTGTCGCGGGCCCATTTCAGCGCCAGCGACAGCAGCAGCTCCAGGCCCGTGGCGCCGGGCTGCGATTGCGGGAACGGCACGGACTTGCCCGCGTCGTCCACCACCGCATGGTCCGAACACAGGGCGTCCACCAGGCCCTCGCGCAGCGCCGCCTGGATCGCGTCGCGGTCGCGCTGGCCGCGCAGCGGCGGGCGCAGGTGGAAATCCGTATTGAAATAGCCGATGTCCACATCGGTCAGGTGCAGGCTGTTGGCCGAGACATCGGCGCTGACCGGCAGCCCTTCGCGGCGCGCCGCGCGCAGCAGTTCCAGGCCGCCCGCGGTGGACAGGCGCGACAGGTGCACGCGGGCGCCGGTGGCGCGCTGCAACTCGAAAATCGTCTGCAGGGCCAGCGCCTCGGCCTGCGGCGGCAGGCCTTCCAGGCCCAGGCGGTCGGCGTAGGCGCCGGCGGCGACCACCGCGCCCTGCGCCAGCCATGGGTCCTGCGGCCGCAGCCACAGCGCCAGGCCCTGCCCGGCCGCATAGCGCATGGCGCCCCACAGCACCCGGGTGTCGACGATGCCGGATTCGCCCTGCGAGAACGCCAGGCAGCCCGCCTGCGCTAGCAGGCCCATCTCGGCCAGGGTCTCGCCGCGCAGGGCGACCGTGAGCGCGCCCAGCGGCAACACCCGGCCGTGGCCGGGCGGCGTCTCGCGCAGCAGCGCCTCGACCTGGGCCGGCGCGTCCAGCGGCGCGCCGGCGTCCGGCGGCAAGGTCAGCGTGGTCACGCCGCCCGCCAGCGCGGCGCGCAGCTCGGCGGCCGACAGGCGGGGCTCGGCCGCGGCGCCGGCGTCCTGGCGCAGCACGCGCGCCGACAGGTCCACCAGGCCCGGCAGCACGGCCAGGCCGGCGGCGTCGATGCGGCGATCGGCCTGAAAGCCGTCGGGCGCCTGGCCGAACGCCGCCACGCGGCCGTCGGCGATGAACAGGTCCTGCAGGCCGTCGCGGTCGTGGGCCGGGTCGATCAGGCGGCCATTGGCGATGTGCAGCCTCATGCGGCGACTCCGGCCAGCACGCTCAGGGCGGCCAGGCGCAGATGGCCTTCGGACCGGGCCAGGCCGGCCTCGATCTCGCCCAGGCCGGCGGCGACATCGCCATCGACCTCGATGCCGGGCGTCAGCGCGGCGACGGGCAGCAGCAGGACATCGGGCCGGGCCGCCGCCAGGCGGGCGGGCGTCAGGCCGTAAGCGGCGGCGTATTCGCGCGCCGACGGCAGCAGCGCGCCGCTCATGCGCTCGGCCCGCAGGGGCAGCGCGATCACCACATCGGCCTCGGCCAGGCATTCGTGCAGGGTGGCACAGGCGCGCACGCCGAGTTGCGGCAGGCCGTCGGGCAGCAGGGTGCGCGGCGCGGCGGCGCGCACTTCGGGCACGCCCAGCGTGGTCATGGCATGGATCAGGCTGCGCGCCACGGCGCTGTGGCGGATGTCGCCCACCAGCGCCACGGCCAGGTTGGTCAGATCCTGTCTGGCCTGCAGCATGGCCTGCACGCGGGCCAGCGCCGGCAGCGGATCGGCGTGCGCGCCATCGCCGGCGTTGAGGATGCGCAGGCCCGGCGCGCATGCGGCGGCGGCGCTGACGGCGGCGCCGCTGGCCAGATGCCGCAGCGCCAGGATGCCGGCCGGCAGGCCGGCGGCGACCGCGGCGGGAGACAGCGCGCTGGCGGCGCAGATGTCGCCAGCGCCCACGCCGTGGCCGCGATCCACCCCGGCGTCGGCGCCCGGGCCATTGGTTTCCAGCGCCACGGACCGCAGGCCCAGGCGCACGGCGGCGGCCTCGAAGTCCTGGCGCAGGCCGGCATCGCCGGCGGGCAGGCTCAGGAACAACGGTAGGTCGGCGTCGGCGACGGCGGGCGCGCCATCGGCGGCGAACGCGGCCGCCGCGTCCAGCAGCCGTTCGACATGGCGTCGCGGCAACCCTTCCGTCGTCAGCAGATGCAGCAGTTCGCCACGGCGGTCGAGTTGCGGATTGAGCATGGGCGGGCCGGCGTCGGCGTCAAGGCGCCGGCGGCTTGTCCAGGTAACGTTGCAGGATGACGGCGGCGGCCATCGCGTCGTCGGCCGCGTGGGTGCCCAGCAGGCGCTGGGCCTCCATGCTGGAGCCGCGCTCGTCGACCAACTCCACCGCCACGCCGAAGCGGCCGTGCAGCTGGTTGGCGAAGCGGCGGCAGCGCGCGGTGGCGGGCTGTTCGCCGCCATCGGCGTCGAGCGCCAGGCCGACCACCACGCGATGCGGCTGCCATTCCCGCAGCAGCGCCTCGATGCGCGCGAAGCGCACGTCGCGCACCTCGCTGAAGATGATCTCCAGCGGCCGCGCGTGGCCCGTCAGCGTATTGCCGATGGCCACGCCGATTTTCTTCTCGCCGAAATCGAATGCCAGCAGGGTCTCTTCAGGCATGGCCCGCGTCGCCGGCCAGCATCACGGGATCGATGCCCAGCAGCTTGAGCGCCGCGGGGTAGCGATCCTCGGGCGGCACGTCGAAGATGATGTGGTCGTCGGCGCCGACCGACAGCCAGGCGTTCTGGCCCATTTCGCTTTCGAGCTGGCCGGCGCCCCAGCCGGCGTAGCCCAGCGTGACCAGCATGCGGGCGGGCCCGTTGCCGTCGGCCACCGCCTGCAGCACGTCGCGCGAGGTGGTCAGGGCCATGGCGCCGAGCTTGATGCTGGAGCTGTAGTCGCCCGCGGGCGCGTGCAGCACGAAACCGCGGTCGGTCTGCACCGGACCGCCGAAGAACACCAGCGTGTCCTTGACCGGACCGATCTCGAGCGACAGTTCGATGCGCTCGAACAGCGTGCCCAGGGTCAGGTCGGTGGGCCGGTTGATGACCAGGCCCAATGCGCCGCGTTCGGTGTGCTCGCAGATATAGATGACCGAGCCGGCCAGGCTGCCTTCGACCATGCCCGGCATGGCGATCAGGAACTGGTTGGCGAAGTTGGCGGCCTGTTGCGTACTGGCCTCTTCGTGGTGTTTTTCCGTCATGGCAACCCCCTCTATGGGTAGTCAGATCGAACCGCCTTGGCGGAAGACGTCGGCGCTGCGCGTCAGATTTCCATCAGTTCGAAGTCCTCTTTGCGGGCGCCGCATTCAGGACAGACCCAGTTCGGCGGCACATCTTCCCAGCGGGTGCCGGGCGCGATGCCTTCGTCGGGCAGGCCGGCCTCTTCGTCGTAGACCCAGCCACAAATCAGACACATCCAAGTACGCATAGTTCTCTCTTACATCAATTCCCTGCCGTTGTCCCCGCGACGGGGCAAAGGCGGGAGGCATCCATTAGAATGGGGACAATCTTACCGAAACCCAATAGGGGTTCCCCTGATTCTCCGCAAATGAGTCCGGGCACCCTTACTCTAGCGCTGTCCACGTGGCCCCCGTTACTCCCCCTCTCGTTTTGGTCTTCGGTCCGCTCGATCCCTCGGGCGCCGACGGTTTGCCCGCGGACGCCGTGACCTGCGCCCGCCTCGGCTGTCATGGCCTGGCGGCCGTCACGGCGTTGACCGTGCAGGATACCGCCGGCATCGAAGAAATCCATCCCGTTTCACCCGACCTGCTGGACGACCAGGCGCGCTGCCTGCTCGAGGACATGTCCGTACAGGCCATCAAGGTGGGCGGACTATACACCGCCGAAACGGCAAGCGTCGCCGCGCAGGTTGCCGCGGATTACAGCCAGGTGCCGCTGGTGCTGCACCTGGGCCAGCGCGCCCAGGTGCCGGCCGACGCCGCCGACGAGGATGACGCCGACGACCTGCTGGCCGCCATCCTCGAACTGGTGCTGCCGCAGACCGACCTGCTGATCGTCGAGCACCTGCGGCTGGCCCAATGGCACGCCGACGGTGATATCGATATCGGGGACGCACCATCACCGATGCACGCCCTGGTGGCCGCCGGCGCCGAATGGGTGCTGGTGCTGGGCAGCCCGCAGCGGCCCGGCCACCACGCCAACGTGCTGCTGGGCCCCAACGGCCAGACCACCACCCTGCCCTGGCGGGCGCCCCCGGACCGCAACGGCGACGCCGGCGGCCTGGCCGCCACCGCCATCACCGCCCTGCTGGCGCGCGGACTGGACATGCCCGAGGCCGTGCGCCAGGGCCTGGCCCACGCCGACGCGGCGGTCGCCGCCAGTTTCCTGCCGGGCATGGGCCGGCGCATTCCCAACCGGATCCAGCCGCAATGAAAGCCTTGCGATTCCCCGCCGGCCTGTATGGCGTCACCCCCGAATGGGACGACACCGAGCGCCTGATGCGCGCGGTGCGCCAGGCGGCCGAGGGCGGCATGCGCGCGCTGCAGCTGCGCCGCAAGGACGTGCCCGACGCGGTGCGCGCCGAGCAGGCGCGCGCCCTGGCGCCCCTGTGCCGCGAGCTGGGCGTGGTGTTCCTCATCAATGACGACTGGCGCCTGGCGCTGGAAGTCGGCGCCGACGGCGCCCACGTCGGCCGCGACGACGACAGCCTGGCCCGCATCCGCGCCGAAGCCGGCCCCGACCTGATCCTGGGCGGCTCCAGCTACGACGACCTGGGCCGCGCCCGCGAACTGCTGGACGCCGGCGCCGACTACGTCGCCTTCGGCGCCATGTTCCCCTCGCGCGTCAAGCCCGACACCGTGCGCGCGCCGCTCTCGGTCCTGACCGAGGCCCGCGCGCTGGTCGAGGAACGCGATGCGCCTCGCCCCGCCGTGGTCGCCATCGGCGGCATCACGCCCGAGAACGTGGCGCTGGTGGCCGCCGCCGGCGCCGATTCGGTCGCCGTCATCACCGGCCTGTTCGAGGCGCCCGCGATCCGCGCCGCCGCCGCGGCCTGCGCCGCGCCCTACTCCATCAACCGCAACCTGAAGCCCTGACCGCCATGTCCCGTAACGCCCAGCTCTTCGAACGTGCCAGCCGCAGCATCCCCGGCGGCGTCAACTCGCCCGTGCGCGCCTTCCGCTCCGTGGGCGGCACGCCGCGCTTCATCAAGCGCGCGCAGGGTCCGTACGTCTGGGACGCGGAAGACAAGCAGTACATCGACTACGTCGGTTCCTGGGGCCCGGCCATCCTGGGCCACTCGCATCCGGAAGTGGTGCGCGCGGTGCAGGAAGCGGCCGTCAACGGCCTGTCGTTCGGCGCCCCCACCGAGGCCGAGATCGAACTGGCCGAAGTGCTGATCGCGCGCCTGCCGTCGCTGGAACAGGTGCGCCTGGTCAGCTCCGGCACCGAGGCCACCATGACGGCCATCCGCCTGGCGCGCGGCGCCACCGGCCGCAACAAGATCGTCAAGTTCGAGGGCTGCTACCACGGCCATTCCGACAGCCTGCTGGTCAAGGCCGGCTCGGGCCTCCTGACCTTCGGCAACCCCAGCTCGGCCGGCGTGCCGCCCGAATTCGTCTCGCACACGCTGACCCTGGAATACAACAACCTGGACGCGGTGCGCGAAGCCTTCGCCCAGCACGGCGCCGACATCGCCTGCATCATCGTCGAGCCGATCGCCGGCAACATGAACCTGATCAAGCCGGCCGCCGGCTTCCTGGAAGGGCTGCGCGAGGTCTGCACGCAGCACGGCGCGCTGCTGATCTTCGACGAGGTCATGACCGGCTTCCGCGTCGGCCCGCAGGGCGTGCAGGGCCTGTCGGGCGTCAAGCCCGACCTGACCACGCTGGCCAAGGTGATCGGCGGCGGCATGCCGGTGGGCGCCTTCGGCGGCAGCGCCGAGATCATGAAGCACATCGCGCCGCTGGGCGGCGTCTACCAGGCGGGCACGCTGTCCGGCAACCCGGTGGCCGTGGCCGCCGGCCTGGCCACGCTGCGCCTGATCGCGGCGCCCGGTTTCTACGACAAGCTGGCGGCGCAGACCGCCAAGCTGGCCCAGGGCCTGCAGGAACGCGCCCGCGCCGCCGGCCTGCCGTTCTCGGCCGACTCGGTCGGCGGCATGTTCGGCCTGTACTTCAGCGACAAGGTGCCGGCCACGTTCGCCGAGGTCTCAGCCTGCGACACGGCGCGCTTCAACCGCTTCTTCCACGCCATGCTGGACCACGGCGTGCATTTCGCGCCGTCGGCCTTCGAAGCCGGCTTCGTCTCGGCCACCCACGACGACGCGGTCATCCAGGCCACGCTGGATATCGCCGAAAAGGTCTTCGCGACGATCTGAGCGCCGCGCGGGGTTGGGCCTTGCCCGCCGCGCCCGCCGACACGCCCTGGCGGCCCGACAAGGGCTTCCAGGGCGTTTTTGCATCGGCCCCTAGGGCGTCTTGTACTGCTGGTACAGCGCCGTGACGTTGCGCACGTACTGCTGGGTCTCGGCATAGGGCGGCACCGCGTCGTACTTGCGCACCGCGCCCTCGCCCGCGTTGTAGGCGGCCAGCGCCAGGTCCAGGCGGTTGGGGTATTGGTCGATCAGGCGGCGCAGCAGGCTCGACCCCGCCTTGACGTTGGTGGCCGGGTCGACCAGCGCCCGCTCGATGTCGTCCGAGACCAGCAGGGTGGCCGCCGTCGCCGGCATCAGCTGCATCAGGCCCAGCGCCCCCTTGGGCGAGCGCGCGTCGCTGCGAAAGCCCGATTCCACCGCGATGACCGCGGTCAGCAAGGCCCGGTCCACCCCTGAATCCCTGGCCGCCTGCGCGATCAGTTCGTCATGCGCGGTCGATGGCGGCGCCGGGCCCCAGCGCGCGGCCCGGTCGCCCAGGGTCAGCAGGCTGGCGCCGTCGCCCGAGCGCGGCTCGCAGTCCAGGCAGACCTTGATGCGGTTGCCGCGCAGCGCGGTGCGGACCTGGGCCCGCTTGTAATACTTGGCGTAGCCGTTGGGCACCTTCATCGCGCGCCAGACGCCGAACGGATCTTTGTAACGGTAGATCTCGGTGGCGCGCGCGGCGTCCGTGGGCAGCAGCGCGCCGGCGGCCAGCATGGCCGCCACCGCCAGGCCGGCCAGGAACGTCCGCCCGGCGCGTGGCCGGGCGGGCGGAATGGGAGAGACTCGGAACATGGGGAAGGCGCTCCGGCGGCGTCCAGGGACGCGGAATCGAACGCCTATGCTGAGCCGACGCGCCGGCTTTGTCGCTCCTGCCTATGCCCTAGTACCCGGCCTGCGGGGCGCAGCAGGCCGTCCGTGGACGGCCCGCCTCGGGGTGGCCCGGGAAAATATGTCGCTGAAATAAGGGCCTGATCTACATCTTTTATCTTCATCCTCCCCGTACTACTACGCAGTAGCCCGGAGTTCCTGGGTTAACATATGTCGCAATATTTCGTTTAATTACTAAATGAATGGAACCCGGCGACAACTGCCGGGCGGGAGGCGGAGATGGGCGCAGACAACACGCTCCAGCTGGTGCTGGATGCCACTACCAACGTCCTGACGGCGATTTACTCGCCGCCACCTGCGCCGCAGACCGATGCCGCCCCGGTCGACGCTGCGGCTGACGGCGCCCCGGTCCAGGAGGCCGGCGCCCCGGATACCGAAACCGCCGACGCCACGCCGGCCGCGCCGGCCGCCGACCTGCCCAGCTGGGACACCCTCGCCGCCATGGCCACCGCCCAGGGGTGGTCGACCGAGGCGCTGGACAACCACGCCGTCATCGCCTTCATCGACCTGTGCCGCCACGCCACCGAACCCGTGCAGGTGCCGGTGGGCAAGCTGATCGACGGCTCGTTCGACCTGGAAGTGGATGCCGCCTGCATGTCGGCCCTGGTCACCCTGCATCCGCCCAAGGGCGGCAAGCCGGTGACGCTGCCCGTGCTGCGCCAGGCCATCGCCGACCAGGGCATCGTCCACGGCGTGCTGGAAAAGGAACTGGCCGAGGCCATCGAGCGCGGCGGCGCGCAGACCGTGCTGATCGCGCAGGGCACGCCGCCCACGCGCGGCACCCCCACCCGCTTCGAAAGCCTGCTGGACCGCCTGAAGCCGCGCGCCCAGGAAATCGACGAACTGGCGCAGATCGACTACCGCGACCTGGGCAGCCTGCTGCTGGTGACGCCCGGCATGCCGCTGATGCGCCGCATCCCGCCGCTGCCCGGCATCGATGGCTGCAACGTGCTGGGCCAGCCGGTGCTGCCCGACGAGCTGCCGGACACGCCCTTCAACGCCGAGATGTCCGGCGTCGAGATCGATCCGGAAGACCCGAACCTGCTGCGCGCCGCCATCGCCGGTTCGCCCAAGCTGATCCACCAGGGCGCGCAGGTCAATCCGGTGGTCGAGGTCGACGCGGTCGACCTGTCCACCGGCAACATCAATTTCCAGGGCTCGCTGCAGGTGCGGGGCGACATCAGCGCCACCATGGAAGTGCGCGTGACCGGCGACGTGGTCGTCAACGGCACCATGGAAGCCGCGCTGGTCGAGGCCGGCGGCAACGTCACGGTCAAGGGCGGCATCATCGGCATGGCCGAGGCGATGCAGGAAGGCACCAGCGAATCGGCCAACAACGCCCCCGCGCGCACCGCCCACATCGTCTGTGGCGGCGAAGTGCGCGCCCGCTTCATCGCCAACGCCATCATCAGCGCCGGCCAGAACGTGGAAGTGGAACGCGAGATCCGCCAGAGCAGCATCGCGGCGGGCGGCAGCGTCAACGTCGGCGCGCCCAACACCCAGCAGACCGCCATCACCGGCGGCCAGACCCGCGCCCTGCAATCGGTGCGCGCCGGCACCATCGGCTCGCCGGCCGGCGTGCCGACGCTGGTGCAGGCCGGGCTCGATCCGCATGCCGACATCAAGCGCTCGGCGCTGACGCGCAAGCGCCTGAAGATGAACGAGGAAAAGGCCAAGCTGGAACAGTTGCTGCTGTTCCTGCACGCCAACCCCGGCCGGGCCGCCGGCGACGTGGTCGAGCGCGCCCGCAACACCCACACCAAGCTGGGCCGCGACCTGATCGAACTGGACGAGGAAGAGGCGCAGCTGATCCGCGACCTGCAGCCGCTGCATACCGCCACCATCATCGCGGCGCGGCGCTTCTGCGGCGGCGCCAAGATCCAGGTGGGCAACCGGATGCAGGAATTCCTGGAAGACCAGGTGGGCGGCAAGGCCGGCCTGGAAGAAGGCGAGATCGTCATCCGCTGACGTTTGCCCGGCGGCTGGGGCTACCGCCCGCTCAAGGCGCCAGCTGCTTGAACCACGCGCGCGGTGAAATGCCCCGGTCCGGTCCCAGGATCGAGAAGCCGCCATCCACCGGGATATCCACACCGGTCATCCACGACGCCGCGTCCGAGCAGGCGAAGCACACCGCCGCGGCGATCTCCTCGCCCGAGCCGACCCGGCCCAGCGGATGGAAGTGCGCGCCCACGGCGTCGGCGGCCTCGCGCGAGCCGCCCGCCAATTGTTCGACCGACGGCGACCAGGTCCAGGCCGGCGACACCGCCAGCACGCGGATGCCGGCCGGCGCCAGCTCCACCGCGAAATTCTTGGTGATCTGCAGCAAGGCCGCCTTGGAAGCGGGATACAGCGCGCGCCCGGCCGCGCCGAACTTGCCGCCGGTGCTGCCCAGGTTGACCACCACTCCGCCGCGCGGCAGCAGCGGCGCCGCCATCTGCGTGAAGATCGCGGCCGACACCAGGTTGGTGTCGAGCGTCGCGTGCCACTCCGCGCGGCTGGAGGCCAGGCCGCGGTCGTTGTACTGGCAGGCGTTGTTCACCAGCATGTCGACCCGCCCGAAGCGCGCCAGCGCGGCGTTCAGGCAGTGGCGGATCTGGTCGTCCTGGCCGATGTCGGTTTCGTGGAACAGCGCCCGCTCGCCGATCTCGTCCGCCAGTGCCTGGCCGGCCTGGGCGTTGCGCCCCACCAGCACCACGTTGGCGCCGGCCGCCGCCAGCCCGCGCGCGATGTCCGCGCCCAGCCCCTGGGTGCTGCCGGTGACGATGGCGGTCTTGCCGGCCAAGCCGGGAAAGCCTGAGAAATCCATGAACAGTCCTTGATCAATGAGGCGCGGCGGCCCAGTGCATGGCCTGCGCCACCGAGCCGGTCTGCGCGATCAGCCGCATGCTGGCCAGCGACGCGTCGTGCACCGCCGGGTCCGCCGACGCGCAGGCGTCCTCGGCCACCATGACATTGAACCCGATATCGGCGGCGTGCCGCACGGTGCCCTCGACCACCGAATGCGTCGCCACGCCCGCCACCACCAGGCGGCGCGCGCCCAGCAGCCGCAGCGTTTCCTCCAGCGGCGTGCCGTAGAAGGCGCTGATGCGGGTGTGCTTGACCACGAATTCGCGCGGGCTGCCCGCCAGGGGCTGCAGCCCTTCATAGAAGGCGCTGCCCCATTGCCCCTCGGCGACCGCGCCGATGCTGGCGACGTTGCGGAAGATGTCGCAATTGGGCAGCAGGTCGGCGTAGTCGGGGCGGAAGGCGATGCGCACGTGCACGATCGGCAGGCCATGGCCGCGGGCGCTGTCCAGCAGCGCCGCCGCGCCATGCAGCACGCGCTGGCGCACCGCGCCGTCGGCATCCAGCCCGACGCGGATCTTGCCGTCGGGATGCAGCACGTCGTTCTGGTAGTGCAGCGCCAGCACCGCGGCGTCGGGCGCGCTCACACGAACACCTCGAACACGTCGTGGGCGTCGTCGCAGTTCACCAGGTCCACGCGCTTCATGCGGATGCGCCAGCCGTCGCCGTCGGCGGCCAACTTGTGGGTGTAGCGGCCGGCCAGCTGGCGCGGCTGGCGCTTGCGCCATTCGGTCATCTGGAACGCCGAATGCACCACCAGGTTGCCGCCCGCGTCCACGCCCTCGACCTGCACCCCGCCCACCAGCCGCACGGTGCGCGTGGGCGGCTGCTGCGACCAGTTGCGCGGGTGTTCCAGCCGGCGGATGCGCACGTCGCGCAGCATGCGGTCTTCCCAGAACAGCGAGATGTGGTCGTAGGGGCTGGACTGGCCCGGCTCGCGCGGCATCCAGTACATGCCGTCGTCGGTCCACAGCGACTGCCAGTCGTCGTAGCGGCGCTCGTCCAGCAGCCGCGCCTCGCGGTACAGGAACTGGGCGATGCGGTGATAGGCCTCGGCCGGCACGTCGGCCGGCGCCAGGTCGGCGGTGGATACGTCGAATTCCAGGTCTAGCAGCATGCGCCTTCTCCTTGGCCGTGGGCGGGCGCCACGGGGCCGGCCTCCATGTAGTTCTTCCAGGCGCGGAACTGGTTGCGCATCGGCAGCTCGCTGGTGCCGTTGACCGACACCATGCCGTCGGCGTCGCTGCGGTCGGTGCCGTGGTAGCGGTGCATGCTGACCCATTCGCCGCCGCGGGTGGCGTTGCCTTCCTGGCAGCGGTTGTAGAGCTCGATGTCGTCCGGCATGACGTTGGACGACGGCGAGTTGATCACGTTGGCGTACAGCATGGCGCGCTTGAACACGCCGTCCGGCGCGCCCTTGCAGCGGAAGGTCTGGATCTCGATCAGCGTGCGGTCCACGGCGATCGGGCGGATCACGCGGAACTGCTGGAACACCGTGTGCGGCGAGCCGCTACCGTAGATGACGGTGTTGTGGCGGTTCATGCCGAGGATCTCGCGGGCGCGGTCGGCGCCGTAGGCCGTGGTCAGCGCCTCGAAATGGGCGCGCGACACCGGATCGCGTTCGGCCGCGCCCGGGTTGAAGATGCCTTCCATGTAGCCGTGGCCGTTGTCGTAGGCGCGCAGTTCCAGCTTTTCCCAGAACTCGTAGGGCTCGCCGTTGCCGTCCATGATGTGCAGCTCGAACGGCATCTCGCCGATTTCCTTGGCCTCGTCGCGCGCGGCGGCAAAGGACGACTCGTGCGTCACGCGGGCATGCATGGTGTCGTGCAGGTTCTCGTAGAACACCTTCCAGTTGGAACGCTGCATCACGCGGAAGATGCCGCCGGCCACCTCGACCTCGCCCACCGGCGAGCGGTCGCACAGGTTGTCGATCGACGAACGCACGCCGCCCAGGAATTCCTCCAGGCCCTGGCCGTCGCGGGCCTGGCTGGCGAAGACGAAGCCGCGATAGCTTTCCACGCGCGGCAGGCGCCGCATCGAGAAGCTGGGATCGGTCGGATCGTAGGAGGTGCCCTCCAGCCCCTGCTTGAGCGGCACGCCGAGATGGCTGCCGTCGAGCTTGAAGGTCCAGGCGTGGTACGGGCAGCGGAAGAACTTGCCGACACAGCCGTCGCCGTCCGCCACCACCTTCGCGCCCTTGTGCGGGCAGCGGTTGTAGAGCACGTGCACGCGGCCGTCGCTGGCGCGCACCATAAGCACGTCCTGGTCGCCCAGGCGCGTGGTGTGATAGTCGCCGGTCTTGGGCACCTGGCTTTCGTGGCCGACGTAGACCCAGGCGCGGCCATAGATGCGCTGCATCTCCAGCTCGAAGATCGCCGGGTCGGTGTACAGGGCGCGGTGCACGCTGTCGCCGCGCACCATTTCGCCCAATTGTTGATCGCTATACGGCATGGCGGTCTCCTACTTGTTCTCGCTGTCTTTCCAGCGCGCCATCAGGGTGTTGGAAGGCAGGGTCTCGTCCAGCAGCTTCCGCGCGGTCTCGCGGCCGGCCACCGGCAGGCCCTGGGGATCGAGCACGCCGATTTGCACCAGCACGCTGGCCTGGTCCCAGTAGATGTGTTCGTGGCAGAGCTTGTCGCCGCGGAACTTGACGATGGCCACCAGCGGAATCTCGACGTACTTGCCGGTAGGCGCGACGCCGGGCAGCAGCCAGTCGATCTCGGTGGTGTGGGTGAAGCAGAACAGCAGCTCGTCGACGATCTGCGTCGCGCCCACGGTGCGCGACAGCGGCACCAGCCGGGTGTCGGGCGGATTGCTGTTGACGAAGTGGTGCTGGTAGAAGCGCGACAGCTCGCGGTAGCCCACGCCGCCCGTCATGGTGGGGATGTGGTTGACGTAGGGCTCGGCCACCATCGTGGCCATGGTCGCGGCCACGTCGCGCGTGCCGAATTCGTATTCGCAGTGCTTGTCCCATAAGTACGAATAGTCGAACTGCGGACCGATTACGCGTTGCAGCGCGGCCATGCTGCGCTGGTGCGCCATCAGCGCCGACGGCTTGTCGTAGTGCGCGCCGCCGGTGCGGGCAAAGGCGTGGTCCATGCCGGGATAGACATACAGCTCGACGTTGGCCTTGCCGCCCAGCGCCTCCAGGATGCGCTGGCGCGCCGGCGGCGGACAGAAGCCGTCCTGTTCGGCGATGTGCAGCACCAGCCGGCCGCGCAGATTGGCGGCTTCTTCCAGGCTGTCCTCGATGCCCACGCCGTAGTAGCCGATGGCTACGTCGGCGTCGGTGCGGCAGGCGGCCAGGTAGGCCAGCTTGCCGCCCAGGCAATAGCCCAGCACGCCGGCGCCGCCCTGCTGCTCGGGCAGCGCGCGCAGCGCGGCCAGGGTCGCGGCGATGTCCTTGATGCCCAGGTCGACGTCAAAGCCCTGGTACAGCTCGAACGCGCGCGGCATATCGGCCGGGCCGTCGGTCAGCTGGATGCCGGGCTGCTGGCGCCAGAACAGGTCCGGCGCCAGCACCACGTAGCCTTCCTCGGCCAGCGACTGCGCGGTGCGGCGCATGAAGTCGTTGATGCCGAAGATCTCCTGGCACAGCACCAGCCCCGGCCCGTGGCCCGCGGCGGGCACGGCCAGGTAGGCGCTGAATGATTGGCCGTCGTGCGAGGCGATGGTCACCTCGCGCGTCGTGATGGTTGCGGTCATGCTTCTCTCCTTGATGCGTGCGTCGCCTGCCTTACTTCATCTGGCAGGCGGCGGCGAACGGGTCGTGATACTGCGTCAGCACCGTGCCCGACAGCTTGTTGGCCAGCTTGCCGTCCGCGCCCTTGACGATGGTGCGCAGGTAGTAGTTCTGGATCGGGTACTGGTTGCGATTGAAGGTGAAGTCGCCGCGCACCGACTTGAAATCGGCGCGGCGCAGGGCCGGGCGCAGCGCGTCAGCGCCCAGCTTGCCGCCGGTCTGCCTGACCGCGCTGTCCAGCAGCATGGCGGCGTCGTAGCCTTGCGAGGCGTACAGCGTGGGGGTGCGGTTGTAGGTCTTCCTGAAGTCCTCGACGAACTTGCGGTTGGCCGGGTTGTCCAGGTCGGCCGCCCATTGCGACGAGTTGTGCAGGCCTTCGATCGGCGCGCCCACCGCGGCGATGGTGTCCTCGTCGCCCGAGAAGCCCGGCGCCAGCAGCGCGATCTCCTTGCCCAGGCCGGCGCCGTTGAACTGCTTGATGAAGTTCACGCCCATGCCGCCCGGCAGGAAGAAGAACACCGCGTCGGGCTTGCTGGCGCGCAGCCGCGTGATCTCGACGCCGTAGTCGAGCTGGCCCAGCTGGGTATAGATCTCCTCGGACAGCCCGCCCTTGTACAGGCGCTTGAAGCCGTTGAGCGATTCGCGCCCGCCCGGATAGTCGGGCGCGATCAGCGCCACCCGCTTGAAGCCCTGGTCGACGGCGTACTTGCCCATCGCGGCCGGGATGTCCTCGTTCTGCCAGGCCACCGCGAAGAAATTCGGATTGCAGCCGGCGCCGGCATAGTTCTCCGGCCCCGTATTGGTGCTGAGATAGATGGTGCCCGACTGCAGGATGGCCGGCATCACCGGCAGCAGCACGTTCGAGAACACGATGCCCGTCATCACGTCGACCTTGTCGCGCTTGAGCAGGCGCTCGACCGCCTGGCGTCCGGCATCGGCCTTCTGCTGGTCATCGGCCACCACCACCTCGGCCGGCAGCCCGCCCAGCTTGCCGCCGGTATGCTGCAGCGCGAGATTGAAGCCGTCGCGGATCTCGTTGCCCAGCGCCGCGCCCGGCCCCGACAGCGTGGTCAACAGGCCGACCTTGATCTTGTCCGCGGCCGATGCGCCGGCCGCGGCCGTCATACAGCCCACCGAAACCAGCGTCGCCAGCGCGCGCCGGCCCCATAGCTTTCCATTCATGAGCCACCCCGTTCGTGTCCGCCGGCGCCGCCGGCGCGATGCTGACAGAATCCGTCTGCCGTCGGTACACCCAGCCACCGATGAAAACTGCCAGCTTACGCGCCGCGGCGCCGCCTTCCAACAACCCCCAGCTTAGGGCGGCCGGGCGCGCGGCTCTATCCGAATCGGCCCACGCCTATCCGGGATTCACTTAATTCCCAACGCTTGACGATTGCATTACGCTCGACGGCGATACGGGAGCGTTCCCGTCCCGGAGGCATCCATGCACGGCTGGTCCCGCATCGAGCTGGCGCCATTGCTCAAACGACGCGTCTTCAGTTCCACCCAGCCGGCCGAAACCCGCGAGCGCGTCTCCGAAGCGCTCAAGGAACACCGCCTGACCTGGAAGGGCGGCCGCGTCGACGCCGAGCTGAACCGCGCCCGCTTCGGCGCCCTGAGCGTCTGTACGCTGCGCTACGGCGCCGAAGTCCACATCGAACCCGACCGCCTGCAGGACTTCATGCTGGTGCAGGTGCCGCTGCGCGGCCGCGCCCGCATCGAATGCGGCACCGACTGCGTCGACGCCCACCCCGACTGCGCCGCCGTCATCGCCCCCAACCGCGCCCTGAAACTGCACTGGGAAGCCGGCTGCGAACAACTGCTGCTGAAGATCCCGCGCGGCAAACTCGAAGCCATCGGCCACCGCATCTTCGGCGACGCCGCCGCCCGCCCCCTGGACTTCAGCCCCGCGCTACGCCTGGACACCCCCGTCGGCGCCGCCTGGCGCAGCATGATGACCAGCCTGATCCACCTGCTCCCCACCCTGGACGACGGCGCGCCGAGACCGCCCGCCGCCTGGCTGGAGCACCTGGAAGACACGCTCGTCCTGCACCTGCTCTACAACCAGCCCAACACCTGGCAACGCCACGCCGGCCTGGCCCCCGCCCTGCCGCGCCGCGTCGCCCAGGCCGAAGCCTACATGCGCGCCCACCTGGCCGCCCCCCTGACCCTCACCGACATCGCCCGCGGCGCCGGCGCCAGCCCCAGCGCCCTCACCCGCCTGTTCCAGCAACACCGCGAGACCACCCCCATGCAGGCGCTACGCGTCCTGCGCCTGGACGCCGCCCGCGAAAAGCTGCAGCAAGGCGCCTGCGAAAGCGTGACCGAGGTCGCCGTCTCCGTAGGCATCAGCCACCTGGGCCGCTTCTCCGAGTATTACCGCGACCGCTTCGGCGAACTCCCCCGCGAAACCTTCCAAGCCGGCAAATAGCCAGCCACCTGGCGCCATGCGCCAACCCCGCAGCCAAAGGCACAGAATCACTAACGTAGTTGAACCACTACATACGTGATAAATCACCCCGCAAGCGCGCAGCGTCATCCGTCCCCGCAAGACACCACGTAAGCTTCAAAAGGCCGCCCGCGCGGCCGCCTTGAAGCGGGCCCCGCAAATCGCTCTGAACCCCCGTTGCCGACCATCAAAACGCCAAGAACCCAAATCGCCCCAGCACCCGCCATTAATTGTGATCGTGAGCGGGTGAGGGGGCAGGCGGGGGGATGGCGGGGCGTGTAGATTGCGCCCGAGGGAATCCGAAGGGAGCCGAAGGCGGACGAGATTCTATGGTCCGGATCAAGCTGCTTTCAGGTTCAACCTCCCGGGATCGAAGGCTTGCCCGGTG
>NZ_CYTY01000074.1:0-17097 GCF_001298995.1 Achromobacter sp. 2789STDY5608615
TGGGCATGCTCAACCACCATTTCGCAGCAGCCGCCTGATCGGCGCAGAGCGACAGCCTACCTCTGACTGCCGCCAATCTTTGCAACAGAGCCGGCGCGTCGATCTGCAAGGCTTCATCAGCGGAAAACCGGGCGCTTTCTGCATACCGGCTCACAATGCCCGCGCTCACGCTGAACCCACGGCCGCCAGGTGCGCCGATGGTCAATACCGGCTGGCCCTGAATCGGCATGGCTCCCGTCTTGATCGGCTGGCCGGGTTCGCTGACGCGCAACACGCCCACGTCGCGCCGTAGGTCAAGGCCGATCAGCTCGGCATCCAGCCAGCGCCCGGCGGCCGTCTGCACGCGATAGCCGCTCTTGCCGTCGATGACGTGGGCGGCGGTGAGGACATAGCGGCCATCTGCGATAAACGCGCCGCTGCCGATGGTCTGCCAGTGGCGCGGCTCCTGGTCGCGGCTTTTCAGCCAGAAGCGAACAGCGCCAAGGGTGGCCGTCGCCGGGTTGGATTGAACGCCAGGAACAAGCCAGACGCGGCTTTCATCGTCCGGCCTGGTGACAAAGGGCAGGGCGGCCACATTCACGGCGGACGGGATGACCCGGGGAATGATGCGCGGCCAGTCGGCGGCATCCGGCACGCCGTCGCCCTGGCCGCGCAGGGCGGCGGCGGTGATGCCTTCCGCAATGCTCCGGCTCCGGGCTGAATAGGCGTCGTTGTCGTGTTCGGCGAAGCGGTAAAGGGCGTTTGCGTTCGCTTCGGTCGTGGCAACGGTGTAGCCCGCCACGGTCAAGGATGCGCCCGCCAGGATGTAGGCCGCCAGGGCGGCACGTCGCCAGGTCTGCGCCTTCATCGTGCGCCCTCCTTACCATCGGCCGGCGGCTGGATGGTGCCGTCCATGATGGCATCGCGCACGGCGACATCACCGGCATTGAGCCAACCGGCGTGCGTCCGGTAGGCGTGCCAGAACATGCCGCCGGTGCCGATCAGGACGGCCAGCGAAACGGCAAAGGTAATCCGATATTTCGTTAGGTCGCGGCGGGTGCCGCCGGTAACATTGCAAGTAGCCATGATTTCACCTCTATGTCAGGTGGGTTGTGGTCAGGTGTCCAGGCGGGTTGCCGCCTTCCTGGGCACCGCTTTTTAGCGGCTGAAACTGCGGGACTGCTCCCGGTCGCGTGCCGCCTTCTCCTTGAACCGTTCGGCGATTTCCCGCGCCCTGGCTTGCTTCACCTGGTCGCCGTTCTCGTTGTCCCGGTTCAATTCCTTTGCCAGCGCCTTTGCCTGCTGGCCGTTGATCTCGTTGCGGTCGTTGCGCTGCTCGGCGCTGTCCTGGTTCTGCGCGTCCAGCTCGAAGCCCTGAGCCTGCTTGGCCTTCGGCTGCTCGGCCTCGATGTTCTGCGACGCCAGCGCGGCCGCCTGGCCGTGCCGCTCTAGCCGCTCTTGGTCTTTCGCCTCGCGGCGCTCCTGGGCCTGCTCGATCTTCGTTGCATAACTCTTGGCAAGTTCTTCGTTCGTCGGTTCGGTGCTCATCGTCTTTCCTCCTGGCGTAAATCTCAAATTCTCATTTACTCATTGCATCATAGCACTAAACGCAAATGAGTAAAAGCGTTTTAACTCAATAACCGCGCCCGCCATCGCGGCCGCGCTCCTGTTCGCGCTGCTGCTGTCGGCTGCGCGTGATTTCCTGCGGATTGCGTGCATACCTGTCGGCAAGCTCGCGCTGCATCTTGTCCAGCTCGACGGCCTGACGCTCTTTCGGCATGGCGTTGAACCGCTCGATGCGCTCGCGCAGCTCGCCCGGCAGCTCGCGCCAGGCGCTCGGGTTGCGGTCGCTGTATCCAGCAAAGCCCGCCTGCCGCTTCACGGCCAGCGCCTTGAACTGGTCGGCTTCTCGCTTGGCGTACATATCGGCCCGCTTCTGGTCTTGCTCGCTGACCTGGACGGGTGCCGGGCGCTCCGGCTCGGCCTTGGCCTGGCCCTGCTGCGCCAGTCCAGCAAAAGCCCGCTGCTGGCCTTCCTGCATGATCGCCGCCGAATGGTGCCGGGGGTCTTTCCCGGCCGCCTGGAACTCCTGAGCGACGGCAAGCTGTGCGCGTGCCACGTCCAGCGCCAGGCCACCGCCTGCGGCCTCGGCCCGCTCGATGCCGGCGCGGAATCCGGCCAGCGGGTCGGGTGCCGGACGCTCCGCCTGGGGCCGCTGCTGTGGCGCTGCCACCTCGCCGCGTTCCTGGCTGACCTGCTGCCGGAACTTCGCCGCGATTTCAGCCGCCCGGCGCTTCTTCTCGTCCTCTGGCGTGCGCTCGACCTGCTCCGGCCGCTGCATGGTCGGCTTGCCTGCAATGTCGGTCGCGGGCATGAGGTCGGGGCGGCCGTGGCGTTCCAGATTGCGGCGCAGGGCATCGCGCATCTTCCCGGCCAGTGCCGACACCTTGGCGCGGCCACGTTCCAGCCAGCGGCGCACCACGCTTTCACCGTCGAAGCCGCGCCGGTCGGCAAAGTCCAGCGTGCTTTCTTTCGGGCGCTCACGGCCCAGCACCTGGGCCAGCTTCCCGGCGGCCAGCTCGGCCGCGCCGCGAACGTGCCAGGTGTTGCGCTCGGCGGTCGTGCCGTCCGGCAGGCGCACGGTTTCAGAGCCGCCATGCTCCAAGCCGATACGGTCGCCGCGCTTCGCACCGCTGGAAGCAATGGCGCGTTCAAGATCGACGCCCCAAATGGTGTGCCGCTCGCCCTTGTCGTTCTCCAAGGTGGCAAAGTAGCTGGCCCGGTTCTCCGGCTTGTTCTCGTAGGGCGCTGCGCCATGATCGACCAGGCGGCCGGCGCGGCGGTCGGTGAAGTCGTCGGCTCCTGCAAACAGGGTCGCCGCCTCGCGGTGCCGGGTCATGCCGACATAGGCAAGGCTCCTATCCATGCCGGGGGTCGCCAGCAGGTAAGCCCTATCGACGGTGACGCCCTGGGCCTTGTGAATCGTGACGGCGTAACCGTGATCGACGGCGGCATATTGGGACGCCTGCACCTGCCGCGCTTCGCCGCTGTCCAGACGCACGGCCAGGCTTCCATCTTCGGCACGTTCGACGGTGCCAAGGGTGCCATTCTTCACGCCTAGATCACGGTCATTTTTCAGGAACACAATGCGGTCGCCTGGGGCAAATTCCCGGCCTCCACGCTCGGCCATAAAGCGGGCCGTGCCGCGCAGCTCGCCGCGTTCCTTGCGGGCCTCGCGCACGGCTTCATTGAGCGCCTGAACGTCCTTATTGCTGTGGGCAAGGATGATCTGGCTACCCTTGCCCTGGTCGCCGACATAGGCGGCCGCCAGGCCGTCGCGTGCAGCGTCCCGGCTGTCGTGAATCTGGACGTGTCCGCGCTCGGCGTAGGCCGCCAGACCATCGGCCACGGAACCACGGGCAAACTGCTGGCCCGCCTCCCGCGCCCATGCCTCTTTCTGGCGTCGAACCTCGGTGATTTCTGCCGCGCCGATATGCTGCACAACGCCACGGAAAGCCGCGCCCGCCTCGATGGCGGCAAGCTGCTTATCGTCGCCAAGCAAGACCACTTTTGCCCCGGCCTGTTCGGCGGATTTCAGCACGCGGCCAAGCTGGCGACTGCCGATCATGCCCGCTTCGTCGATCACCAGAACGTCGCGGCTGGTGAGTTTGTCTTTTCCGTTCTTCCAAGCAAATTCAAGGCTGGCAAGCGTGCGGCTGTCGATGCCGCTGCCCGCCTGCAATTCGTCGGCTGCTTTGCCCGCCAAGGCCGCGCCGCGCACGTTCAAGCCCTGCGCCTGCCACGCCTCGCGGGCTACCTTCATGCTGAAAGATTTACCCGTGCCAGCATCGCCGATGACTACGGCCAGGCTGCCCGGTTTGAGGACGTGCCGGACGGCGTTTTGCTGCTCGGCCGATAGGGTGCCAGCGCCATCAATGGCCGCGTTCGTGATCGGGCTAGAAACACCATGCCGCCCTGCCTGTGCCAGACGCTCGGCGCTGTCCACCATGCCGCGCTCGGTGTCGATCATCTCGCGGGTAGAGAACTTCGCCGGCTCGCGCCCGCTGGCCGGTTCCATCTCGACCAGAAGCGGCGAATTTTCCAGCCGGGTAAGCAAGCCCTGGAACTGGTCGGAGTCGTCAATGTAGCGGTTCAGCTCGGCGGCAATATCGCGGCGCGTGAAAACGGCCTGCGTTGCCGTGATCTTGTCTAGGATGATCTCCGGGCGCTCGGTGATCTGCTGCGCCTGTTCCTGCCGGTCGGCGTTGTGAATGTCGATGCGGTCGGCGTCCAGTCCGCGCCTATCCATCGCCACGGCATCGCGGCCTATGTGCTTGGTCGGCGTGAGTTCCACGCCTTGATCTGCATAGCTCCGATGATCTACGCGGGCGCTGATTTCGGCACGCTCTAGCGCCTCGTTTGTCAGCTCGGCCCATTGCCTGCGAATGTCGGTAATGTCGCCCTGGCTGGTGCCGGGAATGCCCGCCTTCTGCCTGTCCTTGTTTGCCAGCTCAATGACGGCCTTTGCGCCTAGCGTTCCATCCTCGCCAATGGTGCGCGTGGTCGCCAGCATATGAACGTGAAAATTTCGGTCGTCACCGTCCTTGTCGGGCGCATGGATGCAAACATCCACGGCCACGCCGTAGCGGTCGGCGATGGCCTGCCCCATGCGCGTTGCCAGCTCTTTACGGTCGGCGTCGTTCAGCTCATGCGGCAGGGCTGCCCGCCACTCGCGGGCCACTCGCGCATCTTTGCGCTTCTCTGCGGCCTCGGCGGCATTCCACAAGGCGGCACGCTCGGGAACTGGCACGCCTTCGGGCGTGACGATCTCCGACGAAAGAACGCCGCCCTTCCGGGTGAAGTCGAACGCTTCCCCGGTGCGCTCATCTACCAGCGCCGACGCGGAACGATAGGCGGCAGCGGCCACGGCGCTATGCCCGGCCGCCCGTCCTATCGTGTGCGTGTTTAGGTGGTAGATCGCCATTTCTTCCCTTGGCGTTTTAGCCGCTAAAAAGGGGTGCAGGGGTATCCCCTGCCGGACAAGGGTTGCGCAGCAACCCGTAAGTGCGCATTTCGCTGTTGCTCATGACTATACCAGCGCCGTGCCTTCCCCGCCAGCCTAGCCGGTGGTAAGATCGTGTGCGCATAACCCACAATCTCGAAAGGAGCTACAACGATGGCACGAAAAACCCTATCCGAACGCAAGGCCGACAAGCTGGCCGAACTGAACCGCATCAAGTCGGAACTGGCCGATCTGGAAAACAAGGCAGCCGAGAAAATCGGCAAGATTGCCATTGCCGCCGGTCTTGGTGATCTGGAAATAGATGATGCTCAACTGCGGAAGGAGTTTGAGGCTATCGCCTCAAAATTTCGCAAAAGCGAAGGCAAGCAAGCTGCTTCGGTGGCGGCAACGCCTAGCGCAGATTGAGCGCAACTTAGGACGCTTGCGGATGAACGCCAGGAGAGAAGATGCACGCCGGAAAATTCAGCTAGGCGGCTTGGTCATCAAGTCCGGCATGGCGGACTATCCGGCATCCGTGATCTTGGGCGCTTTGACCC
Organism: Achromobacter sp. 2789STDY5608615; assembly: GCF_001298995.1. Lineage (NCBI taxonomy): Bacteria > Pseudomonadati > Pseudomonadota > Betaproteobacteria > Burkholderiales > Alcaligenaceae > Achromobacter > Achromobacter sp. 2789STDY5608615. The sequence continues at coordinate 5,539 of NZ_CYTY01000074.1, forward strand.
TCGCGGCTGGTGCGCTCAAAGGGCCGAACGCTGACGCCACAAAGGCACGTTTTGAAGCGGCAGGCGATGAGGCTTTTTCCGATGATGGAGAGGACGGCGGCAACCGTTCCTAGCCGTCAATTTGTGACCTGACATAGAGGTGAAACATGATGGACGTGAAAGATTTACTTTCGAGAATGTGGGCCGCCGTGGTGGCGGTGTTTTTCGGGGCGTTCGTGTTGTCGTTGGCAAGCACGGCGCACGCTCGCGTTTTCCCCGAATGCAACCCGGCAGCAGAGGCCGCGAAGTTCTATGGCGCGGAAGATGTAGATGCCTGGGTGAAGCGGGTTTGTGACGCGCAGGAAGCGGCTTTCCAGACTTGGGAAGCGAACCTGCAAACGCTCGACATTGGGCAACAAGATTTGTCGATGGCGACGAACTCCGGGAACTGGCAAGCCTACCGGGAAAAGTGGGCCGAATTGCTGCCGGTGTTGAAGGAACTGGAAGCCGCTGCGGTGGCGAACCGGAACGCGCCAGGCGCGGCTAATATCCTTAGCCTGTATCGCAACGATTTGGGCCTGTTCTTGCAGAATGCGGGCCTTGCCTCGGCGGGTAGCCTGGACGATTTCAGCGCCCGGATTCTGGCGGGCCTGGACGGCGAACGGCCAGCGGCGGCGGCAACGGCTGGCGTCAATGTGGTTCAGCAGTCAGTGACGCGAGGCATTGAGTTCGGCAAGGGCGTTGGCACGGCAGAAGCCGATAAGGTGCTGGCCGAATATCGCGGCCAAATGGAACAGCGCACGGCGGAACGCATGGAACAGCTCGGCGGCTCGACAATGGGCGGCTATTTCGGCGGCTTCGGCACGCGCATCAAGGCCGCTTTCGGTGGCTGGTTGTTCTACCTGGTCACGGTCTGCTTTATCGGTGCCTGGATGGCGCACAAGCGCCGACAAAACCCGGTCACGGTCGGCACGGCCGTTGGCCTGGCCTTCCTCGTTCCATCGGTCGGCATGTTGCTTCTGCTCGTGTTCGCGCCGTTCATTCCTGGCTGGTTCATCCTCGCCGCGACGGTCGCCGGGACGGTGGCAACGTATCTGAACGCGGGCCGGGTGTTCGGTTGGCTGGCTGGCGTGGTTGGTGCCGAATCTCCTACCGGGAAACGGCTGCGCATCCTCGGCGGGACAATCGAAAACCTGCGCGGCCAGGTGCAGCCCTCCGGGCCGGTTGCGGCCGCCGGTGCTGCGGCCGCTGCGGTCGATAACAGCAGCACGCATCCGCTTGGTTCGCACGGCTCGGCCCGATGGGGAACGGTCGATGAAATCCGCCAGGGTGGCCACCTGGTCGCGCCCGGCAAGCCGGGCGGTTTTGCCCTGGGCCGTGTGCCTGACGCTCTGGCCGGCATGGATGCCCGTTTCCGCTTCGTCGGCCATGTCGTGACGGTCGCCCCTACCGGCTCCGGCAAGGGCATTGGCGCGGTGATTCCGAACCTCTTGGACTATCCCGGCTCGGCCCTCGTGCTGGACGTGAAAGGCGAAAACGCGGCTGTGACGGCACGCGCCCGGCGTGCGCTCGGCCAGGCGGTCTATTCGGTCGATCCGTTCGCGGTGAATGGCGACGGCGGCGCAGCATTCAACGTGCTTGACCGGCTCGACGTGTGGAACCCGGATTGTGTGAGTGAATCGGCCATCCTGGCCGATGCCCTGGTGATCGCCGAAAGCAAGGGCGATGCCGTGCATTTCGATGAATCGGCAAAGAACTTCCTGCAAGGCTTGATGCTGCACGTTGCCGGGCTGGATGACGCGGAACGCCGGAACCTGGGCGAGCTGCGGCGGCTGCTGACGGCGGGGGAATCGGAGTTCTTCGACGTGTTGGGCGCAATGGCGGCCGACGATACAGCGGCCTTCGGCATCCCGGCCAGGGCGGCAAATACGCTCATGGGCATGGCTGACAAAGAGCGCGGTTCGGTGCTTTCGACGGCACGCCGGAACACGGCATTTCTGGATGACCCGCGAGTGTCGGCCGCGCTGTCGCGCTCCGACTTCGATCTGTCGGAAATCAAGGCCACGGCCATGACGGTTTATCTTGTCATGCCCGCCAATCGCATCGGGCCTAATGCCCGCTTCCTGCGCCTGTTCATCAGCTCGGTAATTGCGGCCATCACGTCCAGCAACGTGCAGCCCGCGCACCGTGTCGCCTTCCTGCTCGATGAGTTCGGCCAGCTCGGCTACATGAAACAGATTGAGGATGCCGTTTCACTGCTGCGCGGCTACGGCCTGGCCTTCTGGGTGTTCATTCAAGACCTGTCGCAGCTCAAAGGCACCTATCCCAAGTGGCAAACCTTCCTGGCGAACAGCGCCAAGTCGTTCTTTGGCACGGACGATTACGACACGGCCAAATACATCAGCGACAGCCTGGGCAAAGCCACGATTGAGTTTGAGACGGAAAACACCGGCAAGAACAGCGGCAGCGGCCTATCAGGCGGCGGCGGCTCGATGAACCGGGGCAAGAGCACCGGCACAAGCCAGCAATTCACCGGGCGCGAACTGCTGACGCCGGATGAAGTCATGCGCCTGGGGCCAGAGCATCCGATTGTCCTGGTGCGCGGGGAACGCCCCTACCTGCTCGACCGGCTGAACTACCTGGCCGATGCTGAATATGCCGGGCGCTTCGATGCGAATCCCTACCATAGCTGAGGGATGACGTATGGCGTTCATCATCGCGGCGGTTCTCGGTGTCATCGCCCTGGCGTGGTTCCTGCGGCGGCTGTTCCCTGCCCTGTTCGCGGCGGTGTTCGTGCTGTTCGCGCCGGTGTGGCTGGTCGGCGGTGCGCTGCTCGATCTGCTGCGCCGGCCGCTGGCCTTCCTGCGGCCGGTTGGCCTCGCCCTGGCCCGCCTGGTCGGCTTCGTCCTGGTGCTGCCGCTATTGCCCTTCATCTTCGCCTGGTCGTTCTTCGCGGAGCTGTGGCGACAGTTCCGGCCGCCGTCGAAGGCCAGCGCCCCGGCACCGGCCGGGGTCAAGCCGCCCACGCCGATGCAGGCCGCCACAAAGCGCACGGCGGATGTGATCGACCTAGCGGCATTTCGTCAGCGGCAGGAAAAAGAATAAAAGAGTTTTTGAGCTTTGAATTTTATGAGTAAATGATTTTAGCGGCTAAAATGGGCCGCCCCTCAAGTGTCAATATCAGGCCGGAACGCGCCCCATGCTTCCGGCCTTTTCTTTGCCTGCGCCTGTGCCAGCCCGCCAACGAAGGCGGGTTATTGACACTTGAGGGGCAGGCACTCACTCGCCGCCGGGCTTCTTCTTGGTCGGCTTGGCTTCGGCTGGCGTGATGCGGGCCAGCAGAGCGGCGGATTGCTCTTTGAGGGTGTCGATTTGCCCGGCCATGCGTGCGGCTTCCTCGCGGGCCTGGCCGGCGGTTTTCGTGGCCTGGTCGCGTTCGGCCTGGGCAGCGGTGAGGCGTTCGGCCATGCGGTGCGCTTCGGTTGCTGCGGCCTTGCGTTGTTCCTGGTGCGCTTCCTGTTCGGCTTCGGCCTTGGCCTGCACCTTCGCCAGCTCGCCGCGCACCTGGTCGAGTTGGGCGGCGGCGGCCTGGCTGGTCTGGTGCGCCCTGTCCAGCTCCGTGCGCAGCTCACCGGCGCGGCGCTCGATCTCCTGGGCGCGTGCCTCGGCCGTGTGTGCCTGTTCCTGGGCGGCGGCCAGTTGGCCGCGCAGCTCGGCGGCTTCGCCGCGTGCGGCCGCTTCGGCGGCCTCGATGGACGCCAGGCGGGATTGCAGGGCTTCCAGCTCGCCGGCCTGACGCTCGAAAGCCTCGGCCAGCTCTTGCCGCATGGCGTCTTGCTCTACCCGCTCGGTTTCCCATGCGGCCTGCGCACTGCGTAGGGATTCGTTCGCCAGTTCCTGCGCCTGCTGCCAGATCGTCGCTACGGCCGCGCTGCTGGCCTGCTGCACGGATTCCGGCACGGCCACGGCCACCGGCGCGGCCTGGGCCGTCTGCGCCCTGCGCCATTCCTTCATTACGGCACTGGCGGCGTTCATATCCACGCGGGCGGCACGGCGCACGGCATCGACCGTGGGCATGGCCTGGCGGCCCGACTGCTCGAAAAGATCGGCGGCGGCGGCAATGATGCGCTCGCGCACGTCGGCGGGGATTTGGGGGGCTTGCTGCGTCATGGCTTTGGCTCCGGCGGATAAGATAAGAATAATAATACTATTCTTCTTCTTATTATGCAAGCGGTTATTTTCGCCCGGTTCTTGGGTCAGCCCGGCCGGGAGCGCGTGACGGTCGAAAATCGGCCCTGTGTGGCCCGTGGCGGCGTTTTCTAGGGTCGGCGGCACCTATCCCCTACCCTCGCCCTCTTTTGCGCTTCCTGCGCGTCCCTGTGCAGCCTGGGTGCATTGCTTGGCGGTCGTCATCGTCGGATGTGGCGATGCTGGCCAGCTCGATAGCCTGGCGGCCCTTCTTTCTTGGCGTTCAACCTTGCGACCTTCCAGCCCGCGCAGGTGTTCGAGTTGAGCGCAGGCGGTCGGCCTGCCTGCTTTTCCTTGCTAAACCGCTTTTGACGGCCTTTCAGCGGGCGCGGTGCTGGATGTGGGCGCAGGCGGTGGAGCTGGCACCGGCGCGGCGTGCCGCGCCTGGTAGATGCCTGGCCGCAGGCCAGCCATTTATGAGCGGCCACCGGCCGCGATAGGCCGACGCGAAGCGGCGGGGCGAAGGGAGCGAAGCGACCGGAGGGTAGGCGCGCCCGTAGGGCGTTGCGGCGGTCAATTTTGCGCTGTCGGCGAGTTATCCACCGATAGGCGCAGCCAATTACAAGGCAAGTATTTATAGGATTAAAGATTAAAGGCAGAACCGTACCGGTTTTAGGGGGGGGGTGATTTATCGTGCCTGGGGGGTGCGATCTATCGTGGATAAGTGCCCTTGGGGGGGTGCGATTTATCGCACTGGGGGGGTGCGATCTATCGTGGATAAGTGCCGCTATCCACAGGGTTTGTCCCCAGTTCGCCCGGCTGGGGGAGTTGCTGGCCAGGCTGCGCCAGAAACGAAACGGCCGCCTCGATCTTGGGCGGCCGCTCTGGCGTCTAGGGGGGGGGCGATTTATCGGAGTTTAGCTAAACTTTGCCGCCGATCTTGGGGGCGATGGGTGGCGGCGAACCAAGCAGCAGAAGCCCGCCGGTCACCTGCTTGACGTTCGCGCTCGGATAGACGGTCTGCACCTTGCGCAGCACCGGCAAGAACTCCTTCTTGAAATCCTTGTCGGGGTCTTTGCCCTTGTATTCCTGCGCGAACTGCTCGCGCAGCGACTTCCAATGCAGCACCACGCCCTTGCCCTCGATGCGGTGCAGGCGGTGGGCCAGCCACGCATACACGTCCAAGGCCAGCGCGGAGCCTTTCAGCGCGTGCAGGGCGCGATTGTCCAGCGGCACGGCGCTATCGCGCAGCTCGTTGAAATAGTGGTCGGAAAGCGTCATCACGCCCGGCCATAGCGGCCGCTGGCTGCTGTCGCGGTTGGACACCCAGGCGTCGAACTGCTCGACGGGCTGGCCGTTGAACGTGCGGCCTCGGAAACCAAGCTGCAAGCGACACGCGGCCAAGGCGTGCATCTGCCTGCGCAATGTCGTATAGCGTGCGCCCTGGCTGACGGTATCGGCCCCGAGCATCAGGCGCAGGAACTCGGCCGCGCTGTCGCCGATAGGAATTTCCCGCGCACCGTGGCGCACGGCGTAGGTTGAAACCCAAGCCAAGGCAAGGCGCGGCATTACGCCGTAGGGGATGGGCTGCTGCACTGGCCCTTTGCCCTCGTCAAGCCAGCCGGCTTGCACGTTCACCCAGGCCGCGCCGGACTGGCGCATGAACTCGCGGCCCTCAACCTTGGCGCGGGGCAAACCGACCTGGCACAGCACGGCATGGGTGAAAGCCATGTCCTCGCCACTGGGGGGGGTAGTGGCAATCTCCGCGCCGGCCTCGATCAGCTTTTGATCTCGCTCGCTCAAAATGATGCCGGCGGGCGTGATCTTCTTGGTTTGGCGCTTCGGTGGCGGCAAGGCTGCCTTGGTCTGCGCCTGGGCCAGCAGGTCGCCCATGATCTCGCCGATCTGCTGCGCGCCCTGCCCTTCTCGCTGCTTCTTTGTCATGGTTTCGCCCTTTAGCCGCTAAAATTCAAATGAGTAAATATGCTTTTGAGCATCAATCCGGCAAGCTGGCGACATACTCGGTCAATAGTTCCTTGATGGTCTTGCCCTGCCGGGTTGCGTAGATTTTCAGCTTGGTGTGCTGGTCGGCCGACAGTTCAAAATTGACCCGCTTCATGCTGGCGGCGTCGTCGGCCAGGCTGGCAAGTGTGGCGGCTTTGGATTTGTCCGTGCGTGCGCTCGGGCGGCCGGCGCTGAGTGTGGTTGCTGCTTTGCTCATTTCTTTATTTCCTCAAAGTCTCAAATGAGTTTTTGCTTGATTTCGGCGGCCAGGGCGCGAACCTCGGCCGCTGCATCGCCGTCCGGCTCGGATTCAAGAACGGTCGTGCCGGCGGCAGCCGTGCCGGGATAGCTCACGCGCTGCGTGATGCGGGATTCCAGAATGGGCAGCTCGTAGCCCGCCAGGGCTTCGGCGACTTCGCCGCCAATGCGGGTGCCCTTGATGGCACGCGATACGACAAAGGCGGCCTGTAGTTTTCCGTCCGTGACCTCGATGCGCTGCTTGACCAGCTCCACCAGGTCGGCCGTGGCCCAAATGTCATAAGGCGATGGCTGCACCGGAATCAGCACGAAGTCGGCCGCCTTGATGGCCGACACGGCCAGGTCGGCCGCCTGGGGTGCGCCGTCGATCACGACAAAATCCACCTTGCGGGCTACGTTCTTCACGTCCCGGTCAATGGTCGGCCGGTCGATGCCGACAACGGTTAGCGGTTGATCTTCCCGCACGGCTGACCAATCGCGGGCGCTGCCCTGGGGGTCGGAATCGACTAGCAGCACGTCGGCGCCGTCCAGTTGCAAGGCGCGGGCAAGGTGGGTGGCGATGGTGGTTTTTCCACTCCCGCCCTTCTGGTTCAGCACGGCAATGACTTTCATGTGTTCTCCCGGTGCAGTGCGGATGATGGCTTACTCATTGCATCATATCATAATGAGCGGATGAGTAAAGGCGCTTATCATCATTTAGTCGCAATGCGTCGTTCCCGCTCCTGGTCGGCCAGCTCGCCGGGCCAGCTCGCCAGCTCGTCATCGGGCAGGGCCGCCAGGATTTGCGGCAGGCTCTGCGTTCGATACGGCGGCGGCGGCAGGTCATCGGCCGGGCCTTCGTCATCAAGGAATGCCGGGCCTTCTTCCTGGCGTTCATCATCGACGGCCGCCAGGGCGTCGGCCTCGCTCAATGCGTCCTCGGCGAACGCACCACGTCGGCGGGCCTCGGTCTTTGTCACTTCCTCGCCACGCGCCAGCGCCCGGTAAAGGGTCGAACGATGCACGGCCAGCAGCTCGGCCGCTTCCTTCACCGTCCGGCCGTCACGGTCGATCAGCTCGCGGGCGTGCTCGATCTGCGCCGGGGTGAGGGTAGGGCGCGGGCCGAACTTCACGCCTCTGGCCTTGGCCGCTTCCCGGCCGTTCCTGGTGCGGTCGATGATTAGGGAACGCTCGAACTCGGCGATGCCGGCAAACACGGTCAGAACCATGCGCCCGGCCGGGGTGGTGGTGTCGGCCCACGGCTCGGCCAGGCTGCGCAAGCCCGCGCCGGCCGCCTGGATACGCTCGGCAATGTCCAGCAGGTCGCGGGTGCTGCGGGCCAAGCGGTCAAGCCTGGTCACGGTCACAACGTCGCCAGGGGGCTCTGTTGCAAAGATTGGCGGCAGTCAGAGGTAGGCTGTCGCTCTGCGCCGATCAGGCGGCTGCTGCGAAATGGTGGTTGAGCATGCCCATGGCCTCCGTCAGCGCCGAGGGCCCAATGCCAAAAGCTCTCTCCACAAGGCGCACCTCGCCCCTGATGCCGGGCTGCAGGCACCAGGGGCGAGCCTGTCCTTTGCGCAGGGCTCGCATGACTTCGAATCCCTTGATCGTGGCATAGGCCGTGGGGATCGATTTGAAACCGCGCACCGGCTTGATCAGTATCTTGAGCTTTCCGTGATCGGCCTCGATCACGTTATTGAGATACTTCACCTGCCGGTGGGCCGTCTCCCGGTCCAGCTTTCCTTCGCGCTTCAATTCGGTGATCGCTGCACCATAGCTCGGCGCTTTGTCGGTATTGAGCGTGGCAGGCTTTTCCCAGTGCTTCAGGCCTCGCAGGGCCTTGCCCAGGAACCGCTTCGCTGCCTTGGCGCTGCGGGTCGGCGACAGGTAGAAATCGATCGTGTCGCCCCGCTTGTCGACTGCCCGGTACAGGTAGGTCCACTTGCCCCGCACCTTGACGTAGGTTTCATCCAGGCGCCAGCTCGGATCAAAGCCACGCCGCCAGAACCAGCGCAGCCGCTTCTCCATCTCCGGGGCGTAGCACTGGACCCAGCGATAGATCGTCGTATGGTCGACCGAAATGCCGCGTTCCGCCAGCATTTCCTCAAGGTCGCGATAGCTGATCGGATAGCGACAATACCAGCGCACCGCCCACAGGATCACATCACCCTGGAAATGGCGCCACTTGAAATCCGTCATCGTTCCGTCCGTCCAATCTCCGCCAAGCATGCTCAAGCTTCACGATTTTTGCAACAGAGCCCTAGAGGTTGCCCTTTCCCGCGCAGCGGACCCGGTGACAAGGCAACATCGTTCCGAGATCGCCTCGGCCGATGGCTTGCTGGTAGTGCATCCAAACTGGTGGGGGAAGCCACCGGCCGTACTGGCGGGGTGGCTCGACCGGATACTTGTTCCGGGTGTCGCTTATCGGCTGGCATCGGCCGATGGATTGCCGGAGGGCCTTCTTTCGATAAAAAGCGCCCTGATCTTCAACACTTCGGATACTCACGCAGAGCGCGAAAGAACAGAACTCGGCGACCCGCTAGAACTGATCTGGGGCCGATGCGTCCTGCCATACTGCGGTGTTGAAACCTACCATCGGCATGTGTTCAGGCCGGTGGTGGGAAGCTCAGATAAACAACGAAAATCTTGGCCGGAAGAAGCCGAAGGGCTTAGCCGGCGTGTATTCCGTAGCGGATCGTAGACGGCGGCCCCCAGCTTGCTGTCGCGTGTTTCGGGATTTCTGCGACGAAGGAGCGTATTTGAATTTGGCATACGAGTTACTTGAAGATTCGCGCGCGTGGGTTCCCGTCCGAAGCGGGGAGTCTGGCGATTTCATCTATCACCGCGACGATGGGCTTGCCTATGCAAAGATTGCATCGCCCGCGCGAGTGGCTGATCTTGCCGACGAACGGGACCGTCTCACTTGGCTGCACGGCCGAGGTGTCGCCTGCCCCGAGGTCATCGACTGGCGAGCGACGGAGAAAGGGGCTTGCCTGACGATGACGGCAATCCCCGGAGTGGCGGCGGTCGATCTGTCGGGGGCCGACCTACTCAAAGCGTGGCCTTCAATGGCGCAGCAGCTTGGTGTTCTGCACAGCCTGCCGGTTGTCCAATGCCCGTTCGAGCGCAGTTTGTCGCGGATGTTCGCTAGCGCCGTGGATGTAGTGTCCCGCAACGCCGTCAATCCCGACTTCTTGCCTGACGAGGACAAGAACAGACCACAGCAGGAACTCTTGGCACGGGTGGAGCGAGAGCTGCCGGTTCGGCTCGACCAAGAGCGCGCCGATATGGTCGTCTGTCACGGCGATCCTTGTATGCCCAATTTTATAGTGGACCCTCGTAGCCTGCAATGTGCCGGGGTGATCGACTTGGGGCGGCTCGGAACCGCAGACCGCTACGCTGATTTGGCACTTATGGTTGCCAACGCCGGGGAGAGCTGGACAACCCCGCATGAAGCGGAGCGCGGTTTCACCATCCTGTTCGACATATTGGGCATCAGCGCGCCAGATCGGGAGCGCCTTGCCTTCTATCTGCGCCTCGACCCGCTGACGTGGGGCTGATGTCGCGGAAATCCTAAGTTGTGCGACAGCTTGCCGTGTCATTTTCAGAAGACGACTGCACCAGTTCATTGGGCTAGCCGCCGTGTGTGCATAGGACTCCTGAACGTGACGTGTCAGGAGTCCTATGCACGAAATGCCGCGAGAGGCCGGGAGTGCTCAGAAGTCACATGCACGGCGCGACGAAGCTGGAACCGCCGAAAATTCCGACGATCAACCGGCAAGCTGCTTGATGCGCTCGGCCATGAGGCCGAACGCATCGTTCACGTATTCCAGCACCTTGGGTTCTGCGCCCTGCGCACGTAGGGAGTTTTTGAAGCTGTCCAGATCGGACAGCCATTGCCGATGCAGCCGGCCCAGCTCCTTGAGGTGTGGCTGGAAGGCTTGCAGGTTGCCGCCTGCACGAAGCGCCTGATAGCCGCGCTCAAGTGTGTTTGCCGTTGCCAGCAGTTGCGCCCCCATTTCTTTGTGCTGTTCGGAGAACTCGGCCATGCCGTCATAGGGCCGCGATGCCTTGTTGCGCTCGGCGTCGGATGCCTCTTCCATGATGCGGGCGTAGCGGTAGAAGCCTGGGAATTCGCGGGACAGTGCCATGAGCTGCTGGTCGGAAGTGTTGACCCAAATTCGATGCAGGTCGGGCACATACCCCATCATGCGATTGATGACGGCATGGGCATCGCTGACGCCTTCGGCGGCAAGCTGTTGCATCTGCTGATCCATCCTCGTCGCTAGTCGGCGAAATTCGCTCATGCTCATGCTTTGCTCACTCAAAGAGAGTGGCGACTTTCGCCAGCACTTCATCCATGAGCGGCGCTGGTAGTGTGTCTACCTTGCGGGCGTGACGTGCGGCCAGGTCGATTACTCGCGGCTGGTCACAACGCACGACGCCGGTAGTCTTGATACCAGTCACAGGTACGGCGAAACCAAGGCGGCGGGCAAACTCGCCGCCGTTGGTGATGGGTAGGATCACCGGCAACTTGGTGGCCTCGTTGAACTCGGCGGGCGACACGACCAGGACGGGACGGCTACCGCTTTGCTCGTGTCCGGCAGTCGGATCGAGCGACACGAGATAAATGTCGCCCCGCTTCATAGCAGTTCACCGCCCACGGCGGGTGCATCAACCCATTCGCGTTCATCGGCTGGTTGCGGCTGCGAATAGTCCGACACGGCCAGCAACTCCGCGAGCGTGTAGCGCGGGCGTGGATTGGGGTTGACCACCAGGCAGCCATGATCGACTGCGAGGCCGACCGTTGCGCCGGCTTGCAGGTGCAGTTGATCGAGGAAGGCCGGCGGCACGGCCAACATGATCGAGCCGCCGACCTTGCGCAGATTGGTTGTGTGCATGATGCACCTCCTACGAATAATGTTATATAAAAGTATAACTGTCTGTGCTTTCGGCTGCAAGCAGCTTGTCCGTCAAACGATCATTAGGCGGCCATGCCGGACATTGTCCGATAACATGCTTGTGCAACGGGTTTTCGGACAATAAGATAGACGGACGGGCTCTGTTGCAAAAATCGTGAAGCTTGAGCATGCTTGGCGGAGATTGGACGGACGGAACGATGACGGATTTCAAGTGGCGCCATTTCCAGGG
>NZ_CYTY01000075.1:0-14762 GCF_001298995.1 Achromobacter sp. 2789STDY5608615
GGGGGCGATGGGTCGACATGGGGGATATGCTCCGAAAACCAGGGCGGCATATGGGGGGGGCGGCCACGCGGTTTTGCCTGGCCGTCCCATATATCGTTGCCGTCATTGTGCGACGGCGCCTGGCATCCGGGTACTGGAGAGTTGTGATCGACTGTGAAGATATGATAAGCGGTGAATTAAACTAACTGACCCTAGGTGCTCGATGCTAGAGGGCCTTGGTTGAAAACACGCTTCGATCGTTATTGGCTTTTATTTTTATTATTTATGTAGATTTCGGGTAAATACTTCTACTTCAGAATTTTTTTATGGGAGATGGGTGTGCCAGAGAACATAGATAGTTCTGTCTTGATCTTGAAAGATTGCATTGTGCTGGGGTCTGGCGGTTTCCCATTTATGGCCGGTAATACGGTCACCGTTAGTTTTTCAAGCACCGTTGTAACGTGCAGTGGGCTTGAGTCAGTAGCTAGATTTTCGATGGTGGAAGTGGTTGATCTTGCGATTACTGGACCAGGAACGGTCGTGCAAGGTGGTGGTTTTATAGGTGGTGGTTTCGGTGTAGAGGGGGCGTTGGAAGGGGTGGCGATAGCTGGTGTCCTCAATATGCTAACTTCGCGAAAGAAGATCCATACTTTCGTCACACTTACAACAAATTTTGGCGAATTGCACTTGCATTACGGGGCTATGGATCCCTCGCCGCTACGTATTTATCTATCCCCTGTTTTTGTCGGACTGAGAAGGATTGACAAAAAATGGATGAAAGAGCGCGAGTGGTTGATCTCGTCCCACCTCGAAAGTGGATTTATCACAGCTGAGGACGCGAAGATGTTTAGGGAGCGTTTGATCCATACTCCTGCCTGGCCCAACCCTAAAGCGGAGACTGAGGCGGAAAGATTGGCAATTGAAAAAAACTTGAATGATGCTCCTCAGGGGCTCTGTCCAAATTGCGAAAAGGTCATTCCTCTTCATAGTGAAACTTGCAGATATTGCAATGCAAATTTCGGCGAGTATGCCTCCTGGAGTGTGACGCCAATCGGCTGAGATAGCTGTAGAGCATATTTGTTTTATGGTTCCAGACCTTGAATAGATCGTAATGGTCCGAGATATTTGATGCCGAAATCTATAGAGCTTAATGACAGTGCCGCCAAGCAAAAAATGCGATCGCTTTGGCCCATTTATGTCCCAAATTGGTTGGGGGGTACCGGGAATTGGGTCAGGCTGTTGCCGTTTCCTGTCATTAGGGGGCCGCGGCAGCCCTACTTACATCGTCCGGGCGGCGCTTTGGTGACAAACCCAGATGGACTGTTCGGATCGTTTGGCGAACATCACGTCGATTTGCTTGTGCTGGAGCATTGCGGCACGCTTCAAAATTTTTATGATAAACGATCACGCTATGGAACTTCCCACGATGGCTTGTTATTAGCGCTACCCCAACCTTGGCGCGATAATTGGCAGGGGGTCATACATGGCGGAAAAGGTGGAAAAATGCTCGATTTTGGAGATATCGTGGAGCTTAGTCGAGGGCCTGGATGCTTGCCTGCGTGGATCGGGCGGTCCTACCATCCGCGCGCCCCTTGGGCGAATGATGACTGGAAATTTTCTGTCAGAAGCGTTCTCTGCTGTTTTTTTTTGAAGCCCAGAGATTTGGCTGTTATCCGAAAAAGCGGAAATCTCATGCCTAGGCACGAGTTCGTCACGCAGCATGGGCGTATTGGTCAAATAAATCATAGTGTTTTTCGTGATTGGTTAAGGAGCGCGCTACAGTCTTCTCAGGTGCTGTAGCCGAATAAATTCGAGAAAAGGGATTTCGACTGGTACTGCAGGCGCTTCCGGGATCGTTTAGTGCTAATAGTAGGGAGGGCTGAGCCGACAAGGCCGGGTCCGACGGACGCCGCGCTGACGCCTCTCCCGCCAATGACTTCGCCGAACGAATCCGATGCCGGAATGGAACCGCACCGACGCCGCGCTGGCTGCTATGCAACTCTGTACACATGATGGCGTACCCGCACAGGAATCGTGGCTGGACTGCGCGATCGCCGACGGTGGACGTCTTCGACTAGTGCTGCTGGTGGCAGACCCACGGGCGGCGTTGCCCCTGCTCGACCGGGCGCGGCAGATATCCATGGTGTTGGCGGTGCGATGCGATGCCGGTTTGCGCTTCCTGTGGGAAGCTGGCCGCCAGACCGGCGACCCCGAAGATCCTCCTGCGGCTTTCCTCGCAGGTTTCACCCCGTCCGACCTGGTAGTCGCCGCTGATGGCGGTTACGTCCTGCACTTTGCGCCGCGCGACGCGGCTTGGTTCATGGCGGGTTATTGGCCCGCGCTCCACTACAACGCCGAGCATCAGGCGACCGGCTGGACCTGCGAATCGTGAGAACGGGCGGCGGCGCCCGTTCCCGGGGCCGCGAGAAGCCTCGGCCAGGGAATTGAAAAACAGCGTCGGACTACACTTTCGACGACCGGGTTTCTCACCCGGTGCTTTTTTCATTTCACCAGGAGACCAGGCGTGGCGGTTCCCCGGAACAAGCAGGAATTGCTGGATGCGATTCGCGTCACTTACCAGAAACTGACCGCCGATCTGACGGATGTGCCGGCCGATCGCGCGCACCGGTCCACACTGGAAGGCCATGCGCAGGGGACGACGATGAGCGTGGCCGATCTGGTCGCCTATCTGATCGGCTGGAACCTGTTGGTACTCAAATGGTGCGAGGCGAAAGCGGGAGGACATGCCGTCGATTTCCCTGAAACAGGCTACCGATGGAACGAACTGGGCCGTCTGGCGCAAAAGTTCTATGCCGACCATGCGGCACAGCCCTACCCCGCGTTGCTGCAGCAGTTCGCCGAGGTCCATGCCCGCATCGTGGCTTGGGTGGCGGCGGCAAGCGACGCGGACCTTTATGGCGCTCCCTGGTATGAGAAATACACCCAGGGCCGGATGATTCAGTTGAACACGTCCTCTCCCTACGCCAATGCGCGTAGCCGCGTGCGCAAGTGGAAGCGGGCCAACGGCCTGGCTTGACTGGCTCTCACTGCTTGACAGTCAACCAACCAACTAGTAGATTGGCTGCCATGAACCTGGAACTTTCCCCCCGTGCCCTGGAAATCGTCGATCAGACCCGGCTGCTGCTGGCCACCGGCGGCTATCACGGCTTCAGCTATGCCGACATCTCCGAGCGGGTGCGCATCGGCAAGGCCAGCATTCATCACCATTTCCCGACCAAGGCCGACCTGGTGCTGACCGTGGTCACGCGGCATCGCGACCAGGCCCGCTCGGGGCTGGCGGCGCTGGACCAGCATGTGACGGATCCGCAGGCGCGCCTGATGGCGTATGCGGACTACTGGGCCAAGTGCATCCGCGATGGTTCCATGCCGATGTGCATCTGCGCGATGCTGGCGGCCGAATTGCCGATGATCCCGCAGGCGGTGGCGGACGAGGTGCGCGCCTATTTCGGCGAGCTGACCGCGTGGATCGGGTCGGTGCTCGGCGCCGGCGTCGCGACGGGGCAATTCGTGTTGCGCAACGGCGTGCTGGTCGAGGCGCAGGCCTTCATGTCCACAATCCATGGCGCGATGCTGACGGCCAGGGCGCTGGGCGCGCCGGAGGCGTTCACGTCGATCTCGCACGCGGCCATCAGGCAGTTGTCGACGCCGGCGTGATGGCCTGCCCGCGCGTGCCTTCGGGTGCGCGTTTTTTTGAATGGCTTTACCAACCAACTAGTTGGTTGTTTAATGAGTTTCCCGGGCGTCACGGCCCATGTCTGTCCACGTTGCCGGCGCTGTCGCCATTCCTGGCCGCGCCGGCGCTTTCAAGGAGCCCTGCTCATGCCGCATCCCATTTCGCCTCTCGGGGCCGCACACACCCTGATCAGTCTGGTCCCCGCCTTTGCGGGCCTGTACAGCTTCGTCCGCTACCGAGGCATCGACAGCACGACGCGGGTCGGCAAGGTCTATCTGGGCGGCCTGCTGGTGGCGGTGCTGACGTCGTTCGGCCTGTCCAGCACGGGCGGGTTCAATCCCGGCCATGCGCTGGGCATCCTGGCGTTGCTGTCGGTCGCGGGGGCGCTGTTCCTGTCGCGCCGGTCGCCGCAATCGGCGGCGCGGGCCCATCTGTCGCAGCTCGGGTTCGCGTTCAGCTTCTTCCTGATGTGGGTGCCCGGGATCGCGGAAACGCTGACCCGGCTGCCGGTGTCGCATCCCCTGGCCGACGGACCGCAGCCGCCGCTGGTGCGCGGCGCGCTGGCGACGTGGTTCGCGGTCTTCGTGCTGGGCGCCATCACGCAGCAATGGTGGATCCGTTCGCAGCGCCGCCGCGCGCCGTCCCGCTAGCCAGGTGACGCCGCGCGCGCCGGCGCGCGGCCAGGGGAATTGCCATGAGCGCCAACGCCATTGACCCGATCGATCCGCTGCGCATCGACGCGGTGCGCGACCCGTACCGTCTCGAACGCCTGCACGCGCAACTGCGGACCGACCGCGCGATGCGCGCGCGGGCGGCGGAGTTCTCGCGCATCCACGCCGCGCAGGCGCAGGCGGTGTCGGCGACGGCAGCGGCAGCGGCAGCGGCAGCGACGTCTCAACCAACGCCGCCGGCCGCGCCAGCCTCCACAGCGTCATCCGCGCCGCCCGCCGCGGCCCCGAAAATGGACCCACCCGGCATCGCGCTCGAACCCTTGCGCGACCAATACACGGCGCATTGCCTGAAGCTCGCGATCCAGGCGTTCCGTGATGAACAGGCTCGGCTGCAGGCGCGCACCGTCGCGATCAACCGGGCCGAACGCGATGCCCAGGCGGCGTTGCAGGCGCGCGCCGAGGCCGCCAATGACCTGGGCACGATTCAGGGCCTGCTGCCGCAACTGCCATATCGCTTCGTGGCGGGGCTGCCGGCGATCCTGCCATCGCAGACCGTGGCCGCGCCCGGCCCCGCGCCCATCACGGTGGGGCCGGTGGCGCAGGCCGCGGCCTTGCGCAATGCCACCGACGATGCGCTGGCCGGCGATCCCGCCCAGCGCGCTCGCAACCGCCGCCCGCGCCCGAGCGAGGAATGACGGGCGGCCGGCGCAACGCCGGCGGTACGCGCCCAGCGCAGCCGTAATGGGCGCGGCCACAGCGGTGCGCGTCGCGGGCACATCGCAGACACGCACAAGCGCGGCCGCCAGGGCATGCCGGCCAGCGCGCGCCCCGGCTTCGCATTCAGCGTGCCGTAAATCACCTTTCAAACCCCCTCCAAACCTAGGGTTAGTTCGCGTATCCGGCCGTTTTCGGAAGGACTACATTGACTCATTCCTTGGAACCAAGTCTCATTTTTTGGAACTTTATGGCCTCACTCGAAAACGCAGCCATCATTCTTCGCCTGATCAACAAGCTCAATCGCAAGGTCACGGTGACGGACCTGGTTGACCACCTGGGGATGCCGAAAAGCTCGGCGTCGCGCCTGTTGGCGCAGATGAAGGAACTGGGGCTGCTGGACCGTGAGGAGAGCACCCGCGCCTATGGCCCGGGGGTGATGATCCTGGAGCTGTCGCGGATGGTGCGCGAGACCACCTCGCTGTCCGCGCAGATGCAGGACGCGCTCAAGCGGCTCAGCGCCCAGAGCGGCCACACCGGCTACATCTCGGTGCTCGAAGGGCGCGACGTGATGGTGCTGCACGTGCAGCAGGGCTCGCATCCGCTGCGCGTCACGACCTATCCCGGACACCGTTCGCCCAGCTGGGCCACCTCGACCGGCCGCGTGCTGCTGGCGCGCGACGGTGACGACAAGGTGGCCAAGCGGCTGGGCAAGCAACTGCCGTTCATTTCCGACGAAGCGCCGCGGACCGTGCCGGACGTGCTGGCGCGGCTGCGCGACGTGCGCGAGTCCGGCTTCGCCGTGGCGATCAACGAGGCCATCCCGGGGGTGGCCTCGGTCAGCTGCGCCGTGAGCGATCCGGTGTCCATGGAGCGCTTCGCCATGTGCCTTTCCTTTCCGGCGGCCCAGGCCGATGCCGCCAGCGTGCAAGCGCTGGCCGCGGACCTGCTGACGGAAGCCAGAAGCCTCGGCCGGATCGTCTGCGATCCGGCCTGGGGATCCCCCGTTCATGCCCTCCACGAGTCAGCACCATGATTGATTCCACCCCCCCGCCACGCCGCCCAAGGCGGCGCCTCCGTGCAGGAAGACCCGCACCCGAGAGCGCTCTCGCTGTCCAACCTGGTCCTGTTGGCCGCACTGAGCGTGTTTGGCGCAGTGATCGGCATCCAGCTGATCGTGACCCTGGGCGTGACGCCCAACACTTCCATCATCGGCGCGCTGGTGGCGATGATCCTGGCCCGTGTGCCGATGCGCCTGCTGCGCTCCTACCGCTCGGTCCACACGCAGAACCTGGCGCAGACCGCCATCTCCTCGGCCACCTTCGGCGCGGCCAACAGCCTGCTGCTGCCGCTGGCCATTCCCTATCTGCTGGGCCGCCCCGACATGGTGCTGCCGATGTTCCTGGGCGTGGGGCTGGCGATGCTGCTGGACGCCTACATGCTGTACCGCCTGTTCGGCAGCTCGGTGTTTCCGGCCACCGGCGCCTGGCCGCCCGGCGTGGCCGCGGCCGAAGCCATCAAGGCCGGCGACCAGGGCGGCACGCAGGCCAAGCTGCTGGGCCTGGGCATCGTGGTGGGCGCGGTGGGCTCGTGGTTCAAGATCCCGATGTCGGCGTTCGGCGTGGCCTTCATCGGCAACATCTGGGCGCTGGGCATGTTCGGCCTGGGCCTGCTGCTGCGCGGCTATTCCGAGCCGCTGTTCGGCATGGACATCAACAAGCAGTACATCCCGCACGGCATGATGATCGGCGCCGGCCTGGTGGCGCTGATCCAGGTGGCGATGGTCATGCGCAGCAAGGCCGGCCCCAAGGCCAGCGGCCCGGCCGGTCCCAGCGTCGGCAGCAGCCTGCGCCTGGGCGGGGTGGGGTACATCCTGCTGTCCGCCGGCATCTCGCTGCTGGCCGGGCTGTATGCCGACATGTCGCTGCCGATGCTGCTGGGCTTCATCCTCTATGCCGCCTTCGCCGCGCTGGTGCACGAGCTCATCGTCGGCATCGCCGCCATGCACTCGGGCTGGTTCCCGGCGTTCGCGGTGGCGCTCATCACCTTGCTGCTGGGCCTGTTGATCGGCTTTCCGCCGCATGCGCTGGCGATCCTGTGCGGCTTCTCGGTGGCGACCGGCCCGGCTTTCGCGGACATGGGTTACGACCTCAAGGCCGGCTTCATGCTGCGCGGCAACGGCGCCGACATGGCGCTTGAACTGGAAGGCCGCAAGCAGCAGCTGATCGCCGCCATGCTGGCGTTCCTGATCGCGATCCCGGTGGTGTATGTCAGCTATGGCGCGCTGTTCGCGGGCGGCCAGCTGCCGCCGGTGGCCAAGGTCTACGTGGCGACCATCAACGCCGGCGCCACCCCCGGCATCGCGCAGATGCTGCTGGTGTGGGCCATTCCCGGCGCCATCATCCAGCTGATCGGCGGTCCCAAGCGCCAGCTCGGCGTGCTGCTGGCCACCGGCCTGCTGATCGCCAACCCGCTGGCCGGCTGGGCCGTGGTGGCGGGCATCGCGCTGCGCCTGCTGGTCGAGAAGGTCGGTGGCGAAAAGCACCGCAACCACATGGAAGTGTTCGCCGGCGGCATCATCGCGGGCGATGCCATCTTCAGCTTCTTCAGCGCCGCCATCACCGCTCATTTTGGCAAGAAGTGATTCCCCCCTTCTTGCCGTTTTTGCCCGAAAGGAAATCCATCATGAGTCTTTCCCAGACATTGCAGGCCTTCGAAGCGCTGGACAGCGCGCATGCGTCGGGCCACACCGTGGCCACGCTGCTCGAAGGCTATCCCGGCGTCAGCGTCACCGTCACCAAGATCACCGGCGCCAACGGCTCGACCGATTTCGTGCGCATCGTCATTCCCGGCACCCAGGGCAAGCGCGCAGGCGGCTCGGCGCCCACGCTCGGCATCGTCGGCCGCCTGGGCGGCATCGGCGCGCGGCCGGGCCGCATCGGCCTGGTGTCCGACGGCGACGGCGCGGTCGCGGCCGTCGCCGCCGCGCTCAAGCTGGCGCACATGCAGGCGCAGGGCGACGTGCTGGCCGGCGATGTGATCATCGGCACGCACATCTGCCCCGATGCGCCGACGCGCCCGCACGAACCGGTGGATTTCATGGACTCGCCGGTCGACATGAAGGCCATGAACGAGCAGGAACTCAGCGCCGAGATGGACGCGGTGCTGTCGATCGACACCACCAAGGGCAACCGCATCATCAACCACAAGGGCTTCGCGCTGTCGCCCACGGTCAAGCAGGGCTACATCCTGCGCATGTCGGAAGACCTGCTGCGCATCATGGAGACGACCACCGGCCGTCCCGCCGCCACCTTCCCGATCTCGCTGCAGGACATCACGCCCTACGACAACGGCGTGTACCACGTGAACAGCATCATGCAGCCGTCGGTCGCCACCGCGGCGCCGGTGGTCGGCGTGGCCATCACCACCGAGAGCGTGGTGCCGGGCTGCGGCACGGGCGCCAGCCACGAGGTCGACATCGCGTCCGCCGCCAAGTTCGCGGTCGAAGTGGCCAAGGAATTCACCCAGGGCAAGTGCCAGTTCTTCGACCGCGACGAATACGCGCTGCTGCTCAAGCTCTACGGTTCGCTGGCCCATCTGCAGGGCGAGCAGGTCGCCCAACACTGAACGCACGGGAGCGCCACCATGTCCGCCACGGCCAAGCTCGGCACCATCACCATCGGTCAGGCCCCGCGGCCCGACATCACGCCGATTCTCGAACGGCACCTGCCGCCCGGCACCGCCTGCCTGCACGCGGGCCTGCTCGACGGCCTGGCGCGCGACGAGATCGAACGGCGCTATGCGCCGCGGGCCGGCCAGGCCACGCTCATCACGCGGCTGCTGGACGGCTCGTCGGTGGTGGTGGACAAGGCCGCCATGCTGGCGCTGCTCACGCAGAAGATCGCGGCGCTGGAGGCCCAGGGCTGCGCCTTCGTGCTGGTGCTGTGCACCGGCGCGTTCGACGACCTGCGCGCCGCCAGCGCGTGGCTGATCGAGCCGGACCTGATCGTCTCGCCCACCGTCGCCGCCCTGGCGGGCGCGCGGCAGGTGGGCGTGATCGTGCCGCTGGCGTCGCAAGTGGCGTCCGAGGCGCACAAGTGGCGCGCGCTGCAACACGCGCCGCTGTGCGCCGTGGCCTCGCCCTATGCCGATGACAGCGAGTCCCTGGCCGAGGCGGCCCGAGAACTCAAGCGGCAGGGCGCCGACCTGCTGGTGCTCGACTGCATGGGGTTCGTCGAACGCCATCGGGCGGCGGCCGCGGCGGCGTCCGGCCTGCCGGTGATGCTGTCGAACGCGGTGATTGCGCGGCTGACGGCGGAGCTGCTGGCGCAGGCGGACTGATGCGCGCGTGTTGACGGCGGCCGGCTAGTAACGTATCGTTTTGCGCAGTTACTAGCCGAGCGTCGCCATGCACTCCCGTTTCGACCGTTTCCGCGCCACCCCCCTCGGGCAGCAGCTCGAGGCCCTGATCGATGAGCCCGGCCGCTACCTCGAGTACGCGGCGCTGTCGCGGGTCGGCGTCGCCGCCGTCGCCGCCATCAGCGACGACATCGAGACCGTTTTCCCCGAAGTCGCGGCGGATACCACCGCGCGGCAGTTCTGCGGCGCGCTGGTGGCCGACCTGATGCGGCGCCACGGGCACGACGTGGTGCAGGCGCGCGGCCGCGTGGCGGGTCCGGTCTTCAGCTATGGCGCGGTGTTCAGCCCGCGGCCCGTGGCGCTGCCGTTCGCCGGCGTCATCGACGGGCTGGCGCGCATGCCGGACGCGCTGGCCGGCCTGATGGCGCGGGTGCCCGCCGCGTGGCGCACCCGCCGGCCCGAAGGCACCGGGTTTTCGGCCACCGAACACGTCTGCCACCTGCGCGACCTGGACGCCGTGTTCACCCAGCGCATCGCGGCCATCCTGGCCGCGCCGCTGCCGCGCATCGATTCCGTCGACGGCACGGCCATGGCGGCCGAGCGCGACTACCAGGAACAGGACCCGGACGCCGCGCTGGCGTCGTTCCGCCGCGGCCGGGCGCAGCTGTGCGCCTCGCTGCGCAAGCTGGACGCGGCGGCGCTGGCGCGCTGCGGCCTGCGCGATGGCCTGCACCGCATGACGCTGGAGCAGATCGTGCGCGAGCTGCTCGACCACGACCGCACCCATTGCCAGGAACTGGAGGAACTGCTCGCCGAGCTGGCGCCGCCGGCCGCCCGCGGCAAAGGCGGCGCCGAATGAGCCGCGCGTCCGCCGCGCCGCCGATGCTGCTGATCCACGGCCTCATCGGCGCTTTCGACGTCGACGCGGGCCTGCCACGGCACGCCGCGCCGCCGCTGCTGGGCTACGGCGAACACCAGGCGACGCCGCCGGCGCGCATCTCGCTGCCGGCGCAGGTCGAGCACCTGCGCGCGTTCATCGACACGCATTTCGACGGCGTCGCGGTCGACCTGGTGGGGCATTCGGTCGGCGGCGCGGTGGCGATGCTGCTGGCGCAGGCCTATCCGCAGCGGGTGCGCCGCATCGTCAATGTCGAGGGCAATTTCACGCTGGCCGACGCGTTCTGGTCGGCGTCCGTGGCGCGCATGAGCGCGGGCGAGGCCGAGGCCATGCTGGACGGCTTTCGCGCCGATCCGCTCGGCTGGCTGGGCGGCGCGGTGGCCGAGCCCCGGCCGCATTGGCGCGACACCGCCGCCCGCTGGCTCGCCTGGCAGCCGGCCTCGACGCTGCGCGCCATGGCGGCGTCGGTGGTGGCGGTGACGGGCGCGGCCGGGTACCAGGACACCTTGCGGCAGGTGTTCGCGCGCCATCCTGTGTATCTGCTGTCGGGCGCGCGTTCGCACGCCGGCTGGAACGTGCCCGACTGGGCCTGGCGCGCCTGCGCGGGGCGGCAGGCGTTGGACGGCTGCGGCCACCTGATGATGCTGGAGCGGCCCGAGGCATTCGTGGCGGCGCTGCGCCACTGCCTGGGGCATGACGGCAACTGAGGCGGGCGCATCGGCTATATTGCCAGCGCCCCTTTTTTTCTCGCGGGCCGTTGCCGGCCCCACTGAATCCCATGTCCGAAAAACCCGTCGAACCGCAAGCCGTCCTCAGCCCCAACGCCCGCTACGCGATCTTCATCGTCGCCACGCTGAACCCCGGCGCCGACAACGCCGCCGCCGTGCGCGCCTGGTGTGAAGACGTCGGCAACCTGGTGCGCACCGTCGGCACGCGCGCGGTGGCGGCCGACCTGTCCTGTGTCTGCGGGTTCGGCTCGGCCGCCTGGGACACGCTGTTCGGCGCGCCGCGGCCCGCGGCCCTGCATCCGTTCCGCGAGATCGGCGCGGGCGAGCGCGTCGCCGTGTCGACGCCCGGCGACATCCTGCTGCACATCCGCGCCGAAGCCATGGACGCCTGTTTCGAGCTGGCCACCTTGCTGGTGGCCGCGCTGGGCTCGGCGGCCACGGTGGTCGACGAAGTGCACGGCTTCCGCTATTTCGACCGGCGCGCCATCATCGGCTTCGTCGACGGCACCGAGAACCCGCAGGGCTTCGAGCTGCCCGGCTACACCCTGATCGGCGACGAGGACGAAGCGTTCGCCGGCGGCAGCTACGTGCTGGTGCAGAAGTACCTGCACGACATGACCGCCTGGGAAAAGCTGTCGACCGAACAGCAGGAACTCATCATCGGCCGCCGCAAGCTCACCAACGTCGAGCTGGCCGACGACGTCAAGCCGTCGTACTCGCACAGCGCCCTGACCACCCTGGAAGAGGATGGCCAGGAGATCAAGATCCTGCGCGACAACATGCCGTTCGGCCGCGCCGGCGCCGGTGAATTCGGCACCTACTTCATCGGCTACGCGCGCTCGCCCAGGCCGATCGAGCAGATGCTCGAAAACATGTTCGTCGGCCGTCCGGCCGGCAACTACGACCGCTTGCTCGACTACAGCCGCGCCGTCACCGGCAGCCTGTTCTTCGTGCCGTCGGCCGAGCTGCTGGACGAGCTGGCCGAACGCGAAGGCTGATCGGCCTCAGTCGGGGATCTGCGGCTCCACCAGCCGCATCAGCTGCGCCAGCGATTCCTGCCAGCCCAGGTGGCACATCTCCGGCGGAATCACCGCCGGGATGTTCTCCTGCACCACGGTCATCTCGGTGCCGCAGGAGACCTTGCGCAAGGTGATGGTGGTCTGCATCCGCCCCGGCAGGTTCGGATCGTCAAACTGGTCCGTGTAGCGGATCTTCTCGCCCGGCACCAGTTCCAGGTACTCGCCGCCGAAATCGTGGGCGTGGCCGGTGCCGAAATTGCGGAACGACATGCGGTGCCTGCCGCCCACCCGCGCCTCCAGTTCATGGACGGTGCAGGTGAAGCCGTAGGGCGGCAGCCAGCGCACGACCGCGTCGGGTTCGAGGAAGGCGCGGTAGACGCGTTCGGGGGTGGTGCGCAGGACGCGATGCAGGGTCACGGTGCCAGTCGTCATGATGAATCCGCCTTTGAAGGGAAGTTGAGCGTACTGGGTCGACGTTTGAGCATCCCGCGGATCGACATGGCTGGCATGAGGACAAACCCTAGGTTGTCAGCCTGTCCGCCTCCGCCGGCGTGTCCCGCAGCAACACATCCTCATAGAACGCACCGATCGGCAGCGCGCGGTCGCGCACCTGGATCTCCAGCACCCAGATGCCGTCGGCGGGCACGAAATCCGCCTGCGCCAGCTGGTGCTTGCCGTACAACGCGTGCGGAAAATCCGCCACCCGGTGCCCCGGGATCTCGCGCACCAGTTCGCAGCCATGCCGGCGGGCGTGCGCCTCGGCGCGGTCGTACAGGGCGGCGCCGGTCAGGCCCTGGAGCCAGTCCTCGCGGGTGCGCTCGAACACCTGGCGCGCGGCCTCGGCGCAGCGCTCGCGGTCGGCGTCGGCGCCCAGCACGAAGGTGTCGCCGTAGTCGCCCTCGTAGCCGTCCCAGACCGGGCCGATGTCGACCACGAACACATCCTCTTCCCGCAAGCGGCGCTGGAAGTCGGTGGGCTGCACCGCGGGCGACTGCGAGTCGGGGCCGAAGCGGATGTAGGTGGGGTGCCAGTTGTGCGACGAACCCATCTGGCGCAGGTGCGCGTCGGCCGCGTTGACCGCCTCGCGCGTGGTCATGCCGGGCCGCATCAGCGCGGCGATCTCGCGCACCGCGTCGCGCGAGCGGCGGCGCGCCTCGAGGATGCCGTCCAGGGTGAAGTGGCTGCCGACCCGTTCCCAGGGATGGGCGGGGGCGGCCGGCGCGCCGGCGGCGGCCGCGTCCTGCGAGGGCAGGAACGCTTCCGCGTGGAAGCGGTCGCGCGCCAGTCCGGCCGCGCCCAGCCGCTCGCGCGCCGCCCGCACCATCGCCGGGTTGCCGCAGGCGTAGACCACGGTGCGGGCCCAGTCATGGTCGGCGGCGAGGGCGGCGTCCTGCACATGCCCGGGGGCGGCGGCCTGCGCGGCGGGGGTCTCCGACAGCACGGCGTGCCAGGCGAAGCCGGCGCCCTTGCCCTGCAGCGCATTGAGCAGCGGCCCCGCGTAGCAATCGTCCTCCGTCCGGCCGCCCCAGTAGAGCGTGACGCGCTTGAAGCGCGGGTCCCGCAGCGCTTCCATCAGGATCGGATGGATGCCGGCGTAGCCGGTGCCGGTGGCCAGCAGCACCAGGTGCTCGATGTCCGCGGGCCAACCGTAGGCCGGCCAGACGCAGGCGCCCTGCGGACCTTCGAGGGCCAGCGTGTCGCCGGGCATCAGGCGCGGCAGGATGCGTTCGGTGAAGCCGCCGCCGGGCATGCGGCGGATGTGGAATTCGAGTTGCGCGGGGCCGGCGGCGGCGGGCACGTTGGCGATCGAGAAGGGGCGGTGGCTGCCGTCTTCCAGCAGGAAGCGCACGTGCTGGCCGGCCTGCCAAGTGAAGGCGGCGTCGCCGCGCACTTCGATGACCAGCCGGGTGACGTCGGCCGTCAGCGGCGCGCGCGACAGCACGGTGGCCTCGCGCCGCTGCATCGGCTGGGGCGGGGCCTGCCAATGCGGGAACCGCAGCGTCAGGTCGCTGGCGGCGCGGCATTGGCACATCAACAGTTCATCGTCGGCGGTGACGTAGGAACGCTCGTTGGGCGGCGTGATGCGTTCGTGCCGGCCGGCGGTGACCACCGCCCGGCAGGCGCCGCATTCGCCGCGCTGACAGGAGAAGGGCACGGCCGCGCCCTGGGCCAGCGCGGCGTCCAGGATCGAGGTGGCGCCATCGCAGGTGAATTGGCCGCTGGCGAGGGTGATGGTGTAGGTGGACATGGCACGGTTCCGAAAGACGGGTCGATGGGCGTAATGTAGGGATAGAATGGCTGGGTGAAATAGGGCCATTTCCATGAATATGAGCAAGCCACTTATATGAGCAAGCCACTGGTGCGCGATGCCCGGCTGGAATCCAGCCTCGACCTGCCGGTCGACCCGCCGCGCGCGGGAGAATCCAAGCAGGCCTGGGTCTACCGGCAGATCCGCGAACGGATCCTGCGCGGCGTGCTGCCCTCGGGCGGGCGGCTGCCGTCCACCCGCGACCTGGCGGCGCGCTGGCACGTGGCCCGCTCCACGGTCGAGGCCGCCTACGACCAGTTGCGCGGCGAGGGCTATACCGCCGGCACGGTCGGCTCCGGCACCTACGTGGCGGCGGTCATCCCGGACAATTTCTTCCGGCGCGGCCTGCCCGGCGACGGCGGCGCGGCCAGCGGACCGGGCGCGGCCGCGGC
>NZ_CYTY01000076.1:0-14723 GCF_001298995.1 Achromobacter sp. 2789STDY5608615
CCCCCCAGCATCTGGTCAACATCTTCTTCGAGGCCGACCTGGCCCGCGTCGTCGAGGGCCGCACCTTCAGCCAGTGCGAAATCGCCAACGACACGGTGCGCGGCCTGTTCCTGGCGATGAACAACACCGACAGGTGGTCGTTCCACCTGGAATACGATCCGGCCCTGGGGCCACCCGCCGACGACGCCCTGCCGGGGTTGGTGCGGGCGGCAATCGGACTGGACGATCTCGAGGTCCGGATCCTGCAGCATGGCGCCTGGAACACCGGCGTGTCCGTCGCCGACACCTATCGATCCGGACGCGCCTTCCTGTGCGGCGACGCGGCCCACCTGATGCCGCCCTGGGGCGGCTTCAACGCCACCACCGGCATCGCCGACGCCCACAACCTGGCCTGGAAACTCGCCGCCGTCGCACGCGGCGAGGCAGGTCCGGATTTGCTGGACAGCTACGACGCGGAGCGGCGCCCGCTGGCGCTACGCAATGGCCGCCAGGCGCTGCTGCGCACCGACTTCGACGCCCGCTTCGGCATCAAGACCGAGCGCAATCGCGACCAGTTCCAGAGATTGATCGACCCGGGCGCCCTGATCCTGCGGCATCGCTATCCTGAAGCCGGCGCGCCGGCGGGCGCCGAGGCGCCGGCCGCTGTAGCGGTCCTGCAAGCCCAGACCGGCACGCGCTTTCCGCACGCCTGGATCCAGCGCGGCGCCGAACGGATCTCGACGCTCGACCTGTTCGGCGACAGCTTCGTCCTGCTGGCGGGTCCGGCGTCCTCGGTTGCGGCGTCGACCCGCGCCAGCCTCGATCCGGCCACGCCCCGCGTGCTGGCCGCGGGCCGCGACTTCGTGTTCGTCGATGACGATTGGCGTAGCCTGACGGGCCTGACGGACACCGGCATGGTGCTGGTCCGGCCCGATGGCTTTGTCTTGCGCCGCTCGGATGGCGGCGTATGACGGGCGTCGCCCTCAAAGGTCGAGCTGGTCCAGCAAGTCCTTGAACAGGTCGTGCCCGGGCATCTCTTCCAACGCAATGCCCGCGTCCTCGAACCACGATTGCCCGGCTTCAGGATGCGGGCCGCTCAGGACCACCAGGCCGCGCTCGAACGAATAGCGGGCCGCGGCCAGATCGCCGTTCGCGTAGCTGGCGATGGCGTGAAAACGCGCATCGCCAGGTTGAGGCCGCAGATAGGGGCCGTCCTGGAAGAAGACGCTGTCGTCCTTGCCCGCCCAGCGGACGGCGACGGCCGCGTCCTCGATCGTCTTGATCGGGAAGCCGGGGCGTCCGACCTCCGAATCCAGGTCCTGCGCGATCAGGCCCAGGTTGGAAGCGTCGGCAAGATAGGCGCCCATGCACAGCCCGAGATAACGTCCGCCGCGCGCGACGAATCGGCGGATCGCGTCCACCCGCGCCTCGCCCAGGCTGTTCAGCGCGGCGGGGATGTCCTGCCCGCCGCCCGGCTGCACATACACGTCGTAGCGCGCCAGGCTGGCGTCGGAGATGTCGATCGGCTCATCGGGGCCGACGAAGTCGACCTGATAGCGCGCGTCCGTCTTCTCGATGGCGCGCCGGGCCGCCGTCGCGCAGTGGTCGCACGAGGCCGGCCCGCGATACACGGCGACGCGCACGGGCTTGTCGGCCGCGCCGGCAAGCGCCGCGGCGGGCGCGGCCAGTGACAGCGCCAAGGCCAGGAGCAGGAAACGCAGAAACGCCATATCGGACCGCCAAAAAAAACAAAGTATAGGCAAGTCCGGTGACGCGCCGCGTCAGTCCAGTCCCGTCTTGCCGGGCGCCCAGTAGGCCTTGGCCATGATGCGTCCCGAGGCCACGCCCAGCGCCTTCAACGCCCGCCGCTGGCGCTGGATGGTCGAGGCCCGGCCCGTCAGGATGAAGGTCGCGCCCGCCGCCGCCAGCGCCGGCAGGCGCCGCTCGATCTCGTCGAGATGCGCGTCGCCGGCCTGGCGGCCGAACAGCTCGACGTCCTCCCGCCCGAGCCGCGCCAGCGCGTCACGAACGGCGGCCAGCGCGTGGACCTCGAGCAGGCAATGCATTCCATCGCCGGCGCCATGGCCAAGGGCGCAGGCGACACCCACCGAGGTCTCGTCGCCCAGCAACACGCGGCCGCCCTCGATGCGGCCAAGGTTGAGCGATGCGCGCGGACCGAGCACATCGCATTCCTCTCCCGGCTCGGCGCGTTCCGCCCAGGCGCTGCCCGGGCCGGCGCCATGCGAATACGTCACGATGCGGGTGCGCCCCCGCGCCGCGTCCCAGTCGATCGGCGTATAGGTCCGGGCGACGAAGGCCGATCCCATCGCGATCTGCACTTTCTGCCCCGGCACCCAGCGCGCCTCGCGGAACGCCGGGCTTTGCAGCGTCAGCAGGCGCAAGCCGCCCGCCAGGGTTTCGGCCGCCATGATGCGCGTCGGCTTCATGAACAGCCGGGTGAAGGCGCGGCTCATCCGGCCCTGCGGGGGATTCGTCATCTCCATGCGCTCTCCGTTCATCGCGTCACGATCGTGAATTCGTTGCCGCGGCCCTCAGTGACCGGCAGCGGTTGCGACAGATAACCGTTGGCCGGATCGCGCACGTAATCGAGGTAGTCGTTGCCCTGCTCCCAGGCGTTCTCCGCCAGGATCGGCGTGCCGCCGCGCAAGTGCGGCTCGAGTAGCTTGAGCACTGGCAGGTAGAGGCTGAAGGCGCCGTCCAGCAGCACCAGGTCGATCTCGCCATCCACGTGCGCCAGCGTCTCGCGGGCATCGCCGACGCGGATGTCGACCAGGTCCGCCAGGCCGGCGGCCTCCAGGTTGGCGCGGGCCCGCGCCGCCTTTTCCGGCTCCAGCTCGGTGCCGATCACCTGCCCGCCGCCCATGTCGCGCAAGGCCGCGGCCAGGTAGATCGTGGAGATCCCCATCGAGGTGCCGAACTCGACGATGCGCGTGGCCCGCCGCGCCCGCGCGCACTGATACAGGAACCGGCCATACGCCGGGGCGACGTTGAGGAAGTTGTTGGCGTAGCCGCGATACACGCCGCGCAGATCGCGCCGTTCCTCGGCCACCATGTCGGCGATGATATCGGCATGGGCCTGCTCGGACAGCGCGGCCATGCCGCCTTCGAACTGGTCCATCAGGCCCTTGTCGGCGATCTCCGCCTCGGCCAACAGGCGTTGCAGGGTTTGGGCGACGCGCCCGCTGCTCAGTGAATCCATGATTGCTTCCTTTGGCAATGAACGGTGGCAAATCGCGCCGCCGTGCCGCCATGGTAGGAAGCCCGGGACCTGGCAGCATTGGTAAACTACGCCAATAAATTCCAAATTCCTGCCAATCCGCGCAACCGCCGCCATGCCCGTCCTGACCAACCTCGCCGACGCCCCGGAGTGGATCGATCCCGACCTGGTGCCGCGCCCCGTCGTGACCATGGGCACCACCGGCATCGACGTGGCCAGCCTCGACCTGCACGGACTGGATCGCCTCGAAAAGGATTTCCACCGCCATCGCAAGGCGCAACTGATGCTGCTGCTGCGCGGCGTGCTCACCTGCGAGCTCGAAGGCGCCCTGTGGCTGGTCCCTCCGCAGAGCGCACTGTGGGTGCCGGGCGACGTGCTGCACAAGATCACCGCCGCCGGCACCATCGAGGTCTACGTCGCCTTCGTCGATCCCGCGGTCGCGGCCGACCTGCCCGCCACCTGCTGCGCGGTGTCGACCACGGCGCTGCTGCGCGAACTGGTGATCCGCTCCGCGCAGCTGCCGTTGCTGTACCCGGAAGACGGCCCCGCCATGCACCTGGTCTGGCTGCTGCTGCACGAACTGGCGTCGGCGCCGCTTGGCACCCTGCACCTGCCCATGCCGTCCGATCCCCGCCTGCGCAAGATCGCGCAGGCCATCATGGACCATCCCGCCGACCGCGGCACCATGCAGAGCTGGGCGCGGCGCGTGGGCCTGAGCGAGCGCACCCTGGCGCGGCTGCTCACGCAGCAGACCGGCATGAGCTTCGGCCGCTGGCGCCAGCAACTGCACCTGATGCTGGCGGTGAAGTGGCTCGGCACCGGCGCCTCGGTGCAGCAGGTGGCCGATGAACTGGGCTATGAAAGCGCCGGCGGCTTCGTCACCATGTTCCGCAAGGCGCTGGGGACGTCGCCGGGGCGCTACATGACGGAACGGCAGGCAGCCGGCTGAGTCCGAATCCGCGCGGCCTTCCTTGGCCGCACGGCCTCATCCTTGCCGAAAGACGTTCCCCCGTCCCTCACAACGCGCGAAGGAAGCCGATCAAGGCCGCGTTGACCGCGTCCGGCGCCTCTTGCGGCAACCAGTGCCCCGCGCCGGCGATCACCTGCGAGCCGCGCAGGTCGGGCACGATGGCCGGCATGGCCTCGATGATCTGGCGCATGCCGGGCATGGCCAGCCCTGTGTCGTATTCGCCCGCCAGATACAACGCCGGCACCTCGACGCGCAGGCCGGCGAAGGCGGCCTGGTCCCGCCAATTGCGATCCAGGTTGCGGTAGTAGTTCAAGCCACCGCGAAAACCCGATACGCCGAAGGCGCGCGCGAATTGCGCCAGGTCCGCGGCGGCCAGCCACGCCGGCAACACGGCCGGATCGGGCAGCGCGTCCAGCAGCCCGCCCGCGCGCGGCACCATGCCGAAGGGATTGGGCGTCGCGGCCTCGCGCGGGCCCAGGGCGCCCGAGGCGCCGTAATAGATCTTGCGCAAGGTCAGCGCGATATCCCGCTCGAATTCCTGCTCGGCCAAACCCGGCTCGCAGAAGTAATGCGTGTAGAACCACGCCTGTTCGTTCTGCGGGAACAGCCGGCTCGGCGCCATTGGCGCGCGTCCCATCATCGGCACGCCGAGCGCCGCCACGGCCCGGAACCGGTCCGGCCGCAGCTGCGCCGCCTGCCAGGCGATCGACGCGCCCCAGTCGTTGCCGACCAGCACCGCCCGGCGCTGGCCCAGCGCGTCCGCCAGCCCGACCAGATCGCCGATCACGTCGAGCGCCGAATAATGCGCGATGTCCGGCGGACAGTCGCTGTCGCCGTAGCCGCGCAGATCCGGCGCGACCGCGTGAAACCCCGCCTGTCCCAGCGCATCGAGCTGATGACGCCAGGCATGCGAAGTCTCGGGAAAGCCGTGGCAGAGGATGACCAACGGCCCCTCGCCCTGTTCCCTCACGTGGAGGCGGATACCGTTGGTCTCGATGAAGCGTTGGCGGGCTGCGGGCATGTCGGCTCTCGATAAAGACGTGAAATGGCGCAAATGTTCGCCAAAAGAGTAACATTAAAAGTTGCACATTTCCACGGCCCCGAATCCATGCAACGAGACACCCGCCTCGCCCGCCTGCTGCACGTCCTGATCCACATGCACCTGCGCGGCGGCACGACCACGTCGCAGACCATCGCGCTGATGCTGCACACCAATCCCGTGGTCGTGCGCCGCACCATGGGCGCGCTGCGCGACGCGGGCTTCGTCACCTCCACCGGCGGCCCGGGCGGCGGGTGGGCGCTGGCCCGCGACCTGGACACCCTGACGGTGCGGGACGTGTGCGAAGCCATCGCGCACACGTCCCTGTTCGCCGTCGGCCCCGCGCAGGACAATGACGCCTGCCCGGTGGAGGCGGCGGTGAACCGGCGCATCAACGCCGCGCTGGCGACGGCGGAGGCGGCGCTGATGACGGCGTTCGGGGAGGTTCCGCTGTCAGAGATCGCGGGGGAAATCAGGGCGCCGGCGACGCGCGGGCGACCGCGGTGACACGGGGCGAGACGGCGGCTCGTCCCCGGCCGCATCCATTCTTGCAAACACGCTCGGCGATAGCCCCACCGAGCGGCTGAACGCCGCGCTGAAGGCGCTCGCGGACTGATAGCCGATTGCATGCGCGACCTCTCCCAGGGACAAGCCGTCATGGCGCAACATGTCCTTGGCCAGCGCCATGCGCCAGCGCAGCACATACTCCATTGGCGGAACGCCCAGGACTTGCATGAAACGGGCCGCGAATGCCGCGCGCGACATGCCGATCCGGCCCGCCAGTTCCTCGATGGTCCAGCGGTGCGCGACATCGCCGTGGATCAGGCGCAGCGCGGCTGCCATGCGCGGATTCGCCAGCCCGGCCAACAGGCCGCCAGGCGGCGCCGCGCCGTCCGCTTGCGACGGATGCCAGCGCAACGCCTCGATCAGCATGATTTCGGCAAGGCGGGTGAGGATCGCATCGCCGCCAGGCCGCGGGTTCGCGCTTTCCTCGCCAATCACGCCCGCCATCCAGCGCAACCGCTCCGCGCCGCGATCGCCCGATTTGATATGCACCACCCTCGGCAACCGTTCCAACAGCAACGGCGCATTCGCGGCATCGAACATGAAGAAACCGCCCAACATCCTGACGGCAGCCTCGTCGCGCGGCTCGCCGTGACGCACGTCCGCCACGGGCTCGGTCGTGGCCACGCGTATCGTCGGCGTCTCCAACGCCTCCGGGTCACTGCCCATCCGGAAGCCCGGGGTGGAAGGCAACAGCAGATAGTCTCCCGCCTCGAACAGGAATGGCTCGCCGCCGTCGACGTGCAGCCAGCACGCGCCGGTCAGCATCAAGCCAAAACTGGGATGCCCGAAGTCGGGATATTGCACGGCCCATCGCCCCGCGCCACTGACGAACTTGGACAGAACGGTTCGCGGACGCAGCAAGGCCACGACGGCGCCCAGCGGGTCTGAATCAAGACGATCTCGCATGAGTCATAGACTATTCGCTATTTATCGTCTTGGTCAACCGCTCTACGATGCCCCTATCGAACAAGGAGCGACTATGAAAACCGCATTGATCACCGGCTGCTCGTCGGGCTACGGCAAAGCCACCGCCGACTATTTCGCCGCGCAGGGATGGAACGTCATCGCGACCATGCGCCGCCCGGATCCGGACCTGTTCCGTTCCGCCGGACCGGGGGCCGTGCGCGTCGTGCGCATGGACGTCACCGACGCGGACAGCATCGACCAGGCCATCACCCAGGGGCTGGGGGCATTCGGCCAGGTCGACGTCCTGGTCAACAACGCGGGCATCGGTTTGCTCTCGCCGCTGGAAAGCACGCCCCTGGCGACCATACGCGAGGTCTTCGAAACCAATACCTTCGGCGTCATGCGTACGAGCCAGGCCGTCATCCCGCTGATGCGCGAACGGGGCCAGGGCACCATCATCAATGTCACGTCCAGCGTCTGTTTCGCAGGCATGCCACTGGTGGCCCCCTACGCAGCCAGCAAGTGGGCCATCGAAGGCTTCACCGAGGCCCTGTACTACGAACTGCATTCCGTAGGGGTGCGCGTGCGCCTGGTCGAACCCGGCTACGGCCCCGGCACCGCGTTCACGGCGAACGGCATGCCGCGCATGAACGGGCTGATCACTGCCCCTTATGAGGCGTATGCCGCCCAGCTGTTCGCGCAACTGGGCGCGCCCGGCGCTGCCGTGACGACGCCCGAACAGGTTGCCGCGGCCATCCACGCCGCGGCAACGGACGAGAGCGAACAACTGCGGTTTCCGGCCGGTCCCGACAGCGAGCATCTGGCGAACGCGCGCTGGCACAGCAGCGACGCCGAATTCCTGGCCGGCATGCAGTCAATGTTCTGCCTGCAACACCGGCCCGCGCGCTGACGTTGGCGGGCGCGTCGCCGTTCAGGCAAAGTCCGTTCCCACCCCCGCCCGCTGACGCCACGCATCGAAATCCCCCCGCACCGTCTCCAGCTTCTGTTCGGCCAGGTCATTGGCGATCTTGCCCACGAACAGATGCAGCGGCGGCGCGTCCAGGGCCGCGACCTCCTGGATCAGCAGGGCCAGCTTCTCGGGATCGCCGTCCTGGCGGCCGTTCATGCCTTCGCGGTGCAGGTCCAGCGAGGCCTGGGCCGCGGTGTAGTCGGCGATCTTGCGGCGCGCGATGACCAGGCTGTTGTCGTTCAGGAAGTCCGTGCGCACCGGGCCCGGGTACACCACGGTGGCCTTGATGCCGAATTCGGCGGTCTCCGCCGCCAGGGTCTCGGTCAGCCCGGCCAGCGCGAACTTGGTCGCCACGTAGCAGCCCCAGCCCGCGTAGCCGCCGGTGAAACCGGCGATCGAGGCGACGTTGAAGACATGGCCGCTGCCCTGCCTGCGCAGGTGCGGCAGCACATGGCGCAGCACATGCAACGGCGCGAACACGTTGACATCGAAGTTGCGGCGCACCTCGTCGTCGTCCAGCGCCTCCATCGGGCCCTGCTGGCCGTAGCCGGCATTGTTGACCACGTAGTCGATGCGGCCGAAGGCGGCGATGGTCTTGCCGATGGCGGCCTGGACGCTGGCCTCGGACACCAGGTCCACTTCCAGCGCCAAGAGGCGCGGATGGTCGTCGCCCAGCGCCTGGCGCAGGCTGGCCAGCGTGCGCGAGGTGGCGGCCACGTGGTCGCCGCGCGCCAGCAACTGGCGGGCCAGCGACAGCCCGATGCCGCGCGCCGCGCCGGTGATGAACCAGGTCTTGTTGGTTTGGATCGTTTGCATTTCCTGATCTCCTGAGGGGTTGGATTGCAGGATCAAATGCTAGGCGCGGCGGCCCCGGCCGGATAGGCACAGGGCTATGGGATGATTGCCCATTCCTCTTTCCCGCTCTTTATTTATCGCCGATTCGGTGCAAAATGATGCCCAAGACTCTTACCCGAGGCATTCCACCATGACGCCACCGCTGCCCGCCCGAGACACGATGTCCGCCCTGCTCGGCCAGCTCGCGCCGCACCAGGGCTACACCCGCTCGCAGCTCGACGGCGTGCGCTTCATGCGGGCCGACCATCCGCTGGGACGCACCCCGGTGCTGTACGAACCCTGCATCGTCATCGTCTGCCAGGGCAGCAAGCGCGGCTACCTGGGCGACAAGGTCTACCGCTACGACGCCCGCCATTACCTGGTGCTGTCGGTGCCGCTGCCGTTTTCCACCGAAACCGACGCCTCGCCCGAGGAACCCCTGCTGGCCATACAGATCCGGCTCGACCCGACCACGATCGCCGACCTGGTGCTCTCGCTGGACGGCCGCGACGGCCCGGCGCCGCCGGCGCCGGAAGGCATCACCTCCACGCCGCTGGACGACACGCTGGCGGACACCACGCTGCGGCTGCTGCGGGCGCTGGCCTCGCCCGTCGAGGCCCGCATCATCGGCCCGGGCATCGTGCGGGAATTGTGCTTTCGCGTGCTGGTCGGCGAACAGGGCGGCGCGATCCGCGCGGCGCTGGCCAGCCAGGGCAATTTCGGCCGCATCTCGCGGGTGCTGCAACGCATCCACGACGACTATGCGCAGCCCATGGAGGTCGCCACCCTGGCGCGCGAAGCGGGCCTGAGCGCCCCCGCCTTCCACGCCCACTTCAAGACCGTGGCGGGCACCTCGCCGATCCAGTACATCAAGTCCATCCGGCTGCACCAGGCCCGCCTGCTGATGATCCGCGACAACCTCACCGCCGCCGCGGCCGCCGGGCGCGTCGCAGTTCAACCGCGAGTTCAAGCGCCTGTTCGGGCGCAGCCCCGGCGAGGAAGCGCGCGAGATGAAGACCGTGTTTTCGCTATTGCCGGCCGCGCGGCTGGAGGGGCTGGCGGCCACGCATTGACGCCGTCAATAGTCCCGAACCGCATCGAACCAACGCAACGCCTGCGCCTCCGTCACGCCCAGCTCGACCACCCGCGCGAGCTGGCTGAATTGCCACACGGCCTCGCCGATGTCTTCGCGCTCGGCGGTCTCGATGCCCTTCATGTCGTTGAAATGGCCGGCGAACGCCTGGATGGCCGACTGCGCCGCATCGGCTTCGCGGGCCCCTTGCAAGGCATCGAGGGCGATGTCATAAGCCGCGTTGGCCGACTTCGCCATGCGGCCGCTCCACCCCGAAAACGGCCGCCCATATTCGCTTTGCCACCACTCCGGCTTGCGCAGCTTGCTGACCGAGGTGTAGTCCGCCCACGCGCGGACCTTTTCCCGCGCCTTCAGTTGCGCCTTCAGCCGCTTGCCCGCGCCGTCCTCGACGTTGAAGCCGATGAAGCGCTCCAGCAACGGCCAGTGGTCCAGCGGCGGCAGGCCCGCCAGGTCCGGCGCGAAGCGGATCTCCAGGCTCTTCAGGCGCGGCAGGCGGGCCAGCGCGTCCCAGTCGGCAAAGCCGCCCCACAGCGACAGCTGTTCCAACGCGGCAAAGCGCTCGATCCCCTGCAACGATATCGGCTGCGCCAACGGCTCGCCGTACAGCGCCAGCGTCGTCACCGTCCGCAGCATGCCCAGGTCGGGCAGCACATAGGGCGCCTGGCTGGCGCGCCGGCCCAACGCGGGATGCAGCGACAGCATGTCCGGCGCCGCTCCCGTGACAGCGATCCGGGAAAGATCGCCCAGCAGGCCCAGGCGCAACCCGCCGGGCACCGTGATGTCCAGATGCCCCGCCACCGCATCGAGCCGGATCTGCAGCGTCTGGATATCGGCCGCGCGGGCGTCGATGCGGCGCGTATCGGCAAACGCCGGCGCCCAGGTGAACTGTTCGATGCGGCGTCGTTCGGACCAGCCCAGAAAGCCGCTGTCATTGCCGTGGTAGTAGAGATGGCGCGGCCAGGGCGAGCCGGCCGGCGTGGCGAACGGATCGAACGCCGGCCAATGAATCGCGTCATCAGGCGCCACGCGCAGATCCGCCTTCGGCGCCATGTCGGCAGGCCCGAGGATCACGTCCCCGCGACCGGCCTCCCTGACCAGCACGTGGCTGTCCGGGCCGCTCAGGCCCAGCCGGAAACGGCCATCGCGGCTCACCGAGCCCGCGGGTTCCCCGGACACATCGATTGGTTCGGACACGCCTCACTCCCTGTCGTCATCAAGATTCATCGCGCCTGCCGGGCAAGCGCGCGGTCACAACGTCATGGCGGGCTGGTCTTCGATCCGGAAGGACAGCTCCCGTTGCCCCAGCGCGCCAGCGTCCACGTATTCGAATTCCACGCGCTGCCCCGGCAGCGCGGCGGGCCCGAGATGGTCGACCCGATACATCACGCCGCCCACGCGGTAATTGTGGGCCAGCGATGCCGTGAGCGAGTTCGGCGTGCGCAGGCGATACGTCACGGCCTCTTCCACCACCCCGCGCACGCCCTGCTTGTGACGCGCGCGCTTCAGGCGCGGACTGCGCATGCCCAGCACCAGCCCCATCAGCGCCAGGACCGCCGCCAGCAGGATCACCGGCGGCACGAACAGGCTGACCGCCAGCGGCGCCAGCGCCGCCAGCAGGAAGAACTTGCGCACGCCCCGCTCTTCGCGTCTCACGCTCTCGCGATCGGCGTCGCTGATCTCCTCGAGCGACGTCCAGGCCTGCCCGCTCATCGGGTAATCCACCCGCAGCAACAAGCCCGGCGCATCCGGCAACAACGGCAGCACGTGCAGCCGCACCGGCAGATCCGTCAACGCCACGGCGTCGGCCGGCCGGGCGCCGCTGCGGGTATCGCTGGTGACCTCGTTCCAGAACGGCAGCGCCACATCCACGCGCTGGTCGCCGAACACATAAGTGATGCCCGGCCGCTCGCCCGGCCCGAAACCGGTCAGGCGGCCCGACACGATCTGCTTGGGCGCGCGCCCCTTGAGCGCGCGCGCGACGCTGCGCCAGGCGCGCGGCACCCGCAGCAGACGCCGCCCGAAGAACGCCATGCCCACGCCGGCGCCGACGACCACCAGCAGCAGCATCACGCCATCGGCGCCGCGCAGCGAGCGCCATTCGGACACGGCCAGCACGGCGACCAGCAGCGTCATGCTGACCAGCAGCAGAAAGATGAACAGGCAGGCTATCAGCGCCAAGGTCTTGCCGCGGCTGCATCGGCGCAGCAGCGCGATGTCGTCGCCGGTCAGCGGGGCCGCTTCGATCCGCAGGGTCTCGCCCATGCTCAATACGTCGCGAACGGCACTTCCACCTGCAACGCCGCGCCGCCCGCGGCCGGGCGCAGGCTGTAGGTGGTCAGGCCGCCATCGTCATCGGCCAGCGAGGCGTCCTGGCGCGTCACGGTGTAGCGCTGGCCGCCAATCTCCAGCGCATCCCGCGCCACCGCGCGCGTATCGGCCGGGACCAGCAAGCCGCCCCGCGCATCCGCGCCGCCGCCGAATTCGTGTCCGGCCAGCGCTCCTTCGACGCGCAGCAGCTGCACGCGCGGCCGGTACGGCGCGGCGTCGAGGTTCCAACCGTTGGTCAGGTCGGTGATCCACGGGCCGGGAATGTCGTAGGCGCTTTCCAGCTCGGCCTCGGTGACCGCTTCGCCCTGCACCACCAGGCAGCACACCACCTTGCCGGCCTTGGCGTCGAAGGCCGCCCACTTGCTCGCCACCGGCGCCGCGGCGGGCAGCATCGAGAAATGGAATTGCTTATCGAGCTGGGAATCGGAGACCTTGCGCCAGGCGCCGACCTGCGGCTGCTGTGCGTGGACAACCGTGGCCCCCAACAGGGTCATGGCGAAAACACTTGCTTTGAACAATGAGAGTTTCATCTGGCCGGATATGAATCTGAGTAGGCGGGGCATCGGCACGCCATGCAATGTTGCAATAGTCTAAGGCAATTGCGTCAAGCCTTTCTCTGCCGTCTTCCTGCATGGCCTTTGACAAATGAACTTATATGCCCGTAATATTCCCGCACGTTCCAAACGACCTGATCCATGAGCCAACACGACCTGCCTCCCGGCGTGTGCAACAGCACCGCCATTCGCAAGGCCGCCCGTCATCTGGGCCGGTTTTATGACCTTTGCCTAGCCCAGGCCGACCTGCGCAACACCCAATACGCGATCCTGAATCTGCTCGCCACGCGCGGGGCGCTCACGATTGCCGAATTGGCCGCACATCTGGTCACCGATCGCGCAACGATGGGGCATAACCTGCGCCCGCTCGAGCGCGACGGCCTCATCCGCATAGCGGTAGGCAAGCAGGACCGGAGAGAAAGGGAAATCACCTTGACCGACGCGGGCGCGAAGATGGAAGCCGTCGGCAGAAAGGCCTGGCAACGCGCCCAGCAACAGTTCGAAGCCGTATTCGGCAAGGACGACGCGCTGGCGATGCGTCGCATCATGCACCGCATCACCACCCTGGACCTTTCGCTCCCAGGTTAACCCCCAATCTTGAGACAGCTCCGTCGCATTGCGTGACGCGCCCACGTTCCGTTGA
This sequence comes from Achromobacter sp. 2789STDY5608615, assembly GCF_001298995.1. Classification (NCBI taxonomy): domain Bacteria; kingdom Pseudomonadati; phylum Pseudomonadota; class Betaproteobacteria; order Burkholderiales; family Alcaligenaceae; genus Achromobacter; species Achromobacter sp. 2789STDY5608615. Next base: position 13,122 of record NZ_CYTY01000076.1, read on the forward strand.
TGCCATCAAATATGGGCATATAAGGCTAAATCATGTTGACAGATTTTCTCGCTATACGCCGGGCCGCCTCGCGGATCCGCACGATGCAAGCGACATTCAGAACGCTGCTGATCGGCGGCATGGCCTGCGCCATGCCGATCGCCGCCGGCGCCAGCCCGGTCGCGACGGCATTCACGCAAGCCGACCGGCAACAGGTGCAAGCGGTCTTTGAACAGCAGGCCCGAGCGGCGACGGCTCATGACCTCGGCGCCTTCAGCGCGGTGTTCGCCACGCCCGGCGTCGTGGGCGACCCAGTGACGTTCGTCGCCCGGCCGTATCAGTTCTGGGGCAAGTCCGAACTGATAGAACACTTCCGCGAGACCTTCAAGGGCATCTGGAAATTCGAGCCCGACCTGGCGAAGCTGCGCATCATTCCCTTGACGCCGGATGTGGCCCAGCTCTACGCCCCGACCCAGATCACCTTGGGACACACCGCCGCCGACGCGCACACAGCCGCCTACCTGGTCTACGAAGTGGCGGTGCGCACACCGGCGGGATGGCGCATTGGCTCGATCGTTCCCATTTCAGCGCAGTAGCCATCCGGGCAAGGAGATTCATCATGAAAGCGGCGGTGTATTACGAAAACGGCTCCCCCGACGTGTTCCGCTATGAAACCGTTGACGAACCGGTCTGCGGGCCCGATGAGGTGCTGATCGGCATCGAGGCGATATCTGTGGAAGGCGGCGACCTCATCAATCGAGAAATCCGCCCGTTGGCGCGGATTCCCCACATCGTGGGATATCAGTGCGCCGGCACCATCCAGGCCGTGGGAGCGCAGGTGCGCGACCGAAAACCCGGCGACCGCGTCGTCGCGGTACTGTCCTGGGGATCGCATGCGCAACGCGTGGCCGCGCCAGCGTCCGACACCTGGCTGATCCCCGCGACGCTGGATACGCCAACCGCCGCCGCGGTCCCCGTCGCCTGGGGAACCGCGCATGAATGCCTCTTTGCGGCAGGCGGCCTGGCTGCCGGTGAAACCGTATTGATTCATGCGGGCGCCGGCGCGCTCGGATTGGCCGCCATCCAACTGGCGCATCACGCTGGCGCGACGGTGTATGCCACGGCATCGGATGATGCGCGGCTGGCGCGGCTGAACACCTTTGGCATGACGGCAGGCATCAACTATTCCACCAGCGACTTTGTCGAGCAGATATCCGCTCTCACAGCGGGACGAGGAGTGGATCTCATCGTCGACAGCATCGCCGGCAGTACCTTGGCGCGCGGTGTCCAGGCGCTGGCCCATAAAGGCAGGCTGGTGACAGTGGGCGTGTCCGGGCGCGACCAGGAAAAATTCGATCCGGTGAGCCTGTGGCGCGGCAACCAGAGCCTGCACGGCGTCTTCTTCCCGACGTTGCTGGACCAGGAGCACGCGCGCGTACACGCCAGCGTCCAGACATTGCTGCAACGCGTGGCCGCGGGAGAACTGCACGTGGTGATCGACAAGACGTTCTCCTTGCGCGAGGCCCAGGCGGCGCATCGCCACGTGATGTCCCGGCAGGCCTTTGGCCGGGTCATCATGGTCCCTTGACCAGCGGCGGCGTGGCCCGTCCCGGGGCCACGCCC
>NZ_CYTY01000077.1:0-12636 GCF_001298995.1 Achromobacter sp. 2789STDY5608615
CAGAGCGCCCTGCCCCAGTTCGACGCGGAAGGCGCCAGGCAGCAGCGCATAGTAGGACGGCAGCAAGGTGTACGTGCCGGCCGCCAGCCCGGGAATGCCGGCGCCGATCGTGATGGTCTCGCCAATGCGCGGACGCGAGCCCGCGTAGTTCGCGGCATCGTCACGCGGCGCCACCGGCGCATAGCCATCCGCCAGACCCGGCATGATCGCGTAGACCGGCCGGTCGGCCAAAGTCGGCAGGTCGAATTTTCCGGTCGCCGCATCGAAACGCGGCAACGGATGGAAAAGCGGATCGGTCGAGCCCCCTCGCCCGCTCACGAACGCCGCGCCGGCCAGCGTGCCGCCGCCGGACAGATCGATGACGGCGCCCGCATCCACCGAGACCGCCCCCCCCCGACAATGAGATGCCGCGCGCCAGTTTGAAGATGTCCATGCCGCCGACGCCCAGGGCTTCCACTGCCAGGCCCTGGTACAGGTAGCTCAGGCCGTCCACGGTACCGCCATAGGGCACGGTCAGCCCCGCGGCGCTGACCGATGTCAGGCTGCCCGGCAGCAATCTGATCCGCCGGCTGGCGTCATCGATCCCGATGCCCATGACGATGCGGCCGAGCGGCGCATAGACATTGCCGCCCTGTTCAATGTTGGAAGCGTTCAGCGTCAATGTGCCCAGGACGGACAAAGGCGCCGCGCCCGCCTGAGGGCCGGCCACGCCCTCGATCCGGATGACCCGGTTGGCGTCATAAGGCACGCGGACGCCTTGCCACCCCGCCGCCACCAGCCCCTTGGCGCCCGTGGCTGGGTAAATGCGCTGCCCCGCCAGCACCACATCGCCCGGGGAGAGAACGGCGCTGGAATCAGCCTGACCGCTCATGGGCATTTCGGAGCCCGGATTCGCCGGCAGGAACCGCACGTCGCCCTGGCTGCGCAAGGCCAGGCCGTCATAGCCCCGGCGCTCGACGGCCTGCTGGACACCGCCACCCAGCTGCACGGCGCCGGACATGCCGATGCTGACCCGGTTGCGGATGTCGATATGCTGCGCCTCGACCTGCAGCAAGGCGGCCGCCGGCAACGCGGACGGCTTCCAGGCGTTGAGCGTGGCGTCGACCTGCTGCGCGATGCTGGCAGACAGGTTGGTCCGGCCGCTCAGCAACACATAAGGCGCAATCAAGCGGACAGTGGCGCCCGCCTGGGTGTTGCCCAACGCGCCCTGGTACAGGCTGATCGATTGCCGCGCCCGCAGCGTCACGTCACCGTCGAAGGTCAACAGGTCGCGGGCGTACAGCGACACGTCGCCGAAACCGCCGGCGACGATCTGATCCGCGCCGATCCGGCCCAGGCCGTAGGTCAGCGCGGCCGTCGCCGCATTGGCGTCGGCCGGGAGCAGGCTAGCGCCCGCCTGCTGCGAAATGAGCAATTCGCGCGGGCGGATCAGCGCTGGCGCGGTGCCGGTGGCATAAAGCGGCGTTTCGAGCTTGAGCGACAGCGCGCCGCCCGCCGCATTGGCGCTGCCGGCCGCGGCCCGCATCGCGCCGTCCAGGTAAAGCCCGGCCATCGCGCTCAGCGCGATTTCCCCGCCCCGTCCGCCGACCAGCCGGGCGCCGGCGCCGGTGCCGTCATCCTGCAGGATATCGACCGTCATGGCCGTCCCCGACGCGTCCAGCGTCGCGCCCGGGCGGATCACCACGAATTCGCCATCGACGGCAATGCGGCCGCCGTCGAGTTGCTTGCCGTAGCGGCGACCTCGCGCATCGACCGCGGTCGCGGCGATACCGGCCACGTCCAGCCGCGCGCCCGACTCGATCCACACGGAGTTGGGCAGGCCGCCCAACTGCGCGACATTGCCTTGGTCATCCGCCCCACGCGCCACCACGATCTGGCCACCCGGCGCGCGCAGCGTGCCCTGGATGCGCATCAGGCCGCGAGACTGCAGGCGGATGGACTGGCCCGGATCCACCTGCACCAGCGCGTCCTTGCCGATGTCGAGGGTGCCGGCCGGCGATGGCGTCGAGGGCACGAATGACGACAGCGACAGGCTGGCGCCCTGGCGTTGGCTCATGCGGCCGGTCGCCGCGTTTTCCTGGAACAGCGGCGGCGTCCACAACGCCAGGACGTCGTCGAACGCGGCCGCCTGCGGGTCCGGCCTGTCGGAGGCCAGTCGATAGACCGGCATGGACACGTCCAGCCGCATGCCGTCGGCCACCTTCAAGCCCTGGTCGCCATTGATGTCGTAGCGCGCGAAGCCACGCTGGAACAGGTCACCGCGCAGGACCACGCCGCCGGGCCCGGCGTCGGCATCGGCATGGTCGCTCAGCAGCGCCCGGCTGGCGGAAATACGCAGGCTGCCGCCTCCCGCCACGCCATAGCCCCGCACGTCGCCATCCAGGGTCACCCCGACCGGTCCCGGACCGGCCACGCTGCCGTTCAGGCTGACCATTTCGAGCGCCACGTCGCCGCCCTTGCCGCCCGCCAGCTTGCCCTTGACGTCCAGTACCGCGCCCGACCGCGCATCCAGCAGGCTGCCGGCCGCCAGCGCCACCGCGCCGGTGCCGCGCAGCGAAATCTGGCCGCCATTGCGCCACACCGACGCATCCGCGTCCTCCGGCGAGCGTCGCAGGTTGGCCCACAGGCCGCTGACGTCGATCGTGACGCCCGGCGCGACTTCCACCCGCGCGGAGGTATTGGCGGCCGGCGCCAGGAAGGTCTCGCGCTCGACGCTGGCCAATACGTTGCCGGCAGCGACCCGGCCGCCACGCGCCGTCAGGTCGCCCTGGATGGAAACGGTCGGCGCGTAGAGTTCGATCGAACCGCCGGCCGCCACCCGCAAGTTCTGCCGAACCGTGACGTCGGACCCGGCGATGGCGGTGATCTGGCCGAGATCCAGCGCGCCGGCGTCCAGCCACACGGCGTCCCGGCGCGCGGCCGGCAGGGGGTCGTTGAGCCCCAGCCGGGCCGCCAGCGGCGGCACACCGTCGGCAAACAGGACCTGTCTCGCCGCCCCGGCCAGGTCATAGCCCCAGCTGGTGGTGCCGCCGTTGGTGATCTGCCGGGGCACGTAGCGACCGACGATCAATTGCCCGGCCTGCGCCCGCGCCAGCTGCGATTGCTGATAGCCGGTCTGCTGCCGCAAGCCCGCTTCCACCGCCTGGCGCGCCTGCGTCTGGCGCTCGCCCTCGAACGCGACGCCGACAATGGCGCCCTCCACCACCGCGGCTCTCGTGCCGACGACCAGCCGGCCGGCATCGCGGCCGGCGGTGTAGCCGTCCTCGTAGCGCTCCCGCGGCGCCAGCAGCGCGTTGTAGAAATAACGCGTCGCGTTCTGGCCCCAACGTCCATGGGTGTCTTCGTAACCGCGGTACAGCCCCTTGTAGAGCAGATCGCCCGGCGCGCGGGAGACCTCGTACAGGCGGCCATCGTCGCCCCGCACCCAGCTTTGTTTGATATACCCGCCCGCCACGTCGAGCGTGCCGCCGGAGATGTTGATGAGCGACCCCTGGCGGGTCACCAGTTCGCCGCCTTCCACCGTCACCGTGCCGCCCACCGCGGCCCATTCGCCGATGCCATGCCGGCTGGTGCCCAGATAGCCGCCCACCTCCAGCAGGCCGCCCGCGGTGCACCAACGCTCGCGCTCATAGCCATTGACGCCCTTGGCCACCTGCACCAACGCGCGCCGATCCACCCAGATATCGCTGTTGTTCAGGAGCTTGCCTTCCCGATTGACCGGCGCGTCGCGCAGCTCGTTGCCTTGAACGTTGACCTTCAGGTTGTTGGACTCCATCGTCACCTTGACCCCGACGGCGCCCGCGACATCCAGCAGCGCGCCGTCGTTCAACAAGGTGCGGCGATTCGCCATGATGGAGATCTGGCCGCCAGTGGCCAGGGCCAACGCGCCATCCTGCGCCTCGATCGTGCCGCCGCTGGTCAGCTCGATGCGCGACTGGTCACGGCGATCGGGCAGGCTGGAAAGGTGATCGAACGCCTGGCCCGCCGCCCTGTACGCGTCCGCCTCGTCCAGCACCGGACGCACCAGCGCGTCGCGCTGGGTATCCAGCGCGGTCGCGCCGTCGTCCTGCAGCAGGATCGTGGTGGTGGAATCCTTGCCCAGCAGAATCGTGCCACTGGTGTCGCTGGCGGAATTGAGCAGGTGTACCGTGCCGCGCGTGGTCACCGAGGTGCTGGACACCGCCACGCCCAGCTGGCGCACGTCGTGCCCGGTCAGCGTGATGTCACCCAGCGGCGACTGGATCAGGCCGGTGTTGGCCACCGCGCCTGCCTGGCTCCCCGCATTGCGGCGCGCCGACACTTCGTTGCCGCGCGTGGTGGAAATGGTGTTGACATCGGATCCAAGACCGCGCCGGATGATGAACGTATCACCCGCCGCCAGCACGGCCTGGCCATTCGGCGTCGATATCTGGCCCGCATTGTGAACGTCGCGCCCCAGCAGCAGGACATAGCCGCCGCCTTGCGTCACGCTGTCGGGCGCGGCGGTCTGGATGCGGGCGCCCGCTTCCACGCGCACGCCCGCGCTGGCATTGCTGGCCTGCGCCCCATTGCCCAGGCCGGTCAGGTCGTTACCGAAACTGGGGGTATAGCGCTCGTTCACGCCGTCGCCGGCCTTGGCGCTGTACAGGCCCTTGCGGAACTGGTCGTCGCTCATGCCCACCGCGGCGGCCACCAGGTTGCGGGTGTTGACCTGGCTGCTGCCGGAAAAGACGATACCGTTGCGATTGATCAGCATGACGGTACCCGGAGCCTCGATCTGCCCCTGTATCTGGCTGGGACGCGCGCGCGGGTCGTTGACCCGGTTCAGCACCGACCACGACGCGCTCTGTTGCTGGAAGGACACCGTGGTGTTGCGTCCGACGTTGAACGTTTCCCAATTCAGGATGGCCTTGTCCGCGGTCTGTTCGACAGTGACAACGGTACGGCCGCCGCGCACCGACTGCGAATCAGGCGTCAAGGCGCGCGCGTTGATCCAGCCGGCCGTCAGCGGATTGGCATCCACTTTCAGACCGCCCTCACCGATCCCATCCGGTACGGTGATCGCCTGATTCATCGCTGCCTGGCGTGCCGCGGCCTGCGCGGCCTGCTGCGCGGCGATGGCCGTGGCGCTGCGGTTCAGATTGGCCAGCGAACGCTGAAGCTGTTCATTGGCACGCTGCTGGTCGCGCAGCGTCGACGGAATGCCCGCCAGTCCGCCGCCCGGCAGGCGCCCGGTGGCGGCGGTCTGGGCCTGCGTGGCCCGCTTGTCGGAGAACCAGCCCGGCCCGAAGGCCGGGCCGGCGGCCAGCGCCGGCGTGGCTGACAAGGCCAGCACCAGGGCGTGCATGGCTGGCGACAGCCGGAATGCGGGAATCCCCCGTTGTTTGCCTTTGCCGCCTCGGGATGCGCTGCCTGTGTGCTGGTTCATGCGGGTTCTCTGATCCTGGATGTCTGCGCCGCTGCTGACGGCTGTCGCTTTGGGGGGCCGGTGCCGCGTCACCGCGCGCGATCACGGCGTGCGCGACCGCGCGCGGCGAATCACCGCGGCTATGGGTAATGATGTGTCCGCCAGATGACAGCGGCGGGAAAAAAGGTGTGGAGTGGCGTAACAGTGCCGTTCGCGGCCGGTCAGCCACGTCCAGCGATGTCGCCGCACACGGTGGCGTTGCCGATATTCAACCTGGCGGCGGTCCCCGCCGGCGCCACGAACGTCGCCAGCAACCTGGCCCGCAACATGGCTGGCAATGGCACCAACTGATGATTGGCGACGCGCGCCGTGTCGTTGTAGAGACGCGTCAGGAACAGCCGCACGGCGGCTGCCGCCGCCGGATCGCTGTAGCACTGGCTCAGGACGATATTGGTCGAGCCCACGATCGGATAGCCATTGCGCGGATCCGGTTGGATGCGCACCCAGTTGAACGGATTGGCGGCATTGTTCGCGGACGCCCAAAGGGGGGCCGCCGGGCTGCGCTCGATCACCTGGCCACCAGGCCAGCCCGGCGCGCCGTCGGATTCCATGGCGGCCACGACGTTGGCCGGCGTCGGCGAATAGGCCACGCCGTCGTTGCCATTGACCAGCCAGGCCTGCTTCAGGCCGCCGGAATAGGTGGCATCCGGTCCAATGTAAGTGATGGCCGACACATGGCCCGCCATGGCGACCGCGGCCCCGCCGTCGCCTCGCGCCGCGACGAAATGGGCCGGCAGGCCGCCCGGGGAAAACTCTTCCGGGAATACCTCCTTGCCGCTGAACGCCTTCGGCGCGTTGACGCGGCAGGCCTCCTGCAGGTGCCGCGTCAGCAGTTGCGAGGTGCCGCTGCCATCGGCCCGGTACACCAGCTTGAAGGCGTCCAGCGACGGCGAAACCGTCACGCCCAACTGGCTCCACCGATCGATCGCGCCGCCAAAGATGGCGCAGAGCTGGCCGCGGGTCAGGGTCACAGGCTGCGTCGGTCCCTTGTAGGCGATCGTGATCGGCACGTAGGCGGCCGGCAACTGGATCAACGGGCCATGGCTGGCCGGATACCCCTGCCTGCCCCACCCGTCCGTCAGGTAGGCGGCAATCTGGGCCTGCGTCAACGGCAGTTCGCTGCCTGCCCAGTGAACCGCGCCGGTCCGGTTGAAGGCGCCCGGCTCATTGAGCAGGAAGGCCCGCAGCCCGGCCGCGCTGCCGGCGCCCGCGTAGGGCTGCAGCCCGCCACCTGGCAGGTCGGCGATGGCGTCCTGGTATAGCGGCGCGGGCAAGGTGGCGCCGCCAGAGACGACGTTCTGCGCCAGCGCGGCGCCGCCCGGAAGGGCGAATGCCGCCATCAGGACAAGTCGAAGGCATGCGCGCATCATGGACTCCTGTGAGACCGACGGCACGGCCGGACACTCGTCAGCCGTGGCCAGCGTAGTTGCCGCACACGGTCGGATCAGGGGATCCGCGCACGAAAAAAAGGGGAGCCACCGACAAGCATCAGTCGCCCCCCCTGTCCTGCGGTGACTACCGGTTCAACTGAACGACCTGAAGATCAACCACGGCCGGCGTAGCTGCCGCAGATGGTGGCGTTGTTGATGTTCAGGTTGGCGGTCGTGCCGTTGACGAACGCGGCCAGCACGCGAGCGCGGTTGGTGTTGGTCAGCGGAACCAGCTTGTGCTGGTCGATCTTGCCGGGGTTGGCGCCACCGACCACCGAGTTCGCCGCCGAGTAGTGCGAGGTCAGGAAGCTCTTGATGGCGTTGGCCACGGCCGAGTCCGTGTAGCACTGGCTGATGACGAAGTTGGTGTAGCCGACGATCGGGTAGCCGGTGGACGGATCAACCGACGAGCGCACCCAGTTGAACGGGTTGGCCTGGTTGTTCGTGTTGGACCAGTTCGCGCCCGAGGGATTGCGTTCGATCACGCCGTTGGCCGGCGGCAGGGCCGCGGTGCTGCCCAGCGCGGTGCTGACGTTTTCCGAGTCCGGCGAGAAGCCGCCGGCGGCTTCGTCGTTGCGGTTGACCAGCGCAGCCTGCTTGAGCGCGACCGTGAAGGCGGGATCCGGGCTCAGGTAGGTGATGGCCGAATCCTGGGCGCTGATGGCCGTGGCCACGCCGCCGCTGCCGGTGGCGGCGATGAAGTTGGCCGGGGGCGTGTTGCTCGGGAATTCCTGGGCGAACGTGCTCTTGCCCTGGAACGCGACGTTCGAGTCGGCGCCGCACACGGCTTGCAGGTGGCGGGTCAGCAGTTCGCTGGTGCCGCTGCTTTCCGAGCGGTAGATGACCTTGAAGGCGTCCGGGGCCGACCCCGACGACACGCCGACATCGCTCCACTTGGTGAACTTGCCCGACAGCACGCCGCACAGTTGCGCCTTGGTCAGGGTGATATCGGCCGTGGGGCCCTTGTACGAGATCGTGACCGGCGTGCCCACCGACGGGATCTGGATCAGCGGACCGTGGCCGGTCGGCGTGCCCAGCTTGCCCAGGCCGGTCGTCAGGTAGTCGTTGATCTGCACTTGGGTCAGGATCGAATCGCTGCCGATCCAGTGGACCACGCCGGTGCTGTCGAAGCCGACGGCGCTGTTGGTCAGGAACGCGGTCTTGCCCGCGCCGCTGCCCTTGCCGACGTAGGCCTTGAACGTGGACGCCGGGAAGCTGTTGATTTCGTCCTGGTACAGGGGCTGGGGCAGCGTCGCGCCGCCGGACACCACGACCTGTTGCGCCAGGGCGGCGCCCGACAGGGACAGCATGCCGACCGCCGACAGCGCGGCGACCAGGGAATTGCGATTGAACATGTCTTGCTCCTTGCACTCGTTTAGGAGAGAACTGCTTGTGGAGAAAAGAACGGATGGACCCGAGAACGCATCCGGCGGCACTCTGCAAAGACCGGCCTGACGCGTTGAAGACATGTTGATCAAGCGAGGTGACAGCGACGGGAAAAAAGGTGTGGAGTGAGGTAAGAATGTGCGGAGATGTGCGGAGTTCTCGCGTTTCAAGCGCCGCCCTCACCCCACCATCTGGTTGATTTCCATGATCGGCAGCATCACCGCCAGCACGATGGTCAGCACCACGCCGCCCATGATCAGGATCATCAACGGCTCCAGCATCGCGGTCATGGCCATGGCGCGCCGCTCGATGTCGGCCGACAGGGTCTGCGCGGCGCGCTCGAGCATGCGCGACAGCGTGCCGGTCTTCTCGCCGCTGGCCACCAGGTGGCACAGCAGCGGCGGAAAGACCTTCTGCTGGCGCAGCGCCGCGCCCAGCCCCGAACCGCCTTCGATGCGCTCGGTGGCGTCCAGCACCGCGCGCCGCAGGCACTCGTTGGCCAGGGTCTGGCGCGCCGCCTCCAGGGCGCGCAGCAGCGGCACGCCGGCGTCCGCCAGGATCGCCAGCGTGGCGGCGAAGCGCGCGGTGTTCACGCCCAGCGCGAAGCGGCCGATCATGGGCAGCCGCAGAATGCGCGCGTGCCACGCCAGCCGCGCCGCCTCGGCGCGCTGCGACAGCCGCCACAGGCCGAACAGCAGCGCCGCCGCCAGCGCGTTCAGGCCACCCCAGGCGCGCACGTAGTCGCTCGCGGCCAGCATCGCGCGGGTGATCCACGGCAGTTCCTGGCGCGCCTGCGAAAACGCGCTGACCACCTGCGGCACCACATAGGCCAGCAGGAACACGACGATGCAGATCGACACCACGCCGACGATGGCGGGATAGATGAAGGCGGTCAGCACCTTCGCGCGCAGGGCGTTGCGTTCCTCGATGTAGTCGGCCAGCCGCTCCATGATGCGCGCCAGGTCGCCGGAGTCCTCGCCGGCCTTGATGAGCGCGCGGTAGATCGGCGGAAAGTCGCGCGGCCGCGCGTTCAGCGCGTCGGAAAAACGCTGGCCGCCGCGCACGTCGGCGCGCACGCCCGAGAAGGTGTCGGCGATGTGTTTCTTCTCGGCCTGCTCGACCGTGGCCGACAGCGCGCCTTCCAGCGGCAGGCCGGCGGCCAGCAGGCTGGCGAGCTGGCGCGTGGCCCAGGCCAGGTCGCTGTCCGACAGCTTGGCGGCGAACAGCTCGATCGAGCCGGCGCCGCGGCTGGCCGTCAGGCGCAGCGCCAGCGCGGTCAGGCCCTGGGCCCGCAACTGCGCGCGCGCGGCGCGGGCGGTGTCGGCGCTCAGCACGCCGCGCTGGATCCTGCCGTGCGCGTCGGCCGCCTCGAAACGAAAATCCGGCATGGTCCGCCCTACCCGTCCCGCGTGACGCGGATGATTTCCTCGCGCGAGGTCTGGCCGGCAAGCACCCAGCGCTCGCCGTCCTCGCGCATCAGTTTCATGCCGGCGCGCTGCGCGGCCACGCGCAGCTGCTGCTCGCCGGCGCCTTCGTGGATCAGGCCGCGCTGCGCGTCGTCGACGATGTACAACTCGTGGATGCCGGTGCGGCCGCGGTAGCCGGTGTGGTTGCAGGCCGGGCAGCCGACCGCCTCGAACAGGCCCGGCTCCTGCGGCGACGGCCGGCGGCAGTCCGGGCACAGGCGCCGCACCAGGCGCTGCGCCAGCACCCCCAGCAGCGATGAAGCCAGCAGGAAGCGCTCCACGCCCATGTCGGTCAGCCGCGTCAGCGCCGACACCGCGTCGTTGGTGTGCAGCGTCGCCAGCACCAGGTGGCCGGTCAGCGAAGCCTGCACGGCGATCTGCGCCGTCTCCAGGTCGCGGATCTCGCCGATCATGATGACGTCCGGGTCCTGCCGCAGGATGGCGCGCAGCGCCACCGCGAAGCTCATGTCGATCTTGGCGTTGACCTGGATCTGGCTGATGCCCGGCAGATCGTATTCCACCGGGTCCTCGACCGTCAGCACGTTCGAGGTGGCGGCGTCGATCTGCCCCAGCGCGGCGTACAGCGTGGTGGTCTTGCCGCTGCCGGTGGGACCGGTCACCAGCACGATGCCGTGCGGCTGGTGCACCAGCCGGTCCAGCTCGTGCAGCACGCCCGGCGCCATGCCCAGCTTTTCCAGCCGCAGGCGGCCGGCCTCCTTGTCCAGCAGGCGCAGCACGGCGCGTTCGCCGTGGCCGGTGGGCACGGTCGAGACGCGGATGTCGATTGGCCGTCCCCCCACCCGCAGCGCGATGCGGCCATCCTGCGGCAGGCGCTTCTCGGCGATGTCCAGGTGCGCCATGATCTTGATGCGCGAGATCAGCGCGCCGTGCAGCGCCTTGCGCGGCGACACCACGTCGCGCAGTCCGCCGTCGACGCGGTAGCGCACCACCGAGTGGGTTTCGTAGGGCTCGATGTGGATGTCGCTGGCGCCGTCGCGCGCGGCCTGGGTGAACAAGGCGTTGATCATGCGGATCACCGGCGCGTCGTCCTGCGCGTCCAGCAGGTCGGTGACCTCGGGCATCTCGTGCAGCAGCCGGTCGAGGTCGACCTCGTTCTCGGCTGCGCCCACCACCGAGGCCGCGTCGCCGGCATCGGCGTAGGCCGCGGCCAGCAGGCCGTCGAGTTCGGCGTCGGCGACGCGGCGCAGCGGCAGCGGGCCATAGCGGCGCCGCGCCTCGGTCACGGCCCAGGCCGGGGTCTGGTCGGTGATGACCAGTTCGCCCACGCCGCCGCCATGCCAGAGCAGCAGCGCGCGGTGCTGGCGCGCCCAGGCATAGGGCAGCTTGAGCGGCGGACGGCTGTCGTCGCGGGCGTTCATGGCGACAGCACCAGTTCGGGCTGGTAGCCCAGCTCGCGCAGCAGCTGCAAGGCCGTGTCGACCGAGCGCTGGTCGCGCGGCACGCTGGCGCGCACCACGTAGCCGGATCCGCCCGGTCCCAGCAGCGCGTACGCCTTCAAGCCGCTGACCTGGACCCGGCGGGCGATCTGGTCGGCCTCGCGGTCGGTCGGCGCGTCGGCGAACTGCAGCACGCTGGTGGTGGCGTTCGTCTCACCATAGAGCGCGGCCGGATCGCTGGCCAGCGTCAGCCCGGCCGGCAGCCTCGTGCGCACCGGCGGCTCCTGGCCCTTGTCGGGGTCGGCCGGCAGTTCGCGCCGGCGCGACTCGGTCTGCGTGGCCGGCGGATCGCGCCGCAGGGTCTCGGCCAGGGCCGGGCCGCGCAAGTCGTACGGGTCGCCCGCCACCGGCACGCCGGCCGGCGGCAGCACCGGCGCCGTCATGTCGGGCAGCAACGGATTGCCGGCCGGCTGCACCCGGCTCTGCGCGCGCCGCATGAAGTTGTAGCGGCTCTGCGTCAGGCCCTGCCCGCCCGCCGAATCGCGCACCACGTAGGGCCGCAGGAACACCATCAGGTTGGTCTTGACGCGTTCGCGCGTGTCGTAGCGGAACAGCGCGCCCAACACCGGGATCGAGCCCAGCACCGGCACCGCGTCGCGGCCGTTGACCACGCTGTCTTCCAACAGGCCGCCCAGCACCATGATCTGGCCGTCGTCCAGCAGCACGCTGGTGTCCATGGCGCGCTTGTTGGTGACCAGGCCGGCGGCGGCCTGCGACGTCTGGTTGTCGATGTTGCTGACCTCCTGGTAGATGTCCAGCTTGACGGTGCCCCCTTCCGAGATCTGCGGGCGGATGTTGAGCTTCAGGCCGATGCCCTCGCGCTGAATGGTCTGGAACGGGTTGCTGTTGGTGCTGCCCGGCGTCACGTACTGGCCGCTGACGAACGGCACCGTCTTGCCGACCATGATGGAGGCCGGCTCGTTGTCCAGCGTCAGCAGGTTGGGCGTGGACAGGATGTTGCTGCCGCCGGTGGTCTGCAGCGCCCGCGCCAGCATCTGCAGGTTGGTGACCTCGCCCACGCCGGGGATGTTGATGGTGCCGCGCACCACGCCGACGCTCAGGCCCCGGGGCAGCGCGTCGATGCTGTTCTTGGCGCCCTGGGCGATGCCGCTGCCGCCGAAGTTGGCGCCGCCGTAGACGCGCCCGCCGCCCAGCATCCACTGGATGCCCAGCTGCGAGGCGTCGCGTTCGGTGACCTCGACGATCAGGCTTTCCACCAGCACCTGGGCGCGGCGCTGATCGAGCAGGTCGATGACCTTGCGCAGGCTGCGGTACATCGGCTCGGGCGCGGCGATGATGAGGGTGTTGGTGGTGGCGTCGGCCTGCACCGTAACGCCGCCGGCCGCGAACGCGCCGCCGTCGCCCTTGCGCCCGGCGCCGCCCTGCAAGCCGCCCTCGGCGCCGCGCGCGCCGTAGCCGGCCCGCGGCGCGCTGGCGCCCGAGGCCGTGCC
>NZ_CYTY01000078.1:0-827 GCF_001298995.1 Achromobacter sp. 2789STDY5608615
GGGGGCGTGGGCATCGAGGTCAACACCGGCAGCCACACCGTGGAAGAGGCGCGGCAATATGCCGACGTGGCGCGGCGCTATGGCTTTCTGGCCTCGCGCGGTTCCGACTTCCACAGCCCCAAGGAAAGCCGGATGGACCTGGGCCGCCTGCCGCCCCTGCCGTCCGATCTGAAGCCGGTCTGGCACGACTGGTTCTAGGCGCCGCGCCGCCTGGCCCCGGCGCGGCGTGTCCGCGCCGCCCTTGAACCGACTTGAACTGATTGCGCGCCCGAGGCGCCGCCGCCATGAACAAAGCATTTGTCAAAGAATCCGACAACGAGGACGACGACGACCTGCCGCAGGCCCAGGCCCTGCCGGCCGGCACCAAGAACTACATGACGCCGGAAGGCTACGAGCGCCTGCGCGGCGAGCTGACGCACCTGATGAACGTGGAGCGGCCGTCGGTGGTGCAGGTGGTGTCGTGGGCGGCGTCCAACGGCGACCGTTCCGAGAACGGCGATTATCTCTATGGCAAGAAGCGCCTGCGCGAGATCGACCGCCGCATGCGCTTTCTGACCAAGCGGCTGGACATCGCCGAAGTGGTCGATCCGGCCGCCCAGCCCAACCGCGACCAGGTCTTCTTCGGCGCCACGGTGCTGTATTCCGACAAGGCGGGCGAGGACCACACCGTCACCATCGTCGGCGTGGATGAGGCCGAGCCGCTGGCCGGCAAGATCAGCTGGATCTCGCCGGTGGCGCGGGCGCTGATCAAGGCGCGCGAAGGCGACACGGTGGTGCTGCGCACGCCGGGCGGGATCGAGGAACTGGATATCCTGGAAGTGCGCTAC
>NZ_CYTY01000078.1:1095-10730 GCF_001298995.1 Achromobacter sp. 2789STDY5608615
TCTTCCACTTGTCGTAGACGGGCTGGGTGACCTTGGCGAAGGCGTCATGCTCGGCCGGGCTCAGCGAGGTCACGGTGACGCCGTGGCCCTCGATCTCCTTGAGCAAGGACGGATCTTCCGGCGTGACGCCCTTGCGCGCGATCACGATCTGCTGCTTGCCGGCGTCCAGCGCGGCCTGGCGCACGATGTCGCGGTCCTTTTCCGACCATGAATTCCAGACTTCGCGGTTGACCACGAAGATCAGCGGATCGGCCACGTAGTTCCACAGCGTCAGGTACTTCTGGCCGACGGTGTAGAGCTTGGATCCGGTGTAGATCGACAGCGGGTTCTCCTGGCCGTCGACCGCGCCGCTGGCCAGCGCCGGCTGGGCGTCGGCCCAGCTCATCTGGGTCGGGTTGGCGCCCAGCGCGGTGAACGTGTCGATGTACAGCGGCGAGCCGACCACGCGCAGCTTCATGCCCTTCATGTCCTCGGGCCGCTTGATCTCGCGCTTGGAGTTGCTCAGCTGGCGGTAGCCGTTTTCGCCCCAGGCCAGCGGCACCACGCCGGCCTTCTCGATCAGCTTGAA
Organism: Achromobacter sp. 2789STDY5608615; assembly: GCF_001298995.1. NCBI lineage: Bacteria > Pseudomonadati > Pseudomonadota > Betaproteobacteria > Burkholderiales > Alcaligenaceae > Achromobacter > Achromobacter sp. 2789STDY5608615. Next base: position 1,664 of record NZ_CYTY01000078.1, read on the forward strand.
CATCTCCTTGCCCACGTCGCCCTGCACCAGCGCGTCGATGGCGGCGTAGTCGGGCATCAGGAAGGGCAGCGAGAACAGGTTGAGCTGCTTGATCTGCGGCGACCAGTTGATGGTCGAGCCGACGGCCATGTCGATCACGCCCTGGCGGATGGCGGTGAATTCGCGGGTCTGGTCGCCCTGCACCAGCGAGGTGCCGGGGTAGACCTTGATGTTGATGCGGCCCTGCGTGCGCTCGCGCACCAGGTTCGACCAGATCTCGGCGCCCTGGCCCCACGGGAAGGTGGTGCCGACGACGATGGAGAGCTTGTATTCGGGCTTGTAGTTCTGCGCCTGCGCCGCGGCGGGCAGGCCAACCACGGCGGCGGCGCACAGGGTGGCGCCGATCAGCTTGCGGAAATTCATGTTGCGTCTCCTCTCTTTGCGGGTCTGTCTGTTGTTGTCATGAATGCATGCCGGGCGGGTTGCGTCCGGTTCCCTCAATAGCCCAGCTTGCGCGGCAGCCACAGCGCCAGCTGCGGGAACACCAGCACCGCCACCAGCACCAGGAACATCGCGCCCAGCAGCCACACCACCCAGCGCACGGTCGATTCCATCGGCACGCGCGCGATGCGGCACGACACCATCAGGTTGACCGCCAGCGGCGGGGTGAACTGGCCCAGCGCCACCTTCAGCGTCAGGATCACGCCGAACCACACCGGGTCCCAGTTGTAGGCCTTGGCGATCGGCATCAGCAGCGGCACGAAGATCAGGAAGATGGAGATGCCGTCCAGGAACATGCCGACGGTCATCAGCAGCAAAATCAGCAGCGCCAGCACGCCCCATTCGCCCAGCCCGGAATTGACGATGGCGTGGGTGATCGGGTCGATCACGCTGAGCGTGGACAGGGCCCAGGCGAAGATGCCGGCCAGCGTCACCACCAGCATGATCACGGCCGACAGCTCGGCCGCCTCGCGCAGGATCACGTACAGGTCGCGCAGCTTGATGGTGCGGTGGATGCACATGCCCACGAACAGGCCGTAGAACACCGCCACCACGGCCGCCTCGGTGGGCGTGAACCAGCCCATGCGCATGCCGCCCAGGATCAGCACCGGCGCGGCCAGGCCCCACGAGGCCTCGCGCAGGCTCTTCCAGAACGGCGGACGCGGCAGGTGCGCTTCCAGCATGCCCATCTTGTGCTTGCGCGACAGCCACACGGCCGGCACGATCAGCGCCAGACCGGCCAGGATGCCGGGCACCATGCCGGCGGCGAACAGCGCCGGCACCGAAGCCTCGGGCACCAGCACCGAATAGATGATGAAGGCCACCGAGGGCGGAATCAGGATGTCGGTGGCCGCGCCCGCCGCCACCACCGACGCCGAGAACGGGCCCGGGTAGCCGGCGCGCGACATGGCCGTGATCATCACCGCGCCCACGGCCGCGGCGCAGGCCGGGCCGGAGCCCGAGATGCCGCCCAGGAACATGGCCACGGCGATCGACACCAGCGGCAGCATGCCCGGGCCGCGCCCGACGATGGCGATGGCGAAATCCACCAGCCGCTTGGCCACGCCGGAACGATCGAAGATGGAACCGACCAGCACGAACATCGGAATCGCCAGCAGCGGATACTTGGCCAGCCCGGCGTAGAAGTTCTGCGGCACGGTCAACAGGCCATACCAGGGCGTGTCCAGGTTGGACAGCACGATGGCCACGGTGCCGCCGATGCCCAGCGCCACGCCGACCGGCACGCCGATCAGCATCAGCGCGATGAAGACCGCGAACAGGATGCCGGCGATCATGCCTGGCCTCCGTCGGCCTTGGGCAGCGGCGCTTTCCACAGGCGCCGCAGCGTGCCCAGCGTGCGCAGCGAGATGGCCGCGGCCATCGCCGGCAGCCAGATCGAATACCACCAGGTCGGCACGCCGATGGCGGGCGAGGTTTCTTCATAGATGTACTCGTCGGCCACCAGCTTGACCGATAGCACCGTCAGCAGCACGAAGAACGCCAGCACGCAGGTGTTGGAGATCAGCGCCATGATGCGCTGGCGCCGCGGCGAACCGTTGTCGGCCAGGATCTCGATGCGGATGTGATGGTTGCGCACGAAGGCGACGCTGCCGCCGGCCATGGTCAGCACGATCAGCAGGAACACCGAGATCTCCTCGGTCCACGCGAACGACTGGTCGGTGAAGTAGCGCACCAGCACGTTCAGGAAGGTAATCAGCGCCAAGGCCGCCAGCAGGATCACGGCCAGCCAGTCCTCGATGGCCAGCGGCACTTTCACGGCGGGATCTGTTTCGGCGGGGATGATCGGTTCGACAGGCTCGACGGGGGCTTCGGGGCGTGACATGTGAGGCGATGGCCAGCGCGGCGGGGCGCGTTCCAGGTATGGGGTCGCTGCATCCTACCGTCGGGGCAAGAGGGTGGGTGTTCGTGTTTTCCCGCGCTGCGGTATGGGTGCAACATGGTGCGTCGCAATACGTCGGCCTCGCGGGCCCGGTCTTCACGGCTCATAACCCGCGACGGCGGCAGGGGTTTAAGCGCCATATTGCTGTGCAGCAGGTCGGTCGTTGCGTCGCGGAATTCTTTTGTAACAATGACCGAAGCAGGACGAATTCGGGCCAGATCGGGACGCGGGTGTGCTTCCGTCCGGGAAAACCCGCCAAGCGGGGTAAAATCCTCGTTTTGCTTCCCTCCTTATACGGCGCCCGCATCGTGTCCCTTGTTCAGCATCTGCCTGGTTCCTCCGTCCTGTCCTCCTTTCGTCGTGACCGCCTGCTGGCGCAATTGAAGGAAGCCGGCCTGCCGGTGGCCGACATTTCCGCCCGCTACGAGCACTTCGTCAGCACCGACGCCGCCCTGACGGCCGAGCAGCAGCAGCACCTGACCCAATTGCTGGACTACGGCACCCCCGCCACCGGCGAGGCGCCGGCCAAGAGCCTGGCGCTGCTGGTGATCCCGCGCCTGGGCACGATCTCGCCGTGGGCCAGCAAGGCCACCGACATCGCCCACAACTGTGGCCTGTCGGCCGTGCACCGCATCGAACGCGGCGTGCGCTACGTCATCACCCCGGAACGCGGCCTGCTGGGCGCCAAGTCGTTCGACGCCGACATGCTGGCGCGCGCGGCCGACTGCCTGCACGACCGCATGACCGAAACCGTGGTCGACGCCGGCTTCGACGGCCAGGCGCTGTTCCAGCCGCTGGCCGGCAAGCCGATGCGCACGGTCGACGTGCAGGCGCGCGGCGCCGCCGCCCTGGTCGAGGCCAATATCAGCCTGGGCCTGGCCCTGTCGGACGACGAGATCGAATACCTGGCCAAGTCGTTCAGCGACCTGGGCCGCGATCCCACCGACGTCGAACTGATGATGTTCGCGCAGGCCAACAGCGAACACTGCCGCCACAAGATCTTCAACGCCCAGTGGGTGATCGACGGCCAGGAGCAGCCCAACACGCTGTTCGGCATGATCCGCGCCACCCACAAGGCGCAGCCGGAAGGCACCGTGGTCGCCTACTCGGACAACGCCGCCATCATGGCCGGCGGCCCGGCGCAGCGCTTCCAGGCCGGCGTGCCGGGCGTGACCGGTGAGGGCGTCGACGGCGCCAAGTACATCCGCCGCGACACCACCGTGCACACCTTGATGAAGGTCGAGACGCACAACCACCCGACCGCGATCGCGCCGTTCCCCGGCGCCTCGACCGGCGCCGGCGGCGAAATCCGCGACGAAGGCGCCACCGGCCGCGGCTCCAAGCCCAAGGCCGGCCTGACCGGCTTCACCGTCTCGCACCTGCGCTTCGACGACGCCACGCAGCCCTGGGAAGCCGACCACCACGGCCTGCCGGACCGCATCGCCACGCCGCTGTCCATCATGATCGACGGCCCCATCGGCGGCGCCGCCTTCAACAACGAATTCGGCCGTCCCAACCTGCTGGGCTATTTCCGTTCGTTCGAGCAGACCGCCGGCGGCACCCGCTGGGGCTACCACAAGCCCATCATGATCGCGGGCGGCCTGGGCAGCATCGACGCCGGCCTGACGCACAAGGACGTGATTCCCCCCGGCGCGCTGCTGATCCAGCTGGGCGGCCCGGGTTTCCGCATCGGCATGGGCGGCGGCGCCGCCTCCAGCATCAGCATGGGCAGCAACTCGGCCGAACTCGATTTCGACTCGGTCCAGCGCGGCAACCCCGAACTGGAACGCCGCGCCCAGGAGGTCATCGACCGCTGCTGGCAGCAGGCCGAGAACAACCCCATCATCGCCATCCATGACGTCGGCGCGGGCGGCCTGTCCAACGCCTTCCCGGAGCTGGTCAACGACGCCGGCCGCGGCGCCATCTTCGATCTGAAGCGCGTGCCGCTGGAAGAATCCGGCCTGTCGCCCGCCGAGATCTGGAGCAATGAATCGCAGGAACGCTACGTTCTGTCGATCCTGCCCAAGGACCTGGAACGCTTCGACGCCATCGCCCGCCGCGAACGCTGCCCCTACGCGGTGGTCGGCGTGGCCACCGAAGAGCGCCAGCTGCGCGTGGTCGACGGCGAGGGCCTGCCGGGCCTGGACACGATCCGTCCGCAGGGCGAGGCCGAGGTGCGTCCGGTCGACGTGCCGATCGACGTCATCCTGGGCAAGCCGCCGCGCATGACGCGCGACGTGCGCCGCCTGCCGGGCGTGTCCGAGCCGCTCGACCTGGCCGGCATCGACCTGACCGAAGCCGCGTACCGCGTGCTGCGCCACCCCACGGTGGCCGACAAATCGTTCCTCATCACCATCGGCGACCGCACCGTCGGCGGCCTCTCCAGCCGCGACCAGATGGTCGGCCCGTGGCAGGTGCCGGTGGCCGACTGCGCCGTCACCCTGGCTGACTACCAGGGCTTCCGCGGCGAAGCCATGGCCATGGGCGAACGCACCCCCATTGCCATGCTGAACGCGCCGGCCTCCGGCCGCATGGCCGTGGCCGAGGCCCTGACCAACCTGGCCGCCGCCGACGTGGCGCGCCTGGAAGACATCAAGCTGTCCGCCAACTGGATGGCCGCCTGCGGCGTCGACGGCCAGGACGCCGCGCTGTACGACACCGTGTCGGCCGTCAGCGAGCTGTGCCAGGCCGCCGGCCTGTCGATCCCGGTGGGCAAGGATTCGCTGTCCATGAAGACCTCCTGGGAACAGGACGGCGAGCAGCGCCAGGTGGTGGCGCCGGTGTCGCTGATCGTCACGGCCTTCGCGCCGGTCGGCGACGTGCGCGCCAGCCTCACGCCGCAGCTGCGCACCGACGCCGGCGACAGCGTGCTGATCCTGATCGACCTGGGCCGCGGCCTGCACCGCATGGGCGGCTCGATCCTGGCGCAGACCTACAACCAGGTCGGCGAGACCGTGCCGGACATCGATTCGCCGGAAGCCCTGCGCGCCTTCTTCATCACCATCCGCACCCTGGCCGAGGCCGGCACCATCCTGGCCTACCACGACCGCTCCGACGGCGGCCTGTTCGCCACGCTGGTCGAAATGGCCTTCGCCGGCCGCACCGGCATCTCGGTCAACCTCGACATGCTGACCTTCGACCCGCAATCGGCCGATTGGGGCGACTACAAGATCCGTCCGGAACAGGTGGCGGTGCAGCGCGACGAACTGACGCTCAAGGCGCTGTTCGCCGAGGAAGCCGGCGCCGTCATCCAGGTGCCGGCCGCCCAGCGCGACGCCGTCATGCAGGTGCTGCGCGGCGCCGGCCTGTCGGCCCACTCGCACGTCATCGGCGGCCTGAACGGCGGCGACGAGGTCGAGTTCTATCGCGACGGCAAGAAGGTCTGGGGCCAGCCGCGCGCCGACCTCGGCCGCGCCTGGAGCGAAGTCTCCTACCGCATCATGGCGCGCCGCGACAACCCGGCCTGCGCCCAGGCCGAGCTGGACGTCTGGAACGACACGCAGGATCCGGGCATGAGCCCCAACGTGGCCTTCGACCCGCAGGAAGACGTGGCCGCGCCGTTCATCAACAGCGGCAAGCGCCCGCGCGTGGCGATCCTGCGCGAGCAGGGCTGCAACAGCCAGGTGGAAATGGGCTGGGCCTTCGACACCGCCGGCTTTGACGCGGTCGACGTGCACATGACCGACCTGCTGTCGGGCCGTGTCGACCTGGCGCAGGTGCAGGGCCTGGTGGCCGTGGGCGGCTTCAGCTACGGCGACGTGCTGGGCGCCGGCGAGGGCTGGGCCCGCACCATCCGCTTCAACAGCAAGCTGTCGGATCAGTTCGCGGCGTATTTCGCCCGCCCCGACACCTTCGCGCTGGGCGTGTGCAACGGCTGCCAGATGATGGCCGCGCTGGCGCCGATGATCCCGGGCGCCGAGCACTGGCCGCGCTTCACCCGCAACCTGTCCGAGAAGTACGAGGCGCGCCTGTCGATGGTCGAGCTGGCCAAGTCGCCGTCGATCTTCTTTGCCGGCATGGAAGGCGCCCGCATCCCGGTCGCGGTGGCGCACGGCGAAGGCTTCGCCGACTTCTCGCAGCAGGGCGACGCCGGCCGCGTGCTGGCGGCGGCGCGCTACATCGACAGCCGCGGCAACGCCACCGAGGCCTATCCGTTCAACCCGAACGGCAGCCCGGGCGGCCTGACGTCCGTCACCACCGCCGACGGCCGCTTCACCGTGATGATGCCGCACCCGGAACGCGTGACCCGCAACGTCATGATGTCGTGGGCCCCCGAGAAGTGGGGCAACGCCGACAGCGGCGGTCAGTTCAGCCCGTGGATGCGCATCTTCCGCAACGCGCGCGCCTGGCTGAAATAGGAAGCGCCCCCACGCGGCGCGCTTCGCGCTTGCTGCCCCCCGAGGGGCGGCCCGGCGGCGAGGCGGCCATTCTTGGCGGCCTGACGCAAAAAGCCCCACCGGAAACGGTGGGGCTTTTTTCATGCGCGGCCGTCTTCAGAACCGGTACTTCACCCGCCCGATCACGCTGCGCCGGCTGCCCGGGTAGCAATCGGTCAGGTCCGAGCACGTCGCCAGGTAATCCTTGTCGAACAGGTTGGTGGCGCTGACCGACAGCGTCAGGTGCTTGTCCACCGCGTACGACACGCCGGCGTCGATCAGCGTGTGGCTGTCGATCTTGAGCGTGTTGGCGTTGTCGCCGTAGGTCGATCCCACATAGCGCGCGCCCACGCCCAGGCTCAGGCCGGCCAGCGCGGCGTTGCGCACGGTGTAGTTGAGCCAGCCCGAGGCGCTGTGCTCGGGCACCAGCGCCGGCCGGTTGCCCTGGGTGGCGTCGTTGGCGCGGCTGATGCGGGCGCGCACATAGGTGTACGAGCCGGTGAAGTCCCAGCCGTCGCCCAGGCTGAACTTGCCCTCCAGCTCCACCCCGCGCGACTGCACTTCTCCCGAAGCCACCTGGAAGCCCGGATTCTGCAGGTCGTTGGTCAGCACGTTGCTCTTCTTGATGTCGAACAGCGCCAGCGTGTACAGCGCGTTCGAGCCCGGCGGCTGGAACTTGATGCCGCCTTCCCACTGGCGGCCGCGCGACGGGGCGAAGGTGGCGCTGCCATTGGCCGGCGCGGTCACGCCGGTGTTGGGCAGGAACGACTGCGCGTAGCTGACGTAGGGCGCCAGGCCGTTGGGCATGACGTAGTTCAGGCCGGCGCGGCCGCTGAAGCGCGAGCCGTCCTGGTCGCTGGTGCTGTTGAGCAGGCGGTTCTCGTTCTTCTGCCGGTACCAGTCGTAGCGGCCGCCCAGCGTCAGCACCCAGCGTTCGGCCAAGCGCACCTGGTCCTGCAGGTAGAGGCCGGTCTGGTGGGTCGTTTCCAGGTAGTTGGCCATCGGCGTGGTGGGCGTGGGCACGTACACGCCATACACCGGGTTGTAGGGATTGAGGCTGGGGGCGGGGCCGTAGGTGCGCGAGACGTCGGCGCTGCTGCGGTTGAAGTCCAGCCCCAGCAGCAGCGTGTGGGCCAGCGGGCCGGTGTGGAAATCCAGCTGCGCCTGGTTGTCCAGCGCCAGCGCGGTCATGCTTTCGTCGTAGCGGCGCGCGGTGCGGGTCAGGCCGGCCGGGCCGATGCCCGACAGCAGGATGTTGTCCAGCAGTGCGTCGACCTGCCCGTAGCGCAGGTTCTGGCGCACCTGCAACGTGTCGTTGAAGCGGTGCTCGAACAGGTAGCCGATGGTCTTCTGCTTCTGCGTGTAGCGGTTGAAGTCCGGATCGCCGTTGCGCAGGTTGGTGGGCTTGCCGTTGATGGTGACGGTGCCGATGGTGCCGCCGGAGCGGTCGTGCAGGTACTCGGTCTGCAGCGTGAAGCGGGTGGCGGCCGACGGCGCCCAGGTCAGCGACGGCGCCAGGAACAGGCGGTCGTCGGCGATGCGGTCGCCGTTGGGGTAGGTGAACTGGGTGTTGGCGTCGCGCGCCACGCCGATCACGCGGTACAGCAGCGTGCCGTCCGCGGTGGCCGGGCCGGTCAGGTCGACCGCGGCCTGCTTGCGCTGGAAGCTGCCGTATTCCAGCTCGGCCTCGTATTGCGGCGTGGCCGACGGCAGCTTGCTGACGCGGTTGATGACGCCGCCGGCGTCGCCCTGGCCATACAGCACCGACGACGGGCCGCGCAGCACCTCGATGCGTTCGAGCGCGTACGGCTCGCTGCGGAACAGGGTGTAGCCCGAGGTGATCTGGCGCAGGCCGTCCTTGTAGTCGCTGGTGGCCTGGGCGTTGAAGCCGCGCAGCATGACCCAGTCGAAGCCCTTGGGGTCGACGCCGTAGGTCTCGACCGCCACGCCGGGCACGTAGCGCAGCACCTCGGTCACGCTCTGCGCGTTCTGCGCTTCCATCTGCGCGCGCGTCACCACCGAGATCGACTGCGGCACTTCCAGGATCGGCGTGTCGGTCTTGGTGCCGGCGCGGCTGGCCTCGGCCACGTAGCTGTCGGGCGCGATGCCGCCGGCACTGACCGTCACCGGTTCCAGCGTGGCGACGCCGGTGGCCGGCAGCCGGCGCAGCACGTAGCCGCCGCCCTGTTGCTGCGCCGCCAGGCCGCTGCCGGCCAGGATGGCGGCGAATCCGTCGCGCGGCCCGTAGGCGCCGCGCAGGCCGGGGCTGCGCAGCCCGGCGGTGAGCGCGCCGTCGATGGTGAGCATCACG
>NZ_CYTY01000079.1:0-9172 GCF_001298995.1 Achromobacter sp. 2789STDY5608615
CTAAAAGGCCGCGCGGGCGGCCTTTTAGGACTTACGCGGTGTCTTGCGTCTGAGCGATGGCGCTCTCGCGTGTGGGTGACGGTGCTGGCGTTCTTATGTTGGGCTGGCGTGAAGTGGAAGATCTTGCGATGGTCGCCCTTCCTCGGCCGCGCGGGCGGCCATCGGAGGGCATTCGCGGGGTCTTGCGGTTGAGGATGCTGCTTCGCGCTTGCGGTGAATGGTGGGGCGGGGCCCGCCTCAAGCCGGCCGCGCGGGCGGCCTTTTGAGGCTTACGCGATGTCTTGCGATTGGTGATGACGCTATCGCGTATGGCGGCGGCGAGATTATTTTCTTTGGAAGGTTTGCTGGCACTTCGCATGGTTTTTCATTGCAAGCGTGCCAGCGTCGCGACGCATTTGCTATTGAAGGCATGCCAGCACCGCGACTCACTTGCCATTGAAGACATGCCCGCTCCGCGACGCATTGCCACCAAGGCACACCTGCACCCAAACCCTTTGCCATTGAACGCCTGCCCGCACCAAGACTGTTTGTGGTCGGCGCAAGCGACTCGTCACGCGCAACCCGCTTTCCGCCGCGCCGACCACCATCGCCCCTCCCCCAAACGTGGGGAAACAACAGAAACCCGATCCCCACCCGCGCGCAGCGCACCCGCCCCACTTTCAACTGCCCAGACGCCCATCGTGACCGCCCGCGCGGTCGCGATGGGCAGCCCTGCAGGTTCCATGCCCTGCACACAGATCTAGCAGCGCGACAAGCCTCGAAATCCGCAGCCCCTCGGGCAGGCGGACCCGGTGGCGGGCAACCTCGATGCGCCCGACGGAATCCGAAGGCAGCCGCCGGGAGGCGGCAACGAGGATGAGGCAGGGGAAGTCCGGAGCGAACGCTCCGGACCGCAATCGTGGGCGCCCGCCACCGGGTCCGCCTGCCCGAGGGGCGACCTACGAAGCTCAACACCGCGACGCCAGAAAATGCGCCTCCCGCCATGGAACTCGCACCCGCCACCCTAAGCCCGTCCCCAGAATCGGACCCCCCACGTTTCCCCCATTTGCGATCCTCCCCATCCAGGTATATATTTCAAGCCTAAACTATCAAGGCCTAAAAATAGCAGCGACCCACCCCCGCGTCCGGGCCGCACTTCTTGGAGCGTTACGGCAATGAAAATCGTATGCATTGGTGGTGGTCCCGCCGGCCTGTATTTCGGGCTCCTCATGAAGCTGCAAGACCCGGCCAACGAAGTCACCGTCATCGAACGCAACCGGCCCTACGACACCTTCGGCTGGGGCGTCGTGTTCTCGGATGCCACCATGCAGAACCTGCGCGAAGCCGATCCCGTCTCCGCCCAGACCATCGGCGACGCCTTCAACCACTGGGACGACATCGACATCCACTTCAAGGGTCGCAGCATCCGCAGCGGCGGCCACGGCTTCATCGGCATCGGCCGCAAGAAGCTGCTCAACATCCTGCAGGCGCGTTGCGAAGACGTCGGCGTCAAGCTGGTGTTCGAGAACTTCGTCCAGGACGACCAGGCCATCGCCCGCGAATACGACGCCGACCTGGTCATCGCCTCCGACGGCATCAACAGCCAGATCCGCACCCGCTACACCGACACCTTCCACCCCGACATCGACCAGCGCCGCTGCCGCTTCGTCTGGCTCGGCACCAAGAAGGTCTTCGACGCCTTCACCTTCGCCTTCGTCCAGACCGAACACGGCTGGTTCCAGGCCCACGCCTATCGCTACGAAGACGGCATGTCGACCTTCATCGTCGAAACGCCCGAAGAGACCTGGCAGGCCGCCGGCATCGAGCAGATGAGCCAGGAAGAGGGCATTGCCTACTGCGAAAAGCTGTTCGCGCCCTGGCTCGACGGCAACGCGCTCATCAGCAACGCCTCGCACCTGCGCGGCTCGGCCATCTGGATCCGCTTCCCGCGCGTCATCTGCAACACCTGGGTCCACTGGAACCAGCTCGAAACCTGCCGCGGCAAGCGCGCCGTGCCGGTGGTGCTGATGGGCGACGCGGCGCATACCGCGCACTTCTCCATCGGCTCGGGCACCAAGCTGGCGCTGGAAGACGCCATCGAACTGGCGCGCTGCCTGAGCGGCGCCGAGGGCAGCGTCGAGCACGGCCTGAAGCACTACGAGGAAGTGCGCAGCGTCGAAGTGCTGAAGATCCAGAACGCCGCCCGCAACTCCACCGAGTGGTTCGAGAACGTGGCGCGCTACGCCGAACTCGAACCCGAACAATTCGCCTATTCGCTGCTGACCCGCTCGCAGCGCATCTCGCACGAAAACCTGCGGCTGCGCGACCCGGCCTGGCTGGAAGGCTTCGAGCGCTGGATCGCCGAGCATGCCGGCGCGCCGGCGCCCGCCGGCCAGCGGCCCGCGCTGCCGATGCTGACGCCGTACCGGGCGCGCGGCGTGACGCTGAAGAACCGCATCCTGGTGTCGCCGATGGCCATGTACTCCTGCGCCGACGGCGTGCCGGGCGACTTCCACCTGGTGCACCTGGGCGCCCGCGCCATGGGCGGCGCCGGGCTGGTGATGGTGGAAATGACCTGCGTGTCGCCCGACGGCCGCATCACCCCGGGATGCCCGGGCCTGTGGAACGACGAGCAGCAGCAGGCCTTCGCCCGCATCGTCGGCTTCGTGCACGGCAACAGCGACGCCCGCATCGGCGTGCAGATCGGCCATGCCGGCCGCAAGGGCTCGACCCAGCTGGGCTGGCAGAAGATCGACCATCCGCTGGCCGAAGGCAACTGGCCGCTGCTGTCGGCGTCTGCCTTGCCGTACATCGAAGGCGTGTCGCAGACGCCGCGCGCCATGACGCGCGCCGACATGGACGAGGTGCGCGACAACTTCGTGGCCGCGGCCCGCCGCGCCCAGGCCGCCGGCTTCGACTGGCTCGAACTGCACTGCGCCCACGGCTACCTGCTGTCCAGCTTCATCTCGCCGCTGACCAACCGCCGCGACGACGAATACGGCGGCAGCCTGGAAAACCGCCTGCGCTTCCCGCTGGAAGTGTTCCGCGCGGTGCGCGCCGTCTGGCCCGAGGATAAGCCGATGTCGGTGCGGATCTCGGCCAGCGACTGGGTCGAGGGCGGCATCACCGCCGATGACGCCGTCGAGATCGCGCGCCACTTCAAGGCCGCCGGCGCCGACATGATCGACTGCTCGTCGGGCCAGGTCAGCAAGGAAGAAAAGCCGGTCTACGGCCGCATGTTCCAGACCCCGTTCGCCGACCGCGTGCGCAACGAGGCCGGCATCCCCACCATCGCGGTGGGCGCCATCTTCGAGGCCGACCACGCCAACGGCATCATCGCCTCGGGCCGCGCCGACCTCTGCGCGCTGGCGCGGCCGCACCTGGCGGACGCCTCCTGGACGCTGCGCGAAGCGGCCCGCGTGGGCTATCGTGATGTGGCCTGGCCGAGCCAGTATTTCGCCGGCAAGCGCCAGCTGGAAACCAATTTCGAACGCGCCGCCGCCATGGCGCAACTGGACATCAAATGAGCACGTCCTCCCTTCCCCTGGCCGGCCGCCACGCGCTGGTGACGGGCGGCGCCCGCGGCATCGGCCTGGCCAGCGCCCGCGCCCTGCTGGAACGCGGCGCGCGGGTCACGCTGCTGGGCCGCGACGGCGGCGCGCTGGAGGCGGCCGTCGACAGCCTGGCCAGCCTGGGCCAGGTGCAGGCGGTCAGCGCCGACATCGCCGACGAGGCCTCGGTGCGCCAGGCCTTCACCCAGGCCGAGGCCGAGCTCGGCCCGGTGCTGGTGCTGGTCAACAACGCCGGCCAGGCCGTCAGCCAGCGCTTCGACCGCACCGACGCCGCGCTGTGGCAATCGATGCTGGCGGTCAACCTGACCGGCACCTTCCACTGCATCCAGGCGGCCCTGCCCGGCATGCTGGCCGCCAAATGGGGCCGCGTCATCAACGTGGCCAGCACCGCCGGCCTGATCGGCTACGCCTACGTCAGCGCCTACTGCGCGGCCAAGCATGGCGTGATCGGCCTGACCCGCTCGCTGGCGCTGGAGACGGCGCAGAAGGGCGTCACCATCAACGCCGTGTGCCCGGGCTACACCGAGACCGACATCGTGCGCGGCGCGGTCACCAATATCGTCGAGAAGACCGGCATGACGCCGGAAGCGGCTCGCGCCAAGCTGGCCGAGCGCAATCCGCAGGGCCGCCTGGTGCAGCCCGAGGAAGTGGCCGAGACGGTCGCCTGGCTGGCGCTGCCGGCCTCGTCGTCCATCAACGGCCAGGCCATCGCCGTCGACGGCGGCGAAGTGATGACCGGCTGAGCCGGCGCCCACCCCACGATTCCAGAACGGAGACACCATGAGCACGCAGCCCGAAGAGCACACCATGAAGCACCACAAGCGCCCGCTGGCCGGTTACCAGGCGCGGACGTTCCTGTGGCAGGTGTCGGCCGACGGCAAGGTCGCCACCATCACGCTCAACCGCCCCGAGCGCAAGAACCCGCTGACCTTCGATTCCTACGCCGAACTGCGCGACCTGTTCCGCGCGCTGGTGTACGCGACCGACATCAAGGTGGTGGTGGTGGCCGGCGCCGGCGGCAACTTCTGCTCGGGCGGCGACGTGCATGAAATCATCGGGCCGCTGACGAAGATGAGCATGCCCGAGCTGCTGGACTTCACCCGCATGACGGGCGACCTGGTCAAGGCCATGCGCGCCTGCCCGCAGCCCATCGTGGCGGCGGTGGACGGCGTCTGCGCCGGGGCCGGCGCGATGGTGGCGCTGGCTTCCGACATGCGCCTGGGCACGCCGGCCGCGCGCACCGCCTTCCTGTTCACGCGGGTGGGCCTGGCGGGGGCCGACATGGGCGCCTGCACGCTGCTGCCGCGCATGATCGGCCAGGGTCGCGCCTCCGAACTGCTGTACACCGGCCGCGCCATGACCGCCGAGGAGGGCGCCAGCTGGGGCTTCTTCAACGCGCTGCACGAGTCGGACGCCCTGATGGACGCGGCGGCCAAACTGGCCGCGCAGCTGGCCGCGGGCCCCACCTTCGCGCACGGCGTGACCAAGAAACTGCTGCACCAGGAATGGAACATGGGCGTGGACGAGGCCATCGAGGCCGAAGCCGAGGCCCAGGCCATCTGCATGCAGACGCGCGATTTCCATCGCGCCTACGAGGCCTTCGTGGCCAAACAGAAGCCGGTCTTCGAGGGGAACTGATGATGCGCGACGCAAGCTGGCTGGACTGGCCGTTCTTCGACGACGCCCATCGCAAACTGGCGCATGAGGTGGATGGCTGGTGCGAAAGCGCCCTGGGCCACGTCGATCACCACGATGCCGACGCGGCCTGCCGCAAGCTGGTCAAGGCCATGGGCCAGGCCGGCTGGCTGCGCTACGCGGTCGCCGGCGGCCCCGGCGGCGCCTGGGGCGGCGCGCTGCCCGAGGTCGATTCGCGCGCGGTCTGCATCCTGCGCGAGACCTTCGCGCGCCACGAGGGCCTGGCGGACTTCGCCTTCGCCATGCAGGGCCTGGGCAGCGGCGCGATCTCGCTGATGGGCTCGGACGCGCTGCGCCAGCGCTACCTGCCGCGCGTGGCCAGCGGCGAGGCGATCGCCGCCTTCGCGCTGTCGGAGCCGGATGCCGGCTCGGACGTGGCCGCGCTGGCCTGCGAGGCCCGGCTGGAGGGCGACCACTATGTGCTCAACGGCGCCAAGACCTGGATTTCCAACGGCGGCATCGCCGACTTCTATTGCGTGTTCGCCCGCACCGGCGAGGCGCCGGGCGCGCGCGGCATCAGCGCCTTCGTGGTGGATGCCGACACCCCGGGCTTCGAGATCTCGGAGCGCATCGAGCTGATCGCGCCGCACCCGCTGGCCACCATCACCTTCGACAACTGCCGCATCCCGGTGTCGCAGCGGCTGGGCGAAGCGGGGCAGGGCTTCAAGCTGGCCATGATGACGCTGGACATCTTCCGCGCCTCGGTGGCCGCCGCCGCGCTGGGCTTTGCCCGCCGCGCGCTGGACGAAGGACTGGCGCGCGCCAAGTCGCGCCGCATGTTCGGCCAGACCCTGGCCGACCTGCAACTGACGCAGGCCGCGCTGGGCGACATGGCCACGGCCATCGACGCCTCGGCGCTGCTGACCTATCGCGCCGCGTGGATGCGCGACGTGCAGAAACAACGCACTACGCGCGAAGCGGCCATGGCCAAGATGACGGCCACCGAATCGGCGCAGACCGTGATCGACCGCGCGCTGCAGATGTTCGGCGGCGCGGGCGTGGTGTCGGGGATGCCGGTGGAGAAGCTTTACAGGGAAATCAGAGCGCTGCGTATCTACGAAGGCGCCACCGAAGTGCAGAAGTTGATCATCGCCCGCGAACTGCTGAAAGCCTGAAGAAGCCATCGAGCTTCCGCTTTCGGCACAGTCAACCACACCGCAGCAGCAAGGGGAATTCCATGGAAGTATCCGCCCACATCGACACCTTCACCCGGGACAATCTGCCCCCGGGCGAACAATGGCCAGAATTCCTGCTGGACGGTCCCGACGTGGCCTATCCCAAGCGCTTCAATTGCGCGGTGGAGCTGGTCGACGCGATGGTCGAGCGCGGCCATGGCGAGCGCGTCGCCCTGCGCTGGGCGCAGGACGGCAAGCCGGCCGCCATGACCTACCGCGAGCTGGCCGCGCTGACCAACCGCATCGCCCGCGTGCTGGTCGAGGACATGAAGCTGGTGCCGGGCAACCGCCTGCTGCTGCGCGGCCCCAACAACCCGATGATGGCGGCCGCCTGGCTGGCCGCGATCAAGGCCGGCCTGGTGACAGTGCCGACCATGCCGCTGCTGCGCGCCAAGGAACTCAAGCAGATCATCGACAAGGCGCAGATCCAGGCGGTGCTGTGCGATGTGCGCCTGAAGGACGAGGCGCAGTTCTGCGCCCAGCCGGATCACGAGCACCATTGCCCGGGGCTGGCGCAGATCGTGTATTTCAACGACACCGCGCCCGACGCGCTGGACGCGCTGGCCGCGGCCAAGCCGGACGACTTCACGGCCTGCGACACCGCCGCCGACGACGTCTGCCTGATCGTCTTCACCAGCGGCACCACCGGCGCGCCCAAGGGCTGCATGCACTTCCATCGCGATGTGCTGGCGATGTGCGACCTGTTTCCCAAGCACGTCATCAAGCCGGGCCCGGACGACATCTTCTGCGGCACGCCGCCGCTGGCGTTCACCTTCGGCCTGGGCGGCCTGCTGTGCTTCCCGCTGCGGGTCGGCGCCAGCACCGTGCTGGCCGAGCGCCTGACGCCGGAAAGCCTGTTGCAGCTGATCCAGGACTTCCGCGCCACCATCGTCTTCACCGCGCCCACGTTCTACCGCCAGATGGCGGCGCTGGTGGGCAAGTTCGACCTGTCCTCGCTCAAGAAGAGCGTGTCGGCCGGCGAGGCCCTGCCCGACGCCACCCGCCAGCTGTGGAAAGAGGCCAGCGGCATCGAGATGATCGACGGCATCGGCGGCACGGAAATGATCCACGTGTTCGTCTCCAGCCCGCCCGAGTCGGTGCGCCGCGGCGCCATCGGCCGCGTGGTGCCGGGCTATATCGCGCAGATCGTGGACGACGACATGAACCCCGTGCCCAACGGCACGGTGGGCCGCCTGGCCATCAAGGGCCCGACGGGCTGTCGCTACCTGGCCGACGAGCGCCAGCTGCGTTTCGTGCAGAAGGGCTGGAACCTGCCCGGCGACACGTTCATGCAGGACGACGACGGCTATCTGTTCTACCAGGCGCGCAATGACGACATGATCGTCTCGGCCGGCTACAACATCGCCGGCCCGGAGGTCGAGGACGCGCTGCTGCGCCACGAGGCCGTGGCCGAATGCGGCGTGGTCGGCGCGGCCGATGACGAGCGCGGCCAGCTGGTCAAGGCTTTCGTGGTGCTCAAGCCCGGCTTCGAGCCGAGCGAGGCGCTGGTGGCCGCGATGCAGCAGTTCGTCAAGGCCAATATCGCGCCCTACAAGTACCCCCGCGCCATCGAGTTCGTCGCCGCGCTGCCGCGCACCGAGACGGGCAAGCTGCAGCGTTTCGCGCTGCGCAAGATGGCGTGATTTTGCATCAAGGAAATGCCATGGCAGCACCATTCATCAGTCAGGTAGAGGTCCGCTTCCGTCATTGTGACCCGGCGGGCATCGTTTTCTATCCTCGCTATTTCGAGATGATCAATGACTTTGTCGAGGAATGGTTCGACAAGGGCATGGGCTTGCCATTCCACGCGCTGCACGTGGATCGCCACATCGGCACGCCGATGGCGTCGGTGACGTGCGACTTCAGCGCGCCGAGCCGCTGGCACGAGAAGCTGCGGCAGACGCTGCAGGTGCAGCGCATCGGCGGCGCGTCGTTCAAGGCGCTGGTGCGGTTCGAGGGCCCGGACGGGCAGTTGCGCCTGTCGGCGACGCTGACGATCGTGACGGTGGATCTGCGCACGATGAAGTCGATGCCGCTGCCGGCGGATCTGCGTGAACGTATGCAGGATTATCTGGTCGCCGCCGAATGAGTTCGGCGGGGGTCACCCTGGTGTTTGTTTTTTGAAAATAGGATGAGACGTTATGAAGATTCTGCAACCGCCGGATTGGATGGCGCCGAGGGGCTATTCGAATGGGATCCTGACCGAGATGACGGTGGGGAGCAAGCTGGTGTTCGTGGGCGGGCAGGTGGGCTGGAACGGGCAGCAGCAGTTCGAGTCGGATGACCTGGCCGACCAGGTGCGGCAGACGTTGGCCAACATCGTGGCGATTCTCGCCGAGGGCGGGGCCAAGCCGGAGCATATCGTTCGGATGACGTGGTATGTGACGGACAAGGATGCCTATGTGGCGGCTTATCCGGAGATCGGGAAGCATTACCGGGAGTTGATCGGGAGGCATTTTCCGGCGATGACGGCGGTGGAGGTGGCGGATCTGGTGGAGGATCGGGCCAAGGTGGAGATTGAGGTTACTGCGGTGGTGCCGGCTTGATGGTGGGCCGGCCTGGCGGGGTATTTGCGTCGGGTTGGGTTCTTTAGCCGCGGGTGACGGGGCAGGCGGGGGATGGCGGGGCTACGATTGCGGTCCGGAGCCTTCGCTCCGGACTGCCCCGTTGTCATCCTTGTATGGTGTAGATGCGCCTTCCGCAGTGGGAGGGTGCTGGGGTAGGGACGTCGTCATCCATCAGCCGGTAGCA
>NZ_CYTY01000080.1:0-8707 GCF_001298995.1 Achromobacter sp. 2789STDY5608615
GGGGGGGGGGCGGCGCAACGACGACCCGGGGCGGGTCCTGGTCGGTCGCGGCCACGCGCGGTCTTTCCAATACCGGTACGACGGATGCCATGCCCAGGCAGGCGCTGGTCACGCCGGGCGATGTGCTGCGGCGGCATGCGCAGTACAACGAAATGGACTACCGGGCGTTCGTGCTGGCCGAGGCGGCGCGCAGCGGCCAGCCGCGGCCCATGCTTCCCGCCGACGCCGCGGCGTTGGAACTGTATTACCGCAGTGTTCCCGCGGCCGGGGCCGAGCCGGCCTTGCGGTTTGAGGGGCAGGCGCGCTTCGGTCGCGGCGAAGGCGGCTACGGCGGTCAATTGGTGGTCCGCTCCGATGGATTCGCCATCGAGATCGTCAACGCGGCGCCGACGGCCGGCCATGCCGGCCTGTCGCTGCGCGCCGCGGACCTGAACGCGGTGGGCGCCGATCGCCTGTCCCTGGGAGGCTGGTCATACCAGCCGTCGACGGGCGCGGACCGCCGACTGGGCACCGTGGCCGGCAGCAGCGACATCATCCTGCGGAGCGGCGCGCGCTTGCGGGCACCGGAGGTCCTGCTGATCGCGTCGCCATTGAAGTCGATCCTGCTCGAACAGGGCGCTTCCATCAATACCCTGGGCGCAGGCGCCGCGCCGTACGACGCACGCCAGGGCTACCAGTATGGCAGCGCGGGCGGCAACAACATCCTGGCCGTGTCCAATGGTTGGCTCGATTTCTCCAATGGCGTCGGCGCCCAGGCGGGCAGGATCGAACTCGGCGCCTGCCCGGCGGGTGCCTGCGGCGGCGCGGCGCAACTGTACTCGGAGGGCACGATCGTTTTCGGCAGCAACAACCTGGTGCTGCATGATGCGCTGCGCTATGGCACGCGCAATCTGGTGGTGGCCGCCAACAGCTTGAACGCGGGGTCGGAAGCGGCCCTGGCCGACGCCCGGTCGCGCGGGGTCCTGCCGACGGGGTTGCGCTTGTCGCAGGATCTGCTGCGGCGATTGTTGGACGGCGATGCCGACAACGGCGCGCCGGCGTTGGAACGGGTGATTTTCTCGTTGCGCGACTCGATCAATTTCTTCGGCAGCGTCAACCTGAGCACGCTGAATGCCGCCACCGGCAAATCCAGTCTAGCGCAACTGGTCTTGAATACCCCCGCGATCTACGGCTATGGGTCGGCCACGGATATCGCGACGCTGTCCACCGACACACTGGTATGGAATGGCGTCGCCAATGCGGAGCCTGGCGCCATCGCGAACGGTGGCGCCGGCACCGGATCCGGCATCCTGACCTTGAGCGCGCGCCGGATTGTGCTGGGTGACGCCAATGGCACGCTCCAGGTCCCGCATCAGCAGATGCGGCGCCAGGCGTTGGGATTCGCCACGGTGAACATGGAGGTGGCCGAGCGCATCACCGCGGGCGGCGAAGGCGGCCTGGAGGTCTATCAGGCGCGCGGCAACTTCGTCGATGGAAAATTCCAGTACCAGGGCGGCACGCTCGTGCTGCGTACGCCCCTGGTGACGGGCGAGGACGGCTCGGTCACGCGGTTGACGGCCGGCGATCTGCTGCGGCTTGCCGGCACGGGCGCCGCGGCCGACGATGCCACGGCGCCTTGGGGCGCGACGCTGACGCTGCAGGGTAGTCGGGTGGAGCTCGACAGCGCCATTGTGCTGCCGAGCGGCAAGCTGACGGTGCAGGCCGAGCACGGCCTGACGCTGGCCGGCGGCGCCCGCCTCGATCTGGCCGGCCGTGCCGTGACCCTGATGGACCAGACCCGCTATGGCTGGGGCGGCGATGTGGAGCTGGAGAGCCGAAAGGGGGACATTCTGCAGGTCGCGGGCTCCGTCATCGATCTGTCCGCGCGCTACAACCAGGCCGGCAGGCTCACGGCCACCGCCCTGGAGGCAGGCGCGGGCCTGATCGATCTGCGCGGCGTCATCAAGGGCCAGGCCAGCGGCGACTACGATGCGGGCGGCACCATCGTGCCCTTCGACGCGGGCGGCATTGCGCTGCGGGCCCAGGCCATCGCGGATTTCGCCGGATTGAACCAGCGGCTCAACGAAGGCGGCATCACCGGATCGCGCGCCTTCCAGATCAAGCGCGGCGACCTGGTGATCGGCAGCGAGGTCAAGGCGCGGCGCGTCAACATCGCGGTCGATGGCGGCAGCCTCACGGTGAACGGCCTGATCGACGCCAGCGGCGCGCAGGTCGGCAGCATCCGCCTGTCGGCAATGCGCGACCTGATCGTCAACGGCTTGCTGGATGCGCATGGCGCACTGCTGCGGGTGGACAGCCGCGGCGACATCATCGACAGTCCCAACCGCGCGGTGGTGGAGCTGACAGCCGGCCAGGGCCGGCTGGTGCTTGGCTCCGACGCGGTGGTGGATCTGCGCGCCGGTACCGGCGTGGCCTCAGGGAGCGCGCCGGGGATGAACGACGGCCGTTCGCGCGGCACCCTGGATCTGAATGCGCCGCGCGTGGGCGGCAATGATGTGGGGCTGGATATTCTCGGCACGCCGCGCGTGCTGGGCGCCGAGCGCGTCTCCGTCAACGCCTTCCGGCGCTATGACGACGCGCCCCTGGCGTCGGCGCCGGACGTCACCGGCCGCACGCCCCAGGTCATCACCCAGGCCTACCTGGATCAGCTGGACGCCGACAGCGTGGCCTACATGAACGCGGCGCTGGCCAATGCCGGGCTGCGCGCCCGGTTGCAGGGATACGCATTGCGTCCGGGCGTGGAGATCGTCAGCCGCGGCGTTGATGGCGATCTGCGGATCGAAGGTGACCTGGACCTGTCGAATTACCGCTATGGCCCCAACGCCGACCGCAATGACCCGGCCAGGCGCGGGTTTGGCGAGGCGGGCGTACTGCTGGTGCGGGCCAAGGGAGACCTGAACATCTACGGCAGTATCACCGATGGCTTCGCGCCGCCGCTGGCCACCGATGACGATGCCCGCGCGTGGCGCCTGATCGGCCGCCGCAATCCGGACGAAGCCAACGGCGTGGATCTGGCCGGGCAAAGCCTGATTCTGCCGCGCGCGGTGAGGTTGCGTGGCGGTACTTCTGGCGGCACGACGTTCCCGATCACGGAAAACGAATCCCTGAATTTCGACTTGCCGATCAATGCCAACACGATCAAGGCGAATTCACGGCTGCCCGCGCAGGTCGAGCTTTCCCAGCCGCTGACCCTGGCGGCCGGCACGGTGCTGGAAGCCGATATCCGTGCCGCGGACGGCACGCTCTATGCCAAGGGCAGCGTGTTGCGGGCGGATCTGGCATTGACCGCCGGCGCACGGCTGGGGGCAGGCCTGGTCCTGAACCAGGCGATTCCGGTGCGGGCCTTCACCGTGCCGAAGGGGACGCCGCTGTCGATCTTCAGTTCCCTGCTGACCCTGTCCGGGGATTTGTCGCTGGCCGCCGGAGCGTATCTGCCGGGCGGCACCGACCTGCGCTTCAGGAGTACCACCGTTGATCTGCGGGACCTGAATGACGAGGGCGTGCAAGGACGCATCTGGGCGGTGGCGCCCATGCTCAAGGCTGGCGCCTCGTCGTGGAGCCTGCGTCTGGCCGGCGGGGCTGACCTGGATTCGGCGGACACGCGGGCGCTACTGCCGGCCTCCGGGCTGGGCGGTCGCGGTAACCTGAAGCTGTCGGATCCGCACTACCTGAAGGACCTCGGCATTGATCTCGGCATCATCGATCAGGGCGGCATGCTGTTGGGTGAAACGCCGATTTTCAGCGTCATCCGCACAGGGCGAGGAGACCTGGATATCCTGGCTGGCGGCAATTTCCAGCAGGGTTCCTACTATGGCATCTACACCGCGGGCACGCCGTCGGACACGGTCCGCGACGCGCAGGGCAATCCCATCCTGGATGCGTTGGGCCGCGATGCCTACAACTTGCCGCGATCCGAGGTCGAGAGGCGCAACCAGCTCGAAGGTTATGGCTCCGTGCTCGGCGCGGGGGCGGCCAGCTATGAGCCGCTGGTGACGGGCGACCAGTATGCCGCCTGGTATCCCGAGCGCGGCGGCAACGTGCTGGTCAATGTGCAGGGCGACATGCGCGGCGCGATCCGCGGCATGCCCGCCTCGACCTATGGCGCGGACGCGCGCGGGGCCTCCGCGGCGCCTGGCAGCTATCCGGGCTACTGGCTGTGGCGGCAGGGGGGGGCCGGGAGATCGGCCTGCAAACCGCCTGGTGGATCAACTTCGGCACCTATCTTCCGACGCCGTTCTACACCGCCTTCCAGGATCTGGGGTTGCCGGTGGACGGCATCTCGGTCGAGGGATTCACCGGCTTCGGCACGCTGGGCGGCGGTAATCTTTCCGTGAACGTGGGCGGCAACGCCGGCGTGCTCAATCCGCTGAAAACGCGCAATACGTCGAACGCGACGAGCCAGGGGCTGGCGCTGACGGTGGGCAGCACGGGACGCATCACGCCCGACGGCCGGCTGATTTCCACAGGCGGGGGCGACTTGAGCCTGCACGTCGGCGGCGCCTTGAACCCGCTCAAGACCGCCAGCGGAGGCGGGGGCGTGCCGACCATCACGGGGGCGCCGTCGGATCTGAACGGCGTCTTGACCAATCTGCGCGGGTCCATTTCCGTCAGCGCGGGCAGTATCGGGCGGGTGGATCCGATTTATGGCCTGGCCGATCCCTCGGACTCGCGTGGCGTGAATCCATTGCGCCCGACACTGGCGGCCCCGTCCGGCGGCTTGGTGGTCGTGGCGGGCGATGCCACTGTCCAGCTTGGCGCGCGTGGCGATGCGGTATTGGGCGGGATGGGCGATGCCGGCAGGATGTACCAGTTTTCCGCAACCTCGTTCATCAAGGACGGCGTTGCCCAGCCCGGCGGCGCCAATAACTGGTTCTCGCTGTGGACCGAACGGACGGCACTGAACCTGTTCGCGGCCGGCGGGGCGGTGACACCCTTTGCCGGGGCGCATTTCGACGACAGCGCGAGCAAGGATTCGACCCAATACACGGCAAGCGCTTACTCCAACATGTTCGCCTATCCGTCGCGGTTCAGCGCGGTGGCGGCTTCCGGCAGTATCTACTATCACGCCAGCCCCGGCAGCGCCACGTCGGAATGGGTATTTGCGCCAGGCAACCGCGGCAGCGTCGAGCTGCTTGCCAAGGGCGGCCTGTACGGCGGGGGCTATCGCACCAGCATATCCGGCGCGGATCCTGCCTCGGTCCCCACGCCGCAGCGGCCCGCTTATTTTGCGACCTGGGACGGTGGGGCGGTCACGACAGGAAACGCCATCGGCGCGGAAGGCGGCGTGTTCGCCTTTGGCTTCAATACGGCGGCGGGACGTCCCGCCCAGTCCAATGCGGGTATCGCGCGCTTCTACGCGGGTGGCGACATCGTGGGCCTGTTCACCGGCAGCACGATAACGACCACCGCCGGCGCCGAATACCACGCCGCCCGTCCCGTCAGCATCCAGGCCGGCGGCGACATCGTCAACCTCAAGGCCCTGATCCTGAACCAGCAGCCCAACGACGTCTCGCGCATCGTCGCCGGCCGCGACATCCTCTACGCCAACGTCGACGTGGCCGGCCCCGGCTGGCTGGAAGTCAGCGCGGGCCGCAACCTCACGCAGGAAGACAGGGGCCGCCTGACCAGCCTGGGCATGATCGACGGCAGCCAGGCCACCGGCCGGGGAGGCGCCGGCATCGTCGCCAGCGCCGGCGGCGAGGGCGACTACGCCGCCTTCGCGCGGCGCTATCTCGACCCCGCCAACCGCGCCGATGCGGGCCAGCCGCTGGCCGGCCAGCCCGGCAAGACGGTCAAGACCTACGAAGGCGAACTGGCCGACTGGCTGCGCCAGCAGCATGGCTACACCGGGTCGGCGGACCAGGCCCGCGCCTATTTCGACGCGCTGCCGGCCGAGCAGCAGCGCGTGTTCCTGCGCCAGGTCTACTACGCCGAGCTGACCGCGGGCGGACGCGAGCACAACGACACCGCCGGTCCGCGCGCCGGCAGCTATGCGCGCGGCCGCCAGGCCATCGCCGAGCTGTATCCGGCCACCGATGCGCAGGGGCGGCCGATCCACTACCAGGGCGACATCACCCTGTTCGGCGGATCGGGCATCCAGACCCTGTTCGGCGGCGCGATCCACCTGCTGGCGCCGGGCGGCAAGATGGTCTTCGGCGTCGAGGGGCTGCCGCCGCCATCCACGGCCGGCATCATCACCCAGGGCGCGGGCGACATCCAGATGTACGCCAAGGGCAGCATCCTGCTGGGCCAGAGCCGGGTCATGACGACCTTCGGCGGCAACATCCTGGGCTGGTCGGCCGAGGGCGACATCAACAGCGGCCGCGGGTCCAAGAGCACGGTGGTGTACACGCCGCAGCGGCGCCTGTACGACGATGTCGGCAACGTGACGCTGTCGCCGACCGTGCCCAGCACGGGCGCGGGCATCGCGACCCTCGACCCGATCCCGGAGGTGCGGCCGGGCGACGTCGACCTGGTGGCGCCGCTGGGCACCATCGACGCGGGCGAGGCCGGCATCCGCTACTCGGGCAACGTCAACCTGGCGGCGCTGCAGGTGGTGAACGCGGCCAACGTGGTGGGGCAGGGCAAGGCCACTGGCGTGCCGACGCTGGCGGCGGTGAACGTCGCGGCGCTGACCAGCGCCAGCGCGGCGGCGGCCGGCGCCACCCAGAGCGCGCAGGACACCACGCGGCAGCAGCAGAACGCCGCGCGCCGCAACCTGCCGTCCATCATCAACGTGCAGATCCTGGGCTACGGCAGCGAACCGGTGGCGGGCGCGGCGGCCGGCGGCGCCACGCCGGCCGGCGGCAATCCGCGTCCGGGCGGCGCGCCGCCGCCCCAGGGCTACGACCCGCGCAGCATCTTCCAGATGCTCGGCAATGGCGAGCTGGACGCGGCCCAGAAGGCCCGCCTGACCGAACCGGAGCAGCGCGGCCTGTCGGGAGGCTAGGGGCGCCCGGTGGCCCCGAAACCTGACGATTGGCTGTCATGCGGCAGTCACAAGCGCGACCTACATTGCCCATTCACCGATTAGCACGACGTGTTGCGGCTCCCCTTCAGCCGCGGGGGCGCGACAAGGGCTGGGCATGCATCTGGAGCCAATCAGGGCGGGCAGGGCGCGGGCGCAAGGCCGCCGGCGCGGTTGGACAGGCTGGTGGATCGCGTGGGGGCTGTGCGCGGTCCTGTGCTGGCGCCAGGCCGGCGCGCAGGAGCCGGTCATGCGCGTCTTCGACTTCGACCTTCCGGCGCAGCCGCTGCAATCGGCACTCGAGCAGTACAGCAACGTCACCGGCAGTTCGGTGGTGTATCGCGCCGCGTTGGCGGTGGGGCGGCGTTCGGCCGCGGTCAAGGGAATCTATACGCCGGAGGCGGCTTTGCGCATGCTGATCGAAGGTTCGGGGCTGGCCGTGGAATACACGGCCGCCAACGCCGTCATCCTGCGGCCCGCCGCGGTCGGCGCCGCGCCGGGCCGCCGTCCCAGCGCCAGCCGCGGCGCGTTCTACCGCAGTTACTACGGCGTGGTCCAGGCCGGCGTGCGCGACGCGCTGTGCCGCAATCCCGCGACCCGCGCCGGCGGCTATCGCGCCGCGGTCAGCTTCGAGGTCTCGCCGATGGGCCGGGTGGAACATGCGCGGGTGCTGGATTCGACCGGCGACATGGACAAGGACGGCGAAATCGTGCTGGCGCTGGACCAGACCGTGCTCGACAAGGCGCCGCCGGCCGACCTGGAGCAGCCCTTCGTGATGCTGATCGTGCCGGAGTCGCCGGAACACGATCAGGGCTGCCCGGCGTATTGACGCCATGCGCCGGTCCTTTCCGCACTGACACGGATCCACGATGCCCACCAGCCTGTCGGTCCTGCGCGACTTCATGCTGCAACGCTATGACGACCTGAAGGCGCGCCTGACACGGCGCCTGGGCTGTCCGGACCTGGCCAGCGACGCCCTGCAGGACACCTGGCTGCGCCTGGAGGCCAAGGAGGAACTGGGTCCGGTCGACAGCCCCGGCCCCTATCTGATGCGCATGGCCGTGAACGTGGCGGTGGACCAGCAGCGGGTCGAGAACCGGCGCCTGACCGTCGCCGAGGCCGACGCGCTGCTCGCCATCGCCGACCCGGCCCCGGGGCCGGAGCAGATTGCCGCCGGGCGCGCGGAGCTCGACGCGCTGACCCGCGCCATGGGCGAGCTGCCGGCGCGCCAGCGCGACATCCTGCTGGCCGTGCGGCTCGAGGGTCAGCCCCAGAACGACATCGCCGAGCGCCTGGGCGTCTCGCTGCGCACCGTCGAACGCGAGCTGCGCAACGCCCACGAGTACTGTGCCCGGCGCACACGTAAATTATTGTCACCATAAGGCGGGTTCCGGCTGCGAGAGTCGTCCTATGGATGTCAAGGGGAAAAACCGCGCGCCAACGCCCGCAGTGGCGGCGCGGCGGCATCGAGAGAGCATGCAATGAACACCGCAACCCAGCCCGCCGATCGCAGACAGGCGGACATCGAACGCCAGGCCCGCGCCTGGATCCGCCTGATCGCATCCGGGCAGGCGACGTTGCGCGAAGCCGATGCATTCAAGCAGTGGTGCGCCGCCAGTGAACGCCACGCCCAGGCGTTCGCCGCCCAGCGGCAGCTGTGGCGGCAGATGGGGCCGGCCGGCCAGGCCGTGCTGCGCCAGCGCGGCCGGTCGGCGGCGGCGCGCGGGGCCGGCTGGGGCC
>NZ_CYTY01000081.1:0-7778 GCF_001298995.1 Achromobacter sp. 2789STDY5608615
CGGCGTATCAACTGGCGGCACCACCACCGGCTTGTCGGCAGGCGGGACCACTGGCGTATCAACAGGCGGCACCCCTGGCTTGTCAGCAGGCGGAACCGCTGGCGTATCAACTGGCGGCACCCCCGGCTTGTCAGCAGGCGGAGCCGCTGGCGTATCAACTGGCGGCACCACCACCGGCTTGTCAGCAGGCGGAACCGCTGGCGTATCAACTGGCGGCACCCCCGGCTTGTCAGCAGGCGGAGCCGCTGGCGTATCAACTGGCGGCACCACCACCGGCTTGTCGGTAGGCGGAGCCGCTGGCGTATCAACAGGCGGCACCGCTGGCGTATCCACAGGCGGAACCACCGGCACATCAATAGGCGGCTCGACTGGCTTTTCCGTCGACGCGATCAAACTCGTCAGATACCAGTTGTTCTCATTTTTCCCCGAAGCCGAACCCTTTTGCAGCCGATAGTCATAAGCGCCGGCGACGATGCGGCCTCTTTGCACGAAGGCGTCCGCCGTGGAGGTCCCCGTCCGTATCAGTTCGATACCCTCGATCGTCTGCGCGCCAGCCCCTCCCTCGTTGGACACCACGACATAAGTCGTGCCGGTCGCGGCGCCACTGACGTGCAGCTTGTCCGTCTTGCTGGCGTCGCCGCCGAGCACCGTGCCGAAAGAGACCGAACCACCGTCCCCGACCCAGTCTCCGTCCTGGGTATAGACCTGGCCGGCGCAGTCGGCGCACGTATTCAGCATCAACATGCCGCCGTGGTTCATGTTTCCAACCACCTGGATGCCACCCATGGCCGCGGGCGCGCCCAGGTCGTTGAACAGGATGACGCCGCGGTTGTTCAGCTGTCGAATTCTCTGGACGGTATATCCGCCCAGGTTCAGGCTGGCGCCAGACGCCACGGTCAGGCCGGAGGAGTTCGCGAATGCGTTCGCCACGCCGGACTTGAGCGTACCTGCCTCGATCCGGGTCTCGCCCGTATGGCTCGTGGCAGTGCTCAAGGTCAGGGTGTTGTTGCCTCGCTTGATGACGTCACCCGTGCCTGAAATCGAATTCCCGAAGGTCACTGCATCGCTGCGATCAAAGGCCAGGACGGCATTGTTGACGATAGCCCCGCCAACCGAGCCACTCACAGCCCCGGCGCCAAGCTGCAGCACGCCTGCATTGATGACCGTGTTGCCGGTATACGTGTTCTCGCCAGACAGAATCAGGGTGCCCGCGCCATTCTTGTGCACGCCCACCAGCCCCTTGATCACGCCCGCGTACTGCGACGCATCGCTGCGGTCAAATACCATGCCTCCGAGGCCCGTGAAAGTAACGTCGGCGGCCAAGGTGCCACTTGCGCCGCCGTCGCCGATGCGTAGCGTGCCGCCTTCCACGGTGGTCAGTCCGGTGTAGGTGTTATTACCCGCGAGCGTCAGGACATTGCCCCCCCTTCTTGGTCACCGCCCCCGAGCCCGAGATCACGCCCGCGTAGGTCGCCGCGTTGCCACGATTGAAGACCAGCGTGCCTCGGTTGGCGATATTCCCGGTGACCGAGCCTGTATCGCCCCCCCGCGCCCAAAGCCAGCGTCCCGGCCGCGATCGTGGTATCGCCGCTGTAGATATGATCGCCGGCCAGCGTCAGCATGCCGGCGCCTTGCTTGGTCAGGCTGGCGCCATCCCAATGCGCGGACGGCTTCACATCCATCAACGATACGTCGACAGTGTCCTGCTCGCCGGCGGCCAGCGTGAAGGTGCCATGTTCCTGCCCGTTGTCAGCCAGCCAGCTCAGGCCATAACTGGCCAGGTAACGCTTTTGATCATCGGATTTTCTGGCGACCACCGTCAGGTAGTCGACCATCTTCTCGAATCCGCCCGATATGACCCGTGCAAAGTCGCCTTCGATGCCATCCGCCGCGCTGAACAGCACCTTGGTCTGGTTGGGCTTGTGAATGAAGCCGGAGAGGTCGAGCGAGACGTTGTCGCCGATGCGCACCTTGGAGGCGGTCAAATTGCCAAATGGCGCTCCGCTCTTGAGCGGCTCCAGCATGGACAGCGTCGCCCCGGCTTCGAGCACCACCGATCCGGACAAGGCCACGATCGCGGGCGCATGCACCGACAACGTGGCCCCGCCAGCGACGTTGATCCCTCCGCCGAGCGTATTGATGGCCGCCGTGCCGTTGCCGAATCTCAAGGTCCCGGCCTGGATCGCCGTATCGCCGCTATAGCTATTGCCGCCGCTGAGCACCTGCACCCCGCTGCCGGCCTGGGTCACTGTGCCCGTGCCCGAGATGGCGCCCGCATTTTGCGTCTTGCCGCTGTGGGCGAACACCAGGGCCGCATTGTTGAGGATGTTTCCGCGCACCGAGCCGCCCACGCCCCCGTCGCCAAGCTGAAGCACGCCGGCGTTGATGGCGGTGCCACCCGTGTAAGTATTTTCTCCCGACAGGATCAACCTGCCGGCGCCGTTCTTCGCGACGCTGGCCGCGCCGGAAACGGCACCCCCATACTGCGATGCGTCGCTGCGGTCGAACACCAGCGAGCCCACCGCATCCTGGAAGGCGATGTCGCCAGCCAAGGCGCCGCTTGCGCCGCCGTTGCCCACCCGCAGCGAGCCGGATTCGATGGTGGTCAGCCCGGTGTAGGTGTTATTGCCGGTCAAGGTCAGGGTGTTGTTCCCCTTCTTGGTGACCGTTCCGGCACCCGAAATCTCGCCCGCATAGGTCACCGCATCGCCGCGATTGAAGATCAGCATGCCCTGGTTGGCGATATTGCCCGCCACCGAGCCCGTTACGCCGCCCGCGCCCAGCGCCAGCGTCCCGGCCCCAATCGTGGTGGCGCCGGTGTAGGTGCTGTCGCCGGTCAGGGTCAGCGTCCCGAGGCCTTGCTTGGTCAGGCTGTTGCCGTCCCATCCCGTGGCGGCATTGGCGCCAGCGTTCCTGAGCGCGTCTTCAATGGTCTGCGCCAGGCCAGTGGCGATGGTGAACAAGCCGTTCGCCTGGCCATTGTCGAGCAGCCAGGTCAGGTCATAGTCCGCCAGGTACTGCTTGTTGTCGTCGGATTTCCGGGTGGTCAGCGTCAGGTAATCGACCTGCCTTTCGAACCCATCCGTGATGACACGCGAGAAATCACCCGTGATCGCCTCGTCGGCGCTGAATAACACCACGCCGCGCTGGATCTTGTGGGCAATGCCGGACAGCGCGAAGGTGACGTCGTTGTCGATTGACAGCTTGCCGGCCGTCAGGCCGGGGCCTGATGACATGCCCTTCAAGGCATCATGCAGGGCCAGCGTCGATCCATGCTGCAAAGCGACCTGGTCGGAAACACGGACGCTGGTCGGCACCTGGATCTCCAGGCGGGCTCCGTCAGCCACGGCCACGCGGCCAGCCAGCGCGTTGGCGGCAATTGCCCCGCCGCTGAATTTCAGGGTGCCCGCGTTGATGGTGGTCGGGCCGCCATAGGTGTTGCTTGCGCCCAGCGTCAGGGTGTTGCCGCCCTGCTTGATGAGCGCGCCATTGCCGGAAATCTTGCCTGCATAAGTGACGGCATCGCCGCGGTCAAAGATCAGCGTGGCATTGTTGACGACATTCCCTGCAATCGCACCCACGGTGCCGCCGTCGCCCAACTGCAGTACGCCGGCGTTGATGAGGGTGTCTCCGGAATAGGTGTTCCCTCCCGTCAGCAACAGTCGGCCACCGCCGTCCTTGGTGACACTGCCGCCACCTGAAACCACACTCGCGTATTGCACGTCGTCGCTGCGGTCGAAAACCAGCAT
Organism: Achromobacter sp. 2789STDY5608615; assembly: GCF_001298995.1. Classification (NCBI taxonomy): domain Bacteria; kingdom Pseudomonadati; phylum Pseudomonadota; class Betaproteobacteria; order Burkholderiales; family Alcaligenaceae; genus Achromobacter; species Achromobacter sp. 2789STDY5608615. The sequence goes on from NZ_CYTY01000081.1 coordinate 3,750, forward strand.
GCCGTAGTTGTAGATATCGCCTACCACCGAACCCTTGGTGCCGCCCTTGCCGATGCGAAGCGTGCCACCGTAAATCGCCGTGCCTCCGGTATAGCTGTTCTCTCCCGTCAGGGTCAGCGTGCCTCCGGCTTTCAAGTAGTTATTGCCATGCGAAACAGACCCGGCTCCGGAAATCCCCCCCCCCGTATTCCACCGCATCGGAGCGCCGAAAGCCCACTCCGCCGGACTGAATGTGGATGTCTCCGGCCAGGGAGCCCGTCGTGCCATCATTGCCGATAGAGAGTTTGCCGTCGACCGTGGTGAGGCCGCTGTACGAGTTCTCGCCCAGAAACGTCACATCGCTGCCTTGCAGCTTCACGCTACCCGAGCCGGAGATCACATCGCGGTACTGACCGCCGCTGACGCTGTAGAACTCCAGGGTGCCGTGGTTGACGATATTCCCGGCCAGCAGATTGACCGTAAGCGCCGGAGAGCCAACCTTCAGCGTGCCGTCCTCGATGGTGGTGATCCCGGCATAGCCCCGGCCATCGCCCCACAGCGACACGGTATTGGTCCCTTTCTTGGTGATCGTGCCCGCCCCGGATATATAGCCCAAATTGAAAGCGACATCGTCGCTACGATCGAAGACCAGCGCAGCGCCATCCTCGATGGACAGATTTCCGGTGATGGAACCTGACGTGCCGCCATCACCGATACGCAACGTGCCAACGCGAACCGAGGTGACACCGCTGTAGCTGTTATTGCCGGTCAGGGTCAGCGTCCCGAGCCCTCGCTTGGTCAGGCTTGTGCCATTCCAGCGCTCGTCGGGGTCGGTATTGGCCTCCACCTCCTTGAGCGCCTCACTGACCGTGTCGTCGGTATCGAGCGTGAAGGTTCCATGCGACATGGAGGGATGCGCGTACCAGCTCAAGCCGTAACCGGCCAGGAAGCGGGTGCCGGATTTCCGGACGGTCAGCTTGCGATAATCCGTCGTGGGCACGTACCCATTACCCAATACAACATGGGCAAAGTCGCCCGTGATGCCACCGGACGAACGGAACAATTCGACTTCAGCGGCAGGCCTGTCGACGAAGTTGGGCAGATACAGGGTGGCGTCCTTGCCGATATTCATCGTGCCCATCGTCAGCCCCGGGGAAGACGATGTTGTTTGCATCGTGTCGCGCAACAGCAGCGTCGAGCCCGCCCCGATCGCCACGTTGCCACCCACTCGCAGCGTCGCGGAAGGGTCCTTGGCGAGTATGGCGCCCGGTGCGACCGTGAGGCCCCCGCTTAACACATTGAGGGACGTGCCGGCGCCCGGCGCCCCGAATTGCAGGGTGCCGGCATCGACAAGGGTATCGCCGGAATAGATATTGGTGCCGGTCAAGATCAACGTGCCGGCCCCCGCCTGCGTCAGGCTGCCCGTGCCGGACAACCTGCCTCCATAGGTCAAGGTGTCGCTGCGGTTGAAGACGAGCGCGGCATTGTTGGCGACATTCCCTTGCAGGGAGCCGGTGGCGCCGCCATCGCCGATCCGCAGCGTGCCGGCGTTGATGGTGGTGCGCCCCGTGTAAACGTTGTCGCCGGTCAGCGTCATCGTGCCGGCGCCATTCTTGGCCACCGAGCCCGTGCCGGAAATCTTCCCTGCGTACGTGGCCGCCTCGGCGCCATGGTCAAAGAGCACCTGGCCATCGTTGACGATATCCCCCAGCACGGTGCCGGTGGCGCCGCCACTGCCCAACTGCAACGAGCCATCCACGACGCGAGTGCCTGCGTCGTAAAGATTGTCAGCGCTGAGAATCAAGGTGCCGCCGCCGGCCTTGGTCAGGCTCCGGCCATCCCAGTCGGGATTCAACTGCGCCGTGTTGTTGGAAAGCGCTCCCGTCACCTCGAAGGTCTTGCCATCGGCCACGCGGAACGTGCCGCTGGCCGCCGAATCCAATCCGTCCCAGCGCAAGGAGTACTGCATGTTGCGCCCGTCGGTGTTGATGTAGCCGTGCTCCGACGCGGCTACGCCGTCCAGCAGCACGTCACCGGCGCGCCATGCCCCCGTGATGCCGCCGGTCGTGGTGATCAGACGCACCGCGTGCTGATCCCATCCGGTCAGGCCGGCGGATACCGTGGCCCCATCATCGAACGAGACGGCGCGAGCGGTCAGGCTGCTGCCCGGATCGAAGACCAAGGCGCCTGTTCCCAGGGCGGCGTCGCCGCTGAACGTCAATCCCTTGCCGGCCAGGGTGAGGCGGGTATGGGCGGCCGCCGTCAACGCGCCGCTCACCAGGGAGTCGACATTGCTGACAATGCGCAAGGCGGTCAGATGATCGGCATCCGCGCCCGCGGACAGTTTCACGCCGCCGGCCATCCTGGCCCCGCGTTCGAACGTCAGGGTATTTGCGCCGCCAGTCAGGACCAGCGCGCCATCGCCCGCATCGATGCTGCCGCGATTGGTGTTGGTGATGGTCAGGTCGCTGCCGCGCAGGTCCGCGCCCGCCGTCCGGATGACGCCGCGATTCGTGAGCGTCGCGCCAGCGGCCAAGGTCTGCGAGTGGCCGTCCAGGTTCCACTCCGCGTCCGCCCACACCGCCAGGTCCGTGCTGTAGGCAATCGCATCCGTTACCGCGGTATAGAGCGTGCCGGCGGTAATGGCGGTGGCGCCGGTGTAGGTGTTCTGGTTGCTCAATGTCAGGGCGCCGGTGCCGGCCTGCGTCACCGCGCCCGTGCCTGAAATCACGCCCGCGTAAGTCACCGCATCGCTGCGGTCAAAGACCAGCTCGCCCTGATTGACGATATTTCCGGCGACGGCGCCCGTCGTGCCGTTGTTGCCCACGCGCAGCGTGCCCGCTTCCAGCACGGTATCGCCGCTGTAGGTGTTGTCGCTGGTCAGGATCAGCGTGCCCGCCCCCTGCTTGGTCAGGCTGTTGCCGTCCCAATGGTCGCCGGCATTGACTGTGTTCAACGCCGCGCCCACGGTAAATGCCTCGTCGCCTCCGATCAGGAACGTGCCATGCGCCTGGGATGGCGTGTCGAACCAGGCCAGCCGCCAGCTCGCCAGGAAGTGCTCTGCATCATCGGATTTGCGGGTGCGAAGGGTCAGATAGTCCGCAACCCATTGGGTCGGATCCGCGGCGTCACGCTCCGCTCTTTTGCCGCCGATGGCGATATGGGCGAAATCGCCTTCGATTTTTCCGCTCGTCGTGCTGAACAGCAACGCGTCCGTGGCGCTGCCCTGGCCAACCCCGGACAGGTTGAAACCCACATCCGAACCGATGCTGACGGTTTTGGCCAACATGCTTGCCGGTGACTCGCCTGACTGGGCGCTCGCCGACGTGATGGACAACGTCGCGCCATCGCGCAACCTGACACTGCCGTCGAGAGTCATCGGGTTGCCGGCAAATCCGGCATCGGCCCCCGCGCCGACGATGACATCGCCTTTCACCCGGGCCGAGCTGCCGCCCCGGTTGAGGATCGACAAGCGCGGCGCGCCCAGGGTCTTGTCGTCATGCGACAGCACGATATTGCCGTCGATGCTCGAGCCGGCTTCGAGCGTGAGGGCGTTCACGCCTCCCGTCAGGGAAATGGCGGCGCCGTCCAGGCCTGACTTGGCAGTTCCTGATCCAGCCCCGCCCGCGCCCTTTTCGATGTCTCCGCTATTGATGATGGTGAGGTTGCTGCCGCTGATAGCGGCGCCGCCATTCCCGCCGACGACGCCATACGCAGGAATAGAAACGTCTCCGCCCGCGCCCGCTCCTCCGCCCAATATCTGGGCGCCGCCAGCGTTGATGATCCGCAGGCCATCCCCTTGTATTCCATTCCCGCCCGGGCCGCCTGGGGCCGCCGCATAATAAGGCTGCCCCCAGTTGTAGTAGTCCCTAATCCCCTTTGAACCTGAACCGCCCTGAATGACCAGACGGTTCGTGATGTTCAGGCGGCTTCCGCTGATTGCGCTCCCTGCCGAGGCTGGGGCGATCCTCCATGCACCACTATCACCCCCCCCGCCGCCTTGAAGAATGCCCGCATTGGAGATGCTGAACCCCGCCCCTGCAATCGCGC
>NZ_CYTY01000082.1:0-6176 GCF_001298995.1 Achromobacter sp. 2789STDY5608615
CGGACCGCAATCGTAGCCCCGCCATCCCCCACCGACCCCACCACGCGCGCCTAAAGAACCCACCCCGCAACAGCAAAACAAGCCCCTCACCCCCGAATGTCAGCCAAAAACTTCCGCGCCCTCTCCGTCCCCGGCCGCCCAAAAAACGCCTCCGGCCCCGCCACCTCCAAAATCCTCCCCGCATCCATAAACCAAACCGTATCCGCCACCTCCCGCGCAAACCCCATCTCGTGCGTCACGCACACCATGGTCATGCCGTCCCTGGCCAGGCCCTTCATCACCTGCAGCACCTCGCCCACCATCTCGGGGTCCAGCGCGCTGGTCGGTTCGTCGAACAGCATCACCGGCGGATTCATCGCCAGCGCCCGCGCGATCGCCACGCGTTGCTGCTGGCCGCCGGACAGTTGCGCCGGGTAGGCTTCGGCCTTGTGGGCCAGGCCGACGCGGTCCAGCAGCTGCATGGCGCGGTCGCGCGCCTCGGGGCGGCGGGCGCGTTTCAGTTGCAGCGGGGCCAGCATCAGGTTCTCCAGCACCGACAGGTGCGGGAACAGGTTGAACTGCTGGAACACGAAGCCGATGTGGCTGCGCAGCGTGTCCAGGTGCACCTTGCCGCCGTAGATGTCCTGGCCGTCGACCTCGATCACGCCCTTCTGGATCGGCTCCAGCCGGTTCACCGTGCGGATCAGGGTCGACTTGCCCGAGCCGGACGGGCCGCACACCACCACCACCTCGCCGCGCCGCACCTGCGCGGTCACGTCGGTCAGCGCCTGATAGTCGCCGTACCACTTCTGCACTTCGGAAAATCGGATCATGTCGGAACCACCTTGGGGGCAGGCGCGCGGCCGGCGCGGCGGCTGCCGATGCGTTTCTCGGTCAGGTGCACCAGGGCGCTCAGGCCGAAATTCAGGATGAAATAGGTCAGCGCCAGCAGCGCGAACACTTCGAACGGCTTGGTCAGCAGGACGCTGTTGATCTGGTTGGCCGCATAGGTCAGCTCCTGCACGCTGATCACGTAGGCCAGCGAGGTCTCCTTCACCGTCGAGACGAACTGGCTCAGCATGCTGGGCAGCATGTTGTAGAGCGCCTGCGGCAGGATCACCCGGCGCATGGTCTGCAGGTACGACAGGCCGAGCGCGCGGCCGGCCTCCTGCTGCCCGGGCGGCAACGCCTGGATGCCGGCGCGGATGATCTCGGCCAGGTAGGCGCTTTCGTAGCACACCAGCGCCACCACCATCGTCGTGGTGCCCGCCACCGGCCGGCCGATGATGAGCGGCACGAAGAAGTACGCCCAGAAGATGAACATCAGCAGCGGCAGGCCGCGCACCAGGTACACCATGGCCGACGCCGGCCAGCGCAGCGCGCGGTACGGACTGATGCGGCCCAGCGCCAGCAGCACGCCGCAGGGCAGCGCCAGCGCCAGGCTGATGGCGGCCAGGCCCAGCGTGGCGACCAGGCCGCCGATCGGGCCGTGCGGATACTGGCCGATGAGCAGCAGCAGCCAGTTGTCTTTGAGGATATCCCACATTCAATGGCCTCCCAGCGGACGGTAGCGCCGCTGCAGCAGCGCGCCGCCGCCCATGATGAGAAACGACAGCGCCAGGTAGATCGCCGTCACCACCGCATAGGCCTCGAAGGTGCGGAACGTGTAGTTCTCGATCTCGCGGCCGACGGCGGTCAGTTCGGCCACGCCGATGGCCATGGCCAGGCTGGTGTTCTTGACCAGCAGCAGGGTCTGGTTCAGGAGTGGCGGAATGGCGATGCGGAAGGCCTGCGGCAGCACCACGCAGCGCATGGTGCGCAGAAAGCCCAGGCCCAGCGCGCGGGACGCCTCGACCTGCCCCGGCGGGATGGCGCGCACGGCGCTGCGCAGGTCCTCGCAGATGTAGGCCGACATCACCAGGCCGATGGCGATGCACGACAGGATGAACTCGCTGCCGTGGCTGTTGAGCCAGTCGGTCGCGGCCTGCGGCAGCAGGGCCGGCACGCCGAAATACCAGAACAGGATGTGCACCAGCATGGGCACGTTGCGATGGAAGGCCACGTACAGCGCGATCAGCGCGTTGGCCACGGGCGAGCCGGTCAGGCGGATGACCGCCAGCAGGCTGCCCACCAGGAACGCCAGGATCCAGGCCAGCCCGGCCAGCGCCAGGGTGGTGACGAACCCCCTGAGCAGCCAGGCCGGGTATTCCCCCTGGAAGATGGCGGAGAAGTCGAAGACGTAATGCATCGGCTAAGGCTCCGGCGCGAGGCGCCTCAACCCTTGATCGCTTCGATGCGGAAGTCGCGCTTCATGTTGAACTGGGTGCCGGCGCCGAACCACTTGTCGAAGATCTGCGTGGCCTTGCCCGAGGCTTCCAGCCCGTCCAGCACCTGGTTCACCTGGTTCAGCATCGCGGTATCGCCGCGGCGCACGCCCATGCCCCACGGCTCCACGAACAGCGCCGGTTCGAGGATCTTGGCCGGCACCGCGCTGCTCGCGGCCTGCTGCTTGAGCTTGACCAGCATCAGTTCGGAACCGACGAAGCCGCTGACCTTGCCCTGCTGCAAGGCGAGGAAGGCGCCGCTGGGATCCTTGAACGTCACCGGCTCGACGTTGGGGATGAACTTGCGCGCGCCCTGCTCCGACGACGAACCGCGCACCGCGCTGACGCGCTTGCCTGCCAGGTCGGCGGGCGCCTTCAGGTCCTTGTCCGATTCCCGCGCCAGCACCTTCTGCAGGCTCACGAAATGCTGGTGCGAGTAGTCGATCTGCTGCGCCCGCTCGGGGCTCCAGCCGAGGTTGGCGGCGACCACGTCGACGCGGCCGGCGATCAGTTCGGGGATGCGGGCCTCGACCGCGATGAGCTTGAGCTCCAGCGGCACGCCCAGGCTGTCGGCCACGGCCTGGCACATGTCGACTTCGTAGCCGACGATGGCGCGGGTCTTGGGATCCTGGAAGCTGAACGGCTCGGCCGTGCCCATGGTGCCGCAGATGAACTTGCCGCGCGCCTTGATGTCCTGCAGCGTGTCCGCGTGGGCGGCGGGCGCCAGGGTGGCGGCCAGGCCGATGGCGGCCGCGCAGGTGATGATCCAGTGCTTCATGCTGATTCCCTTGAAATATAAGTATGGGTACTGCCAACGACGGCGGCCCCTGCGCGGGGCCGCCGGACTCAAGCCAGCCTGCCGCAGGCCTCGGCGATGCGGCGGCAGCCTTCCTCGATGTGGTCCATCGAAGTCGCGAAACTCAGGCGCAGGTACGGCGACAGGCCATAGGCCGCGCCGTCCAGCACCGCCACGCCGGCCTCGTCCAGCAGGAACATGACCACGTCGAGGTCGCTCTGCAACAGCGTGCCCGCCGGCGTGCGCCGTCCCAGCAGGCCCGCGACATTGGGGTAGACGTAGAACGCGCCCTGCGGCCGTGGGCAGCGGATGCCCGGCACCGCGTCCAGCAGCGCCACGATGCGGTCGCGGCGCGCATGGAACACGGCGGCCGCCTCAATGACGCAAGCCTGGTCGGCGCTCAGCGCGACGCGCGCGGCGGCCTGACTGATGGCGCTGACGCAGCTGGTGCTTTGCGAGATCAACGTGGCCATGGCCTTGACCAGGGCCTTGGGGCCGCCGGCGTAACCCAGGCGCCAGCCGGTCATCGCGTAGGCCTTCGAAACCCCGTTGATGGTCAGGGTGCGGGCGGCCAGTTCGGGCGCGACGGCGGCCGGCGAGGCGTGGCGCTCGTCGCCGTAGGCCAGGTGTTCGTAGATCTCGTCGGTCATCAGCCAGACCTGCGGATGGCGCGCCAGCACGTCGGCCAGCGCGCGCAGCTCCGCCGCGCTGTACATGGCGCCCGTCGGATTGCCCGGCGTGTTCAGCACGAGCCACTTGGTGCGCGGCGTGATGGCGCGCTCCAGCGCTGCGGGCGTGAGCTTGAAGCCGTCGGTCTCGGGGCAGGCCACCACCACCGGCGTGCCATCGTTGACCAGCACCATGTCGGGATACGAGACCCAGTAAGGCGCGGGAATGATGACCTCGTCGCCGGCCTGCACGGTGGCGGCCAGCGCGGTGTAGAGCAGCTGCTTGGCGCCCACGCCGACGATCAGTTGGTCGAGCCCGTAGTCCAGCCCGTTCTCGCGCTGGAACTTGGCGCGCACCGCTTCCAGCAGCGGCCGCGAGCCGGCCGACGCGGTATAGCGGATATCGCCGCTCTTGAGCGCGTCGATGCCGGCCTGCACGATATGGGCCGGCGTCGGCAGATCCGGCTCGCCGACGGTGAAGTCGATGATGTCGCGTCCCTGCGCCCGCAACTGGTCGACGCGGGTCTTGGCCGCCATGCTGGGCGAAGGCTTGATGGCACGGGCGCGCGCCGCCAGCGCCAGGGTGTCGGCGCCGCTCATGCCAGCCCCTTGGCGGCGAACGCCGCCTGCATCCAGCTCTGCGTGCGGGCGCCGCCGTCGATCTCGGCCATGATGCGCGCCTCCTTGTCGGCATGCGCGCGCGCCGCGGCGATCAAGGCCGGCGCCTCGTCGGCCGCGAAGCTGACCAGGCCGTCCTCGTCGCCCACCACGATGTCGCCCGGATGGATCACCTGGCCGCCGATCGACACCGGCACGTTGACCTCGCCCGGGCCGTCCTTGTAGGGGCCGCGATGGATGTGGCCGCGCGCATAGCAGGGAAACGCGTCGGCCTCGAACGCGCCGACGTCGCGGATGGCGCCGTCCACCACCACGCCGGCGCAGCCGTGCGCCTGCAGGTAGCGCTTCATGATCTCGCCCAGCACCGCGTTGGACAGGTCGCCGCCGGCGTCCACCACCAGCACGTGGCCAGGCTGCACCTGCATCATGGCCTTGTAGATCATCAGGTTGTCGCCGGGACGGGTCTTGACGGTGAGCGCGGTGCCGACCAGCTTGCCGGCGCGGTTGTAGCGATGCAGCCCGGCGATGCCTTCGCGGCGCGCCAGGTTGTCGCTGAGATGCGGAGTGACGATGCCGGCCAGCGCCTGCAGGATGGCGTCGGGGGCAACGGGTGCGGCCGGCAATATGCGCGTGCCGGTGATGAGGGTGGCCATGGCGGTCTGCGTAGTCCTGAAACGAATGAGTCAGACCGCATGGTGGGCGCTTTCGGCGATCCGAAAAAGGGATTAAATTTCCACGAAGTCCATCCCTTTTGGGAATATAAGGGTTATCACTTAGCGGAAATTTTGGAATGAATCAGACCTTCCCCTGGAGCGCGCGATGCTGACTTTCAAGCAGATCGAGGCGCTCTACTGGACCGTGCGCCTGGGCACGCTCTCGGCCTCGGCGCAGAAGCTGCACACCACCCAGTCGGCCATCACCAAGCGCATCCAGGAGCTGGAAGCGGACTTCGACGTGGCCCTGTTCGACCGCTCCGGCCACCGCGCCGAGCTGACCGCGCGCGGCCACGAGGTCTATGCGCTGGCCGAGGAAATGCTGGGCCACCGCGACCGCCTGCTGGTGCGCCTGAAGGGCCAGCACACCCTGACCGGCACGTTCCGTTTCGGCATCACCGAGATCACCGCGATGACCTGGCTGCCGGCCCTGATCCGCCTGCTGCGCGCGCACTATCCGCGCATCACGCTGGAGCCGCACATCGACCTGGGCGCGGACCTGCAGAAGCGCCTGCAGGCGGGCCAGCTGGACATGGCTTTCCTGCATGGCGAGTTCGCCGAGCCGGGCCTGGAGGTGGTGGCGCTGCAACGCCTGGAGTTCGCCTGGATGGGCAGCCCCGACGTGATCGATCCAAGCCGCGTCTATACGCCGGCGGACATCGCGACCCTGCCGCTGTTGCGCCAGAGCCGGGAGTCGGGCCTGAACATGATCTACGACGGCTGGCTCAAGCCGCATACGCCGGCCAGCAACATGTTCACCATCAACAGCCTGATCGCGATGGCGGGCCTGACGGCGGCCGGCTTCGGAGTGAGTTGCCTGCCGCGGGATTATTTCGCGGAGATGGTGAGCGCTAGGCAGTTGGTGATCGCGCGGACCAGCACGGCGGCGCCGCAGTCGGTGTATTGCGCGATGTACCGGAAGGGGGCTGATGATGCTTTTTGTGAGAGTGTTGCGGAGTTGGCTCGGAGTTGTTGTGATTTTTCTTCTAGTGGGAGGCACTGAAGGGCGGGTGAGGTGGGTTCTTTAGGCGCGCGTGGTGGGGTCGGTGGGGGATGGCGGGGCTACGATTGCGGTCCG
>NZ_CYTY01000083.1:0-5301 GCF_001298995.1 Achromobacter sp. 2789STDY5608615
CCGCGGGCGCGAAACCGGCGGTCCCGGCGCCCGTCCGGTCCGCACCGGGGGCGGGCGCCGCCAAGGCCGCCCCCGCGGGTGGCGCGGCCAGGCCGGGCGCGGCCCAGACGGGCAAGCCCGCGGCGGCATCGCGACCCTGATCGGCGCCGCCACGGCGTCCCTGCGTCGCCATGTCCGCCGTCGCCATGGTCGGGGCGGACGCCGGCCTTGCCCGGCGCCTGGCGTTGCAGGGCCCGCCAGGCGCGGAACCCCTGGCGCGAGCGCGGCCTTTGGCGGCACGCCGCGCCGGGCGGGGTTATCATCGGCTTCATGACTACTACCTATCCCACTATCGAGCAGACCGTCGGCAACACGCCGCTGGTGCGCCTGCAGCGCATTCCCGGCGCCGCCGGGGCGGCGCGCGGCAACGTCATCCTGGCCAAGCTGGAAGGCAACAATCCGGCCGGCTCGGTGAAGGACCGTCCGGCGCTCTCCATGATCAAGCATGCCGAGGAGCGCGGCGACATCAAGCCCGGCGACACGCTGATCGAGGCGACCAGCGGCAACACCGGCATCGCGCTGGCCATGGCCGCCGCCATGCGCGGCTACCGCATGATCCTGATCATGCCCGACAACCTGTCGGTGGAGCGCCGCGCCGCCATGACGGCCTACGGCGCCGAGCTGATCCTGACGCCGGCCGACAAGGGCGGCATGGAATACGCCCGCGACCTGGCCACCGAAATGCAGGCCGATGGCCGCGGCGTGGTGCTGGACCAGTTCGCCAATCCGGACAACCCGCGCGCCCACATCGAAGGCACCGGCCCGGAAATCTGGACCCAGACCGACGGCCGCGTGACGCACTTCGTCAGCGCCATGGGCACGACCGGCACCATCATGGGCGTGTCCACCTACCTGAAGTCGCGCAATCCGGCGGTGCAGGTGGTGGGCGCGCAGCCGGCCGAGGGCTCGTCGATTCCCGGCATCCGCAAATGGCCGGAAGCCTACCTGCCCAAGATCTTCGACCGCAGCCGCGTGGACGCCTACGAGTCCATCCAGCAGGCCGAGGCCGAGGCCATGGCGCGCCGCCTGGCCGCCGAAGAGGGCATCTTCGGCGGCATTTCGTCCGCCGGCGCGCTGGTGGCCGCTTTGCGCGTGGCCGAGCGCGTGAATGACGCGACCATCGTCTTCATCGTCTGCGATCGCGGCGACCGCTACCTGTCCACGGGCGTCTTCAACAACTGACGCCGTGCGCGGGCGGGTCCCGCGCCCAGGAAAAACGCCCCACGTCCCGGATGTCATCCGGGGCGTGGGGCGTTTGCGTTGCGGGCCCGGCGGTGCGGCGCCGGCCAGCCCTTATTCGGGCTGGATGTTGGCGTCCTTCATGACCTTGATCCAGCGCGCGCTTTCGGCCAGGTTGAAGGCTTCGGCTTCCTGGTAGCTCATGGTGCTGGGCAGGGTGCCTTGCGACTTCAGCGCCTCGACCACCTTGGGCGATTGCGACGCCTCGATCATGGCCTTGTTGAGCTTGGCGATGATGGGTTCGGGCGTGTCCTTGGGCACCCACATGCCGTACCAGGTGACGATGTCGAAACCGGGCAGGCCGTTCTCGGCGATGGTCGGGACGTCGGGCAGCTCGGCCAGGCGGGTCTTGGTGGTGACGGCGAGCGGGCGCACTTTGCCGCTCTGGATCAGGGGCAGGGCGGGCGCCAGCGGCGCGTACATCAGGTCGACGTGGCCGCCGGCGACGTCGGTCAGGGCCGGGCTGCTGCCACGGTAGCCGACGTGCGAGATGGACGCCTTGGTGGTGGTGTTGATCAGCTCGCCGGCCAAGTGCGGCAGCGTGGCCACGCCGGGCGAGGCAAAGCTGAGCGAACCCGGCTGGGCCTTGGCCTGCGCGATCAGTTCGCCGAAGGTCTTGAACTTGGAGTCGGGCGGCACCACGGCCACCATCGGCACCGTGCCCAGCACGCCGACCATGCGGAAGTCCTTGATTGGGTCGAACGTCAGGCTCTTGAACTGGGCGGGGTAGATGCCTTGCACCGACGGATTCATCAGCACCGTGTAGCCATCGGCCGGCGCGCGCGCGACCTGGGCGGCGCCGATGGTGCCGCTGGCGCCGGGACGGCTTTCGATCACCAGGGGATGGCCCAGGATCTCACCCATGCGCACCGCGATCACGCGGCCCACCACGTCGGTCGGGCCACCCGCGGCCCACGGCATGATCACGCGGATCGGCTTGTCGGGATAGGCGTCCTGCGCCTGTGCGCCAGCCAGCGGCAGGGCCCCGATGGCGATCGCCGAGCATGCCGCGGCGAGCAAAGTGCGCTTGTTCATCTGCTGTCTTCTCCTACAAAGGTTAGGTTGGCCGAGGGTAGGGCCGCGTACAGCAGCGCCTTGACCTCTTTCAGTTGCTGGCCAGTGGTGGCTTCGTTCTTCTGCATGCGCCCCAGGGGGGGGGCCGGCCACCACGATGGCGAAGGGTTGTTCATAGGCCCGGAACCCGAGCGAGATGGACATCACGTCCTCGACGTTTTCGCCGAGGGAGCGTTGCCAGCCGCGCTGGATGCCGGCCTGCAGGTCGCGGTCGAACGCGGCCTGGCTGGTGAGGGTGGTTTCGGTGTACGAGGCGAAGCCGGGATAGGTCTTGAACCATTTCTGGCGCTCGTCCTCGGGCAGCACCGAGAGCAGGGCCTTGCCCGAGCTGGTGGCGTGCACCGCCTTGAATCCGCCGGGCTGGTGCGAGAAGCGGATGGTCTGCTTGGACTCGGCGACGATCAGGTACACGACCTTGTCGTCGGCCAGCTTGGCCAGCAGGGCGGTCTCGCCGGTGATGTCGCGCACCCGCGCCAGCACCGGCTCGATCACGGCGTTCAGCGGGTCGCTGCGGCAGATCAGGGTGGCGACGTGGATCAGCTTCTGCGTCGGGTAGTAGCCGTGCTTTTTGCCGATCTCGTACAGATAGCCGCGCGCCACCATGGTCTTGAGCAGACCATGGCAGCTGGACAGCGGGATCTCCATCTGCGCGGCGATCTCGCTGTACAGCAATGGCTTCTGCGCCTCGGCGAAGAGGTTCAGAACATCCAGGACTCGTGCGGCTGTTTTCACATCCATGATGTTATTATCCTATATGTGATAAATTTGTGTCAAATTCTTAATTCATGGCCAAGGAGCCGCGCCACATGAGATGGAAGAACCGTCCCGAGGGATCGAACTGGGGAGACTTCGGCCCTGATGACCAACGGGGTTGCCTGAATTACATCACTCCCGCGAACGTGATGAAGGGAATCCAGGAAGTCCGCGAGGGCTTGAGCTTCTGTCTGTCGCTGCCGCTGGACTACCCCGGCGGCAACGGCGTCAACGTGCGCCGCCATCCGCCCAAGCTGCGCCCGACCGAGCGTGACGGCGACCAGTATCTGAACTTCCCGCTGGGCCGCCTGCGCCCGGGTTGCGTCGACGTGCTGAGCGATGACATCGTCGAGATGAGCCTGCAGTACTCGACCCAGTGGGACTCGCTGGCGCACGTGGGCGCGCTGTTCGACGCCAACGGCGACGGCCTGCCCGAACGCGTCTACTACAACGGCTACCGCCCCAACGAACACGTGGTCGGCCCGGTGGACTATGACGTCGACAATGGTTTCGCCAAGACCGATCTGGGCCAGGGCGGGGCTTCCCACGCCAAGAAGCTGGACATCACCCAGCTGGCCGAATCCTGCCTGCAGAGCCGCGGCGTCATGGTCGACCTGGCCCGGCATTATGGCTGCGAGCAGAAGTCGGTGGGCTACGACGACCTGATGCGCATCATCGAGGCCGACCGCATCGAGATCGAGCAGGGCGACATCGTGCTGTTCCACACCGAATTCGGCGATGCGCTGCTGGAAAAGCAGCGCCAGCCGGATCACCACACCCTGCACGAGATCTGCGCCGGGCTGGATGGCAGCGACGAGAAGCTGCTGCAATGGATCACCGATTCCAAGGTGGCCGCGATGGCGTCGGACAATCATGCGCTGGAAATCTACCCGACGCAGAAGCCCAACGCCTGCTGCGCGGCGCTGCCGCTGCATCACCACTGCATCTTCAAGCTCGGCCTGCCGATCGGCGAGATGTGGTACCTGGGCGCGCTGGCCCGCTGGCTGACCGCCAACGGCCGCAGCCGCTTCCTGTTGACCGCGCCGCCGCTGAACCTGCCGGGCGCGGTGGGCTCGCCCGCCACGCCGGTGGCCACGGTCTGAGGGGCAGCGGCGCGGCGCGGGCGCCGGCCCCTCAGCGGCCGACGCGCGCCTCGATTTCGCTGGCCAGGTCGGCCACCGCGGTGGCGTAGAAGTAGCTGCGGTTGTACTTCGTCAGCGCGAAGAAGTTGGGCGTGCCGACGCGGTATTGCGCAGTGCCGCGGGCCTCTTCCACCAGATCGACGATGCCCATGGGCTGCGCGCCCCAGCCGGTGGCCGAGGCGCCGGGCTGCAGCCGGGCGCCGGCCGCGGTCAGCGTGCCCCAGGTCTGCTTGGGTTCCAGGCCGCCGTCCACCAGCGCGGTGGGGTCGGCCGGCAGCGCCACCGGCGCGAACACCGGCAGGCCGCGTTGCCAGCCATGCTGCGACAGGAAGCTGCCGACCGACATGATGGCGTCGCGGGTGTTGTTGGTCAGGTCGATATGGCCGCTGCCATCGCCGTCCACCGCGTAGTGCTTGATGCTGGTGGGCATGAACTGCGGCATGCCGATGGCGCCGGCATAGGAGCCGCGGGTTTCGAGATCGAGCTTGCCGGTCATGGCGAGCGTCAGGAAGTCGGCCAGCTGGCCGCGGAACATGGTGGCGCGCTCGGGCTTGGCCGGGTCCGGATAGTCGAAGGCCAGCGTGGTCAGCGCGTCCAGCACGCGGAAATTGCCCATGTTGCGGCCATACAGCGTTTCAACGCCGATGATCGAGGCGATGATCGGGGCCGGCACGCCGAAGCGCTGCGCGGCCTGGTTCAACTGGTCGCGATGCTCGTTGTAGAACTCCACGCCCCAGCCGATGCGCTTGGGCTCGACGAAGCGCGAGCGGTAGGTCAGCCAGCTGCGCCAGACTTTCTTGCCCGGGGGCGACGGCGCGATCAGGCGCGCCACCGTGGCGTTGTAGCGCGTGCTTTCGAGGGCGGAGACCATCGGCTTGAGCGGCAGGTTGCGCTCGGCGGCCAGGCTTTCGACGAAGCTGCGCACCTCGGGGCGCAGGACGCCGCTGGGGGTGAGGGCGGCCGGGCCATCGTCCGCCAGTTCGGGACCGGGGGTCGGCGCCGCGGGTCCGATGCGGATGGGGGGCGGGGTTGCCGGCGGTGGCCGCGGGGGGGG
>NZ_CYTY01000084.1:0-4916 GCF_001298995.1 Achromobacter sp. 2789STDY5608615
CCGCCGCGGCCGCCGCGCCGGCGCCCGCTCCGGCCGCGCCCGCTGCGCCGGCCCCCGCCGCGCCCGCCGCTCAGTCGGCGGCGCAGTCGGTGTTCAAGCCGCTGGCCGGCGCCGCGCCCGGCGCCGGCACCGACATCGACCTGATCATGGACGTGCCCGTCCAGCTGACGGTCGAACTGGGCCGCACCCGCCTGACCATCAAGAACCTGCTGCAACTGGGCCAGGGCTCGGTGGTCGAGCTGGACGGCCTGGCCGGCGAGCCGATGGACATCTTCGTCAACGGCTACCTGATCGCCCAGGGCGAAGTGGTGGTGGTGGAAGACAAGTACGGCATCCGCCTGACCGACATCATCACCCCGTCCGAACGCATCAACCGTCTCAACAACCGTCGTTGACCCCGCGTCCGTGATGAACGACTCCGCCCTGCTGCGCGTCATCATCGGCCTGGTGCTGGTGCTGGCGGCCATCCTGGCCGCGGCCTGGCTGGCGCGCCGCGCCGGCCTGACGCAGCGCGGCGGCGGCAACCTGCTCAAGCAGGTCGCCAGCCTGCCGATCGGCGCGCGGCAGAGCATCGTCGTCGTCGAGATCGAGAATACCTGGGTGGTCGTGGGCGTCAGCCCCGGCCAGATCACTCCCCTGCATACCCTGCCTGCCGGCGAACTGCCGCAAGCCGCGACCTTGCCCACCGCCGCCTTCGCGGCCAAGCTGGGCCAGGCGCTCAAGCGCCGCTAGGCGGCGCGCGCATTTCCACACCATGAGCTTGCCCAACACTCCCCGCGCCCGCCGCAGCGCGTTGCCCCTGCTGGGCGCCGCCGCCCTGCTGGGCCTGGCGCTGTACCCGGCCGGCGTCATCGCCCAGGCCACCCTGCCCGCGCTGACCGCGACCCCGGGCGCGAACGGCTCGCAGACCTATTCGCTCAGCATGCAAACGCTGCTGCTGATGACGTCGCTGTCGTTCCTGCCGGCGGCGCTGCTGATGATGACTGGCTTCACCCGCATCATCATCGTGCTGGGCCTGTTGCGCAGCGCCATGGGCACCGCGATGTCGCCGCCTAACCACGTGCTGATCGGGCTGGCGCTGTTCCTGACCTTCTATACGATGTCGCCGGTGTTCGACAAGATCTACACCGACGCCTACAAGCCGCTGTCCGAAGGCTCGATCCAGTTCGAGGCCGCCGTCGAGCGCGCCGCGGGCCCGCTGCGCACGTTCATGCTGCACCAGACTCGCGAGAACGACCTGGCGCTGTTCGCCAACCTGGCCAAGCAGCCGGCGCTGGAAGATCCGTCGCAGGTGCCGCTGCGCATCCTGGTGCCGGCCTTCATCACCAGCGAGCTCAAGACCGCGTTCCAGATTGGCTTCACCATCTTCATTCCGTTCCTCATCATCGACCTGGTGGTCGCCAGCGTGCTGATGGCGCTGGGCATGATGATGGTGCCACCCGTGACCGTGGCGCTACCGTTCAAGCTGATGCTGTTCGTGCTGGCCGACGGCTGGAATCTGCTGATGGGCTCGCTGGCCCAGAGCTTCTACCAATAGGGAATCGCCATGACCGCCGAAACCGTCATGACCATGACCTACCAGGCGATGAAAGTCGCGCTGGCGATGGCCGGCCCGCTGCTGATCATCACCCTGATCGTGGGCCTGGTGATCAGCATCTTCCAGGCCGCCACGCAGATCAACGAAATGACGCTGTCGTTCATTCCCAAGCTGCTGGCCATGTGCGGCGTGCTGGTGCTGCTGGGCCCGTGGCTGATCGGCATCATGGTCGACTACATCCGCCAGCTCATCGGCCAGATCCCCGGCCTGGTGTCGTAGCGGCGCGCGCCGCCGGCCCCCGGGACGCGTCCTCATGTTCTCCTTCACCATCGAGCAGCTGAATGGCTGGATCGGCCAGTTCCTCTGGCCGTTCGTGCGCATCCTGGCGCTGGTGGGCACCGCTCCCCTCTTCTCTGAATCAATGATCCCGGTCAAGGTCAAGATCGGGCTGGCCTTCGTGCTGGCGGTCGCCGTCAGCCCGGCGCTCGACCCGGCGCCGCCGATCGCGCCAGGCTCGTTCGCCGGTCTCTGGATGGTGATGCAGCAGGTGCTGATCGGCATCGCCATGGGCTTTTCCATGCGCCTGGTGTTCGCGGCGGTGCAGACCGCCGGCGAATTCGTCGGCCTGCAGATGGGCCTGTCGTTCGCCTCGTTCTTCGACCCCAGCACCGGCGCCAACACCGCGGTGCTGTCGCGCCTGTTCAACATCGTGGCGATGCTGACGTTCCTGGCGCTGGACGGCCACCTGCTGGTGCTGGCGGCCCTGGTGCGCTCGTTCGACACCCTGCCGGTGGCGGCGATCCAGCTGCACCAGAACGGCTGGGGCGTGGTGGTGGAATGGGGCAAGACCGTGTTCGTGTCCGGCCTGCTGCTGGCCCTGCCGCTGATCTGCGCGCTGCTGACCATCAACCTGGCGATGGGCATCCTGAACCGCGCCGCGCCGCAGCTGTCGGTGTTCTCGGTGGGTTTTCCGGTCAGCCTGATCGTGGGCGTGGTGCTGCTGACCGTGGTGCTGCCCAATTCCGGCCCGTTCCTGGAATCGCTGTTCGAATCCGGCCTGTCGGCGATGAGCCGGGTGGCCGATGCGCTGGCGGGCAGATAGCGCCACGCCCGTCCCCGCAGGCAACGCCGCGCGCCATGCCCCATGAAAAAACCGGCCCTCGAGCCGGTTTTTTCATGCGTCTTCGCGGCCTACTGCTGCCCGGTCAGGCGGAACACCCGGATGGTCTCGCGCAGCGTGCCCGACTGGTTGCCCAGCTGCAGCACGGCGCCGCCCAGTTCCTGCACCAGCGCGGTGTTCTGCACCGTCATCACGTCCATCTGCGATACCGCGCTGTCGACCTGCTCGATGCCGCTGGACTGCTCCTGGGACGCCTGCGAGATCTCGCCGATGATGTCGGTGACGCGATGCACCGCCGCCACGATCTCTTCCATGGTCGCGCCGGCCTGCTCGGCCTGGGCCGAGCCCTCGGTCACGCGGTCGACCGAATCCTCGATCAGGCCCTTGATTTCCTTGGCCGCCTGCGCGCTCTTCTGCGCCAGGCTGCGCACTTCGCCGGCCACCACCGCGAAGCCCTTGCCGGACTCGCCGGCGCGGGCCGCTTCCACCGCCGCGTTCAGCGCCAGGATATTGGTCTGGAAGGCGATGCCTTCGATGATGCTGACGATGTCGACGATCTTGCGCGAGCTGTCGGAGATGCCATGCATGGTGCTGACCACCTGGCCCACCGCGACGCCGCCCCGGCGCGCCACGTCCATGCTGCTGGCAGCCAGCTGGTTGGCCTGGCGGGCGTTGTCGGCGTTCTGGCGCACGGTCGAGGTCAGCTGTTCCATGCTGGCCGCGGTCTGCTGCAGCGAGGCGGCCTGGCCCTCGGTGCGGCCGGCCAGCTCCTGGTTGCCGCGGGCGATGTGGACCGCCGCCTGGGTGGTGCCCTCGATGCCGCGGTAGACGTCCTGGGCGATGCCGATCAGGCTCTTGCGCATGACTTCGAGCGAGAACTTCAGGCTGCCGATCTCGTCATCGGAATCGGCCACGATCTGGGTGGTCAGGTTGCCGGCGGCCACCTGGCGCGCCATGTTGGCGGCGTCCACCATCGGATCCAGCAACGAACGGCTCAGGCTCCAGCCCAGGCCGAAGATCCCGATCACGCCCAATGCCAGCAGGCCGCAGGCCAGGCTGGCGCCGGTGGCGTCCAGCGACGCCCAGTTGGCGTTCAGGCCATAGGCGCCGGCCGCCACCACGATGCCCGACGACAGCAGCGCATGGCGGAACATGCGGCTGCGCACGTTGCGCTTGAACGGAAAGGCCAGCAGGTCCAGGCCGCGGCGCCAGCCGGCGCGCACCGGCCGGCCGCGCACGATGCGCACGCCGCGGGCGCGGCCTTCGCGGATGCGCTCGTACAGTGCCTCGGCCATCTCGATCTGTTCGTCGCTCGGCCGCACGCGCACCGACGAATACGCCACCACTTCGCCGTTCTCGACGATCGGCGTGGCGTTGGCCAGCACCCAGTAGTAGCCGCCGTCCTTGCGGCGGTTCTTGACCAGGCCGAGCCAGGACTCGCCGGCTTCGAGCGTCTGCCACAGGTCGGCGTAGGCTTCCGGCGGCATGTCGGGATGGCGCACGATGTTGTGGGCCTTGCCGATCAGTTCTTCGCGGGAGAATCCGCTGACTTCGATGAATGCCGGATTCGCGTAGAGGATGCGGCCCTTGGTATCGGTACGCGAGATCAGGTATTGATCCTCGCGCAGCTTGGTTTCCACGTCATTGACAGGAAGGTTTACGCGCACAGCTTGTCTCCGGTTGCATCATATGGCGCAGCAAACAGTCAAGGGCAGTCGATATGGACCGGGCGCCCCACCGCAACCTGTCCCCGCCCGACCCCGAGGGCCTGCGCATGCCGATGCGCGGCGCGACCCGGGGTGGTTCACTGCCCTTGTCCTGGGCGTTATGACTATGAACGGCAATATTTTCGAAAACTTAAGCTGTCCATGACAAAAATCAGACTCATATAAGGTATTCGACCCGGCGGCCGTAAACGGGCGCCGGGTCGGCGGGAGCCGCGGCCGCCGGGCCGCGCTCCGCATCACGGGGCTCGCGCCCCGGATGATCAGTCTTGCGTCAACGTCGGCGCCTGGTAGCCGCCCAGCTGGTGGGCCGGCACTTCGATCACTTCGCCAGCGTTGATCTTGAACACGGCCACCGCCTCGGACAGGCGATGCGCCTGTTCCTGCAGCGAGCCCGCCGCGGCGGCGGCTTCTTCCACCAGCGCCGCGTTCTGCTGCGTCACTTCGTCCATCTGCGACACCGCGCGGTTGACCTGGTCGATGCCGCTGGACTGCTCTTCGGACGCCGCCGAGATCTCGCCCATGATGTCCGTCA
>NZ_CYTY01000085.1:0-4847 GCF_001298995.1 Achromobacter sp. 2789STDY5608615
GGCATGCTCAACCACCATTTCGCAGCAGCCGCCTGATCGGCGCAGAGCGACAGCCTACCTCTGACTGCCGCCAATCTTTGCAACAGAGCCCGCTCACGCAACTGGTCCAGAACCTTGACCGAACGCAGCGGTGGTAACGGTGCAGTGCTGGTTTTCATGGCTTGTTATGACTGTTTTGTTGTACAGTCTATGCCTCGGGCATCCAAGCAGCAAGCGCGTTACGCCGTGGGTCGATGTTTGATGTTATGGAGCAGCAACGATGTTACGCAGCAGGGCAGTCGCCCTAAAACAAAGTTAGGCCGCATGGACACAACGCAGGTCACATTGATACACAAAATTCTAGCTGCGGCAGATGAGCGAAATCTGCCGCTCTGGATCGGTGGGGGCTGGGCGATCGATGCACGGCTAGGGCGTGTAACACGCAAGCACGATGATATTGATCTGACGTTTCCCGGCGAGAGGCGCGGCGAGCTCGAGGCAATAGTTGAAATGCTCGGCGGGCGCGTCATGGAGGAGTTGGACTATGGATTCTTAGCGGAGATCGGGGATGAGTTACTTGACTGCGAACCTGCTTGGTGGGCAGACGAAGCGTATGAAATCGCGGAGGCTCCGCAGGGCTCGTGCCCAGAGGCGGCTGAGGGCGTCATCGCCGGGCGGCCAGTCCGTTGTAACAGCTGGGAGGCGATCATCTGGGATTACTTTTACTATGCCGATGAAGTACCACCAGTGGACTGGCCTACAAAGCACATAGAGTCCTACAGGCTCGCATGCACCTCACTCGGGGCGGAAAAGGTTGAGGTCTTGCGTGCCGCTTTCAGGTCGCGATATGCGGCCTAACAATTCGTCCAAGCCGACGCCGCTTCGCGGCGCGGCTTAACTCAGGTGTTGGGCATTAAGGAAAAGTTAATGGCAATCCGAATCTTCGCGATACTTTTCTCCATTTTTTCTCTTGCCACTTTCGCGCATGCGCAAGAAGGCACGCTAGAACGTTCTGACTGGAGGAAGTTTTTCAGCGAATTTCAAGCCAAAGGCACGATAGTTGTGGCAGACGAACGCCAAGCGGATCGTGCCATGTTGGTTTTTGATCCTGTGCGATCGAAGAAACGCTACTCGCCTGCATCGACATTCAAGATACCTCATACACTTTTTGCACTTGATGCAGGCGCTGTTCGTGATGAGTTCCAGATTTTTCGATGGGACGGCGTTAACAGGGGCTTTGCAGGCCACAATCAAGACCAAGATTTGCGATCAGCAATGCGGAATTCTACTGTTTGGGTGTATGAGCTATTTACAAAGGAAATTGGTGATGACAAAGCTCGGCGCTATTTGAAGAAAATCGACTATGGCAACGCCGATCCTTCGACAAGTAATGGCGATTACTGGATAGAAGGCAGCCTTGCAATCTCGGCGCAGGAGCAAATTGCATTTCTCAGGAAGCTCTATCGTAACGAGCTGCCCTTTCGGGTAGAACATCAGCGCTTGGTCAAGGATCTCATGATTGTGGAAGCCGGTCGCAACTGGATACTGCGTGCAAAGACGGGCTGGGAAGGCCGTATGGGTTGGTGGGTAGGATGGGTTGAGTGGCCGACTGGCTCCGTATTCTTCGCACTGAATATTGATACGCCAAACAGAATGGATGATCTTTTCAAGAGGGAGGCAATCGTGCGGGCAATCCTTCGCTCTATTGAAGCGTTACCGCCCAACCCGGCAGTCAACTCGGACGCTGCGCGATAAAACCGCGCAGCGCCGGTTACTTCAACGTTAGTCCCATCACCCCCTCTTTATGCGCGCAGCCACTTGTTCCAGCGCTTGGCCCTGCTCCAAAGGCTTTCAAGCCTTTTTGGCCTCCAGCGCCTTTGTAGCAAGCGCCACCAGCTATCATTCTTGCAGCGCTGCGCCGCTCTCGTGGCCCAGCGCTTTTTCGTGGGCTGCGCCCTGGTCCAAGTCCGGGCGCTCCCTTTTGGCCTTCGCGTCTAACCCTGCGTTCAAGCCGACCCGCCTACGGCGGGCGGCTTACCTTGGCCGTTAGATGCTTTGCTGTGCGCACAAATTTCGGCCAGCAACAAGACTGTTTTTTTTCTTAAATCGAACCTAAAATTTCTTCGCGGAACTCCATGGAGAAATATTTTGAAAAATTGGTTATTTATGGCTACGGCCATTATTTCTGAGGTCATTGCAACCTCTGCGCTCAAGCCTAGTGAGGGCTTTACTAGGTTAGTACCGTCTTTTATCGTCGTAGCGGGATACGCTGCTGCTTTTTATTTCCTGTCGCTGACACTCAAATCGATTCCTGTTGGAATCGCCTACGCAGTTTGGTCGGGCCTCGGGATCGTCTTGGTCACTGCGATTGCATGGGTTTTGCATGGTCAAAAACTAGATATGTGGGGATTTGTTGGTGTCGGCTTCATTATCAGCGGCGTTGCTGTGCTCAACTTGCTATCTAAGGCAAGTGTTCACTAAAACGGTCGCATCTAACCATTCCGTCGAGAGGGACCGCCCACAAGCTGCGCTTGCGGGTTCCCTTCGCGGCTTCGCCGCTACGGCGGCCCCTCACGTCAAACGTTAGATGCACTAAGCACATAATTGCTCACAGCCAAACTATCAGGTCAAGTCTGCTTTTATTATTTTTAAGCGTGCATAATAAGCCCTACACAAATTGGGAGATATATCATGAAAGGCTGGCTTTTTCTTGTTATCGCAATAGTTGGCGAAGTAATCGCAACATCCGCATTAAAATCTAGCGAGGGCTTTACTAAGCTTGCCCCTTCCGCCGTTGTCATAATCGGTTATGGCATCGCATTTTATTTTCTTTCTCTGGTTCTGAAATCCATCCCTGTCGGTGTTGCTTATGCAGTCTGGTCGGGACTCGGCGTCGTCATAATTACAGCCATTGCCTGGTTGCTTCATGGGCAAAAGCTTGATGCGTGGGGCTTTGTAGGTATGGGGCTCATAATTGCTGCCTTTTTGCTCGCCCGATCCCCATCGTGGAAGTCGCTGCGGAGGCCGACGCCATGGTGACGGTGTTCGGCATTCTGAATCTCACCGAGGACTCCTTCTTCGATGAGAGCCGGCGGCTAGACCCCGCCGGCGCTGTCACCGCGGCGATCGAAATGCTGCGAGTCGGATCAGACGTCGTGGATGTCGGACCGGCCGCCAGCCATCCGGACGCGAGGCCTGTATCGCCGGCCGATGAGATCAGACGTATTGCGCCGCTCTTAGACGCCCTGTCCGATCAGATGCACCGTGTTTCAATCGACAGCTTCCAACCGGAAACCCAGCGCTATGCGCTCAAGCGCGGCGTGGGCTACCTGAACGATATCCAAGGATTTCCTGACCCTGCGCTCTATCCCGATATTGCTGAGGCGGACTGCAGGCTGGTGGTTATGCACTCAGCGCAGCGGGATGGCATCGCCACCCGCACCGGTCACCTTCGACCCGAAGACGCGCTCGACGAGATTGTGCGGTTCTTCGAGGCGCGGGTTTCCGCCTTGCGACGGAGCGGGGTCGCTGCCGACCGGCTCATCCTCGATCCGGGGATGGGATTTTTCTTGAGCCCCGCACCGGAAACATCGCTGCACGTGCTGTCGAACCTTCAAAAGCTGAAGTCGGCGTTGGGGCTTCCGCTATTGGTCTCGGTGTCGCGGAAATCCTTCTTGGGCGCCACCGTTGGCCTTCCTGTAAAGGATCTGGGTCCAGCGAGCCTTGCGGCGGAACTTCACGCGATCGGCAATGGCGCTGACTACGTCCGCACCCACGCGCCTGGAGATCTGCGAAGCGCAATCACCTTCTCGGAAACCCTCGCGAAATTTCGCAGTCGCGACGCCAGAGACCGAGGGTTAGATCATGCCTAGCATTCACCTTCCGGCCGCCCGCTAGCGGACCCTGGTCAGGTTCCGCGAAGGTGGGCGCAGACATGCTGGGCTCGTCAGGATCAAACTGCACTATGAGGCGGCGGTTCATACCGCGCCAGGGGAGCGAATGGACAGCGAGGAGCCTCCGAACGTTCGGGTCGCCTGCTCGGGTGATATCGACGAGGTTGTGCGGCTGATGCACGACGCTGCGGCGTGGATGTCCGCCAAGGGAACGCCCGCCTGGGACGTCGCGCGGATCGACCGGACATTCGCGGAGACCTTCGTCCTGAGATCCGAGCTCCTAGTCGCGAGTTGCAGCGACGGCATCGTCGGCTGTTGCACCTTGTCGGCCGAGGATCCCGAGTTCTGGCCCGACGCCCTCAAGGGGGAGGCCGCATATCTGCACAAGCTCGCGGTGCGACGGACACATGCGGGCCGGGGTGTCAGCTCCGCGCTGATCGAGGCTTGCCGCCATGCCGCGCGAACGCAGGGGTGCGCCAAGCTGCGGCTCGACTGCCACCCGAACCTGCGTGGCCTATACGAGCGGCTCGGATTCACCCACGTCGACACTTTCAATCCCGGCTGGGATCCAACCTTCATCGCAGAACGCCTAGAACTCGAAATCTAACGTCCGTTCGGGCATCGAGGTCCATGTCGGGGTGGGACGGGCCCGTGGCTTCAAGATCACTTGCAGTCCGACCGCGATGTCTTGGTTGCGCGAGAGGTTGTCGATATCCTCCACTTCCATCATCAACCCTGGATAATGCCGCCGCCGTCATCGCCGCCGACGCCCGTGCCGGGCTTTTCGGGCCTGTCAGGCTTGCTCGGCCTTCAGCCTGCCTGGGCGAGATCTCCGGCGGACGGATTAACGGCGGAGCTTCGCCGCCTTTCGTGCGTGTGAAGGCCGAAGATGGCTCTGTTGCAAAAATCGTGAAGCTTGAGCATGCTTGGCGGAGATTGGACGGACGGAACGATGACGGATTTCAAGTGGCGCCA
>NZ_CYTY01000086.1:0-4157 GCF_001298995.1 Achromobacter sp. 2789STDY5608615
GGAGCGAGGCTATAGCACAGAATTTTCGCTTGTCACGCCAGCATGACACTCATTTTGCAGAAAGATGATGATTTCCGGGGACGCACCCCGCATTTGCCATGGGAAAGTCATCGGTTCCGGGCTGCCTGCACTATATATAGAGAGGCGTCACTGTTTTCGCTCCATCCTGCTCCGGTGGCATCTTGCCTGCCGTCTCCCCCATGACGCCCTATATATATAGGGCGCCATGAGGGGAACCTCCACTCCACCGCGACGCCCGCCAGTCTCCATATGGACAACCCTCTATATATAGAAGGCCGGATAGGCACGGGGACGCATTCCACGCCTACAGCCGCAGCTCCGTCGTTTCCTTGATCTGCTGGAGCGCGAAGAAGGACCGCATGTCGACCACCGCGGGATGGCGCATGAGCGTGTCCATGGCGAATTTGGAGAAATGCGCCAGGTCGGCGACCTGGATGCGCAGCAGGTAGTCCATGTCGCCGGACATGGCGTAGCACTCGACCACCTCGGGCCAGAGCTGGACATCGCGGGCAAAGTCGCTCATGGGCGCATGGCTGGAGCCGCTGTGCTTGTTCAGGCGGATGTTGACGTAGGCCAGCAGGCCCAGCCCGACTTTCTCGGCGTCGATCAGCGCCACGTATTTCTTGATGAAGCCCTTCTCTTCCAGCCGCCGCACCCGGCGCAGGCAGGGGCTGGGCGACAGGGAAACGCGGTCGGCCAACTCCTGGTTGCTCAGGCGGCCGTCGCGCTGCAATTCGGCCAGAATCCTTATATCTGTCCTATCCAGCTCTATGTCAGACATTTTCAGCCCCATATTTTTTATCTTGGGCAATATTATTGCTCAACCTTGCCGCTTCCGCGACATGTTTGCAATTGTCTGCCTGCCTTTCCTCCCTACAATCTTCATCCTAGACTTGAACGACAAGTCGCCTCTACAACGACTCAAGGGAGCAGACTCATGAGCAGCGCTTTCCAACCCTGGGACAACCCGATGGGCACCGCCGGGTTCGAATTCATCGAATATGCCGCGCCGGACCCCGCCGCGCTGCGCAAGGTGTTCGAACTGCTGGGCTTCAAGGCAATCGCCAAGCATCGCCACAAGGACGTGACGCTGTACCGCCAGGGCGGCGTGAATTTCCTGATCAACGCCGAACCCGATTCCTTCGCGCAGCGCTTCGCCCGCCTGCACGGCCCGTCGATCTGTGCGATCGGCTTTCGCGTGCAGGACGCGGCCGCCGCTTACAAGCGCGCGCTGGAACTGGGCGCGTGGGGTTTCGACTCGCACAGCGGCCCGATGGAACTGAACATCCCCGCCATCAAGGGCATCGGCGATTCGCTGATCTATCTGGTGGACCGCTGGACGGGCAAGGAAGGCCACGGCGGCATCGGCGACATCAGCATCTATGACGTCGACTTCGTGCCGGTGGATCCGCAGAACGCGCAGGCCGACCTGAACCACCGCGGCGCCGGGCTGACGCTGGTGGACCACCTGACGCACAACGTGCACAAAGGCCGCATGGCCGAGTGGTCGGAGTTCTACGAGCGCCTGTTCAACTTCCGCGAGGTGCGCTACTTCGACATCGAGGGCAAGGTGACGGGCGTGAAGTCCAAGGCCATGACCTCGCCTTGCGGCAACATCCGCATTCCCATCAACGAGGAAGGCACCGAGGAGAAGGGCCAGATCCAGGAATACCTGGACCTGTACCGCGGCGAGGGCATCCAGCACATCGCCATGGCCACCGAGGACATCTACGGCACGATCGAGGCGCTGCGCGCCAACGGCGTGGTGTTCCTGGATACTCCGGAAACCTACTACGAACTGCTGGACCGCCGCCTGCCCAACCACGGCGAGGACGTGCCGCGCCTGCAGAAGAACCGCATCCTGCTGGACGGCGCCCCCGACGGCGGCCTGCTGCTGCAGATCTTCACCGAGAACCAGATCGGCCCGATCTTCTTCGAGATCATCCAGCGCAAGGGCAACGACGGTTTCGGCGAAGGCAATTTCAAGGCGCTGTTCGAGTCCATCGAACTGGACCAGATGCGCCGCGGCGTGGTGAAAGCCGTCGACTGACCGCTTCCCCCTCCAGCGCCGGTACCCATGTGCCCGGCGCTGGCCTTGAAACCTCGCCTTGCGCGAGGTTTTTTTTCGCCTGCCTTACTTCTTCAGGCGATCCTGGAACTGCTTGCGGAACTTGGCGACCTTGGGCGCGATCACGAACTGGCAATAGCCCTGCTCGGGATGCAGCGCGAAATAATCGCGATGGTAGTCCTCGGCCTGCCAGAACCGCGCGGGCGCCAACAGCTTGGTCACGATGGGCGCGTCGTAGACTTTCTGCGCCTCGACTTCGGCGATGACGGCTTCGGCCTGCTCGCGCTGGGTGTCGTTCTGCCAGAAGATGGCCGACTCGTACTGCGGGCCGATGTCGTTGCCCTGGCGGCCCGGAGTGGTCGGGTCGTGGGTGGCGAAGAACACGCGCAGCAGGTCGCTGTAGGACAGTTCGGCCGGATCGAATTCGACGCGAGCCACTTCGATGTGGCCGGTGTCCTTGCCGCAGACCTGTTCGTAGCTGGGGTTGTCGACGTGTCCGCCGCTGTAGCCGGGCAGCACGCTCTTGACGCCGCGCAGGTCGGTGAAGACCGCCTCGACGCACCAGAAACAGCCGCCGCCGAGAACGGCGACCTCATTGCCCGGGGAGGGTTGTTCTGCCATGACGATTCCTTTGCTGAAACTTTCCAGAGACGATACGACTACTTCTTGGCCGGCGCCAGCGTCAGGATCCATTCGGCCAACAGGCGGGCGTCTTCCGGACTGACATGGGTCTGCGCGGGCATCGGCACGGCGCCCCAGGCGCCGCGGCCGCCCCCGCGGATCTTGCCCGCCAGGTAGTCCACCATGGCGTCGCCCTGGCCCGCGTAGCGCTCGGCCACGCTGGCCAGCGGCGGTCCGACGCGCTTGACGTCGACCTGGTGACAGGCCATGCAGGCCTTGCTCTTGGCCAGATCCAGGCCAGTGGTTTGCCCCTGGGCCGCGCCGGCGGCCAGCAGGCCGGCGGCGACCGCCAACAGACTACGTATCAAAAGCATCGGTTACCGCCCCACGGCTCGCGGTGCTGGCGAGCTTGCCGAACTTGGCAAGCACACCGCGTGTATAACGCGGCTTGGGCTGGACCCAGGCCTGGCGACGAGCCGCCATCTCTTCGTCGCTGATATTGAGCTGCAACAGCAGCTGGTGGGCATCGATGGTAACCGAATCTCCCTCCCGGATCAGCGCAATGGGCCCGCCCACGAAGGCCTCGGGCGCGACGTGGCCGACCACCATGCCCCAGGTGCCGCCGGAGAAGCGGCCATCGGTGATGAGGCCCACGGTTTCGCCCAGCCCCTGCCCGACCAGGGCCGAGGTCGGCGCCAGCATTTCACGCATGCCGGGTCCGCCCTTGGGGCCTTCGTAGCGGATCACCACCACGTCGCCGTCGCGGATCCGGCGCGCCATGATGGCGGTCATGGCGTCATCCTCGGAATCGAAGACCCGCGCCGGGCCGGTGATCACGGGGTTCTTCAGGCCGGTGATCTTGGCCACGCAGCCCTCGGGCGACAGATTGCCCTTGAGGATCGCCAGATGGCCCTGGGGATAGAGGGCGCGGTCCAGTGGCATGATGACGTCCTGGTCGGCGCGCGGCGTATCGGGCACGTCGGCCAACGATTGTGCGATCGTCTGACCGGTGATGGTGATGCAATCGCCATGCAGCAGCCCGGCGTTGAGCAGCAGCTTCATGACCTGCGGGATGCCGCCGGCGCGATGCAGGTCGGTCGCCACGTACTTGCCGGACGGCTTGAGGTCACAGAGCACCGGCACGCGCTGGCGGATGCGTTCGAAGTCGTCGATGGTCCAGGGCACTTCGGCGGCATGGGCGATGGCCAGGAAATGCAGCACTGCGTTGGTCGAGCCGCCCGTCGCCATGATGACGGATACGGCGTTCTCGATGGATTCGCGGGTGATGATGTCGCGCGGGCGCAGGCCGCGGCGGACGGCTTCGACCAATACCCGGGCGGATTCGGCCGCCGAGACGACTTTCTCGTCATCCTTGTATGGTGTAGATGCGCCTTCCGCAGTGGGAGGGTGCTGGGGTAGGGACGTCGTCATCCATCAGCCGGTAGCA
>NZ_CYTY01000087.1:0-4019 GCF_001298995.1 Achromobacter sp. 2789STDY5608615
CCCCAGGCGCCGACCGGCGCGCCGTCCCTCCACCACTCTCGTCGAGCATGACCATGAAGACTGCCTTGATTGCCCTTGGTGTCACCCTCGCGGGCGCCCTCGCCGCGCCCGCCCCGGCCAGCGCCCAGGCCGGTTACCCGACCCGTCCCATCACCCTGGTCGTGCCCTTCCCGCCCGGCGGCGCGACCGACGTGCTGGGCCGCGTCATCGCGCAAAAGCTCGGCCAGGAACTGGGCCAGACCGTGGTGGTGGAAAACCGCGCCGGCGCGGGCACCGCGATCGGCGCCGGCTACGTCGCCAAGGCCGCGCCGGACGGCTACACGCTGCTGGTCAGCTCCGGCACCACCTTCACCGTCAACCCGGCGATCCAGGCCAAGCTGCCGTACGACCCGGTCAAGAGCTTCGAGCCGCTCGGCATCGTCGGCCGCACCGGCCTGGCGCTGCTGGCCAACCCGCAGGTGCCGGTCAAGGACCTGAAGGAACTGGTGGCCTACGCCAAGGCGCGCGAGAAGGAACCGCCCGCCTACGGCTCGTTCGGCGCCGGCACCACCGCGCACTTCGTCGGCGAGGCGTTCCTGGCCGCCGCCGGCATCAAGATGATCCACGTGCCCTACAAGGGCAGCGCGCCGGCCATGACCGACCTGATCGGCGGCCAGATCCCGTTCTCGGTCGACACGGTGGCCGCCGCGTTGCCGCAGAGCAAGCTGGGCAAGGTGCGGGTGCTGGCGGTGTCGGCCCCGGCCCGCTCGGCCTTCCTGCCCGACGTGCCGACCTTCGCCGAGCAGGGCTATCCGTCGGTGGCCATGGACACCTGGCTGATGTTCACCGCCCCGCGCGGCCTGCCGGCGGACGTCAAGAAAAAACTCGAAACCGCCTTGCGCGCCACGGTCGACTCGCCCGACGTGCGCAAGAGCCTGGAGGCGCAAGGTTTCGAGGCGGCCTTCTCCAGCGCCGCCGAGGGCGAAGCGCTGATCCAGAAGGAACTGCCGCAGATGCGCGATGTCGCGCAGCGCGCCAATATCAAGATCGAATGAAGGATGCTGTCATGACCCTGGACGATTCCCTGGTTTCATTGTCGGCCGTGGAGCTGCGGCGCCTGATTGGCGCGCGCCAGCTCTCGCCGGTCGAACTGCTGGAGGCGTGCATCGCGCGCATCGCGGCGGTCAACCCCTATATCAACGCCGTCACCGCCACCGCTTTCGACCGCGCCCGCATCGAGGCGCGCGCCGCCGAACAGGCGGTGATGGCCGGCGACACGCTGGGCCTGCTGCACGGCCTGCCGCTGGGCGTCAAGGACCTGGAGCCCACCGCCGGCCTGCTCACCACCTACGGTTCGCCGATCTACCGCGACCACGTGCCGGCCGAGGACGTGACGCTGGTGGCGCGCCTGCGCCGCGCCGGCGCCATCGTGGCCGCCAAGACCAACGTGCCCGAGATGGGCGCGGGCGCCAACTCGCGCAACACCGTGTGGGGCGCGACCGGCAATCCCTTCAACCCGAACCTGAACGCCGGCGGCTCGTCGGGCGGCTCGGCCGCCGCGCTGGCCAGCGACCTGTTCCCGCTCTGCACCGGGTCGGACACCGGCGGCTCGCTGCGCATCCCCGCCGCCAAGTGCGGCGTGGTCGGCTTCCGGCCGTCGCCCGGCGTGGTGCCGAGCGTGCGCAAGCCGCTGGGCTGGACGCCGATCTCGGTGGTCGGCCCGATGGGCCGCACCGTGGCCGACGCCTGCCTGCAGATGGCCGCCAGCGCCGGGCCCGACGCCGGCGACCCGCTCAGCTATCCACTTGATCCGCTGCAGTTCCTGGCGCCTGGCGTCGCCGACCTGGGCCGGCTGCGCGTGGCCTACAGCGAAGACTTCGGGCTGTGCGACGTGGACGACGGCATCCGCGCCACCTTCCGCGCCAAGATCGCGGCCATGCGCCATCTGTTCGCGGCCTGCGATCCCATCGACATCGACTTCGGCGAGGCCCACCGCTGCTTCGACGTGCTGCGCGCCGAGGCCTTCGTGGCCGGCATGCGCGACGCCTACGAGAAAGACCCGGCCAGCCTCGGCCCCAACACCCGCGCCAATTTCGAGATGGGCGCGGCCATGAGCCTGAAGGATTGCGCCTGGGCGCAGGCCGAGCAGACCCGTCTGATCAAGCGCTTCCAGCGCGCCTTCGACGACTACGACCTGATCCTGTCGCCCACCACGCCGGTGTCGCCGTTCCCGTGGACGCAGCTGTATGCCGAGGCCATCAACGGCAAGCGCCAGGAGAACTATTACCGCTGGCTGGCGCTGACGTATGTGATCACGCTGACCACGCATCCGGCGCTGACGCTGCCTTGCGGGCGGGATCACCAAGGCATGCCGTTCGGCTTGCAGATCGTGGGCCGGTTCCGCGGGGATCGCGAGGTGCTGGCGGCGGCTCAGGGGATGGAGTCGGCGTTCGCGGGCATCGCCGAACTGCAACGGCCGCGGCCGGACCTGGCGGGGCTGAAGGCGGCGGAGCCGGCGTTGACGTCGATCGTGACGGCGCCGCCGGGCACGGCATCGGGCGGCGCGGCGGGGAGCGTGTCGGCGGTGTGAGGCCGGGGCTGGGCCGGCGCTATCATTGGCGTTGCCCGATCCCCCCTTGCCGCCGCACCCCATGACCTCCCCCATCCTCATCGAACGCCTCGCCGAGCATCACTTGCCCGGCATGGCCGCGCTCCACAACGATCCCGACGTCGCCCGCCAGGTGCTGCAGATGCCCTACCAGCCGCCCGAGCGCTGGCGCAGGCTGCTCGCCCCGGACAACGAGCGCCTGCTGGCGCTGGTCGCCACCCACCTGGGCGAGGTCGTCGGCAGCGCCAGCCTGGAGCAGGCTGCGCGCGTGCGGCGCAGCCATTCGGGCGCCATCGGCATGGGCGTGGCCCGCGCCTGGCAGGGCCAGGGCATCGGCAGCCGGCTGCTGAGCGAGCTGCTGCGGGTCGCGGACGACTGGATGAACCTGCGCCGGGTCGAGCTGATGGTCTATTGCGACAACGAGGCCGCCGTCGGGCTGTACCGCAAGCATGGCTTCGAGGTCGAGGGCCAGCTGCGCGACTACGCCATCCGCGATGGGCGCTACGCGGACGTATACAGCATGGCAAGGTTGCGGACGCCGCTGGCATAATCCGGCGGCACGTCTTCCCTCGGCCCGCCGGCATGGCCCGGCATTCAAGGACATTCCCCATGCGCGCATTGCCTTGCGCCCTTCTCGCCTGCGCCCTGCTGGGCGCCGCTTTCACCGCCCAGGCCGGTGATGTCGACAAAAGCCGCTGCACCTACAAAGGCATTCCGCTGCGCGGGTCGGTCAAGTTCGTCACCGCCTTTCCCGACATCAAGGTCAAGATCGTCGATGCCTTCGCCGACATCCGCGTGAAGCAGGTCGGCGCCTTCGCCAACAGTTGCGGTGAATGGAAGATCGTCGATGCCTTTCCCGACTTCACGGTCCAGTTGGTGGACGCGTTCCCCGACGTGACGGTCAAATGGGTGGACGCGTTTCCCGGCACGGACTGACGCCGGGCCGCCGCGTCAGCGCTGGCCGGCGGCCCGGGGCGGCGCGCAGCAATGGGCGGTGTCGATCACGCGGCCGCGGCAGGCCGCCAGCATGGGCGGATTCCTGCACAGCAGCGCGTTGGCCGGCAGCGTCAGCCGGAAGCCCTGGTCGAGCATGCACAGCTGCGCGGCGGCGATGTCGTTGAGCAGCATGTCGTCGCCCGGCTCGATCACCGAGGCGTAGCCGCACGCCCGCATGGCTTGCTGCACACGCTGGGCGTCGGCGTCCGGCCGGGTCCATTGTTCATAGGCGGGCGGACGTTGCCGTGACTCCGCCGCCGCGGCGCCGTCGATTGCCGGGCAGGCCGCCAGATGGGGATGGGTGTCGCAGTAGGTGTGGCGCTCCTGGTAGGCAAAGCCCTTGCCGAGCATGCACTGCTCACCCCGCGCATAGTCGTTGTTGGTGATGGTCGCGCCGTCGACATGGCTGGCGCTGGGAAAGCCGCAGTCGAGCAAC
>NZ_CYTY01000088.1:0-3610 GCF_001298995.1 Achromobacter sp. 2789STDY5608615
AGCCGGGCCCAGCCCACCGACTGCACCCCGCTGGTGATGGACGCGGTGCAGGCCGCCGCCGACCAGCTCGGCTACGCCAACATGCGCCTGCCCAGCGGCGCCGGCCACGACGCCGTCTACATGGCGCCCACCGGCCCCATCGGCATGATCTTCATCCCCTGCCTGAACGGACGCAGCCACTGTCCCGAGGAATGGATCGAGCCGGCGCAACTGCTGGACGGCACCCGCGTGCTGTACCAGACCGTGCTGGAACTGGATCGCAGGCTGTCACGCTGACCGCCGCGGCGCGCGCCACATCCGGCGCGCCGCCGCTGCCGCCAGCGCCAGCGGCAGCACGATATCCCATTGGTGCAGGAACAATTCGAAGGTCGGCTCCCAGCGGGCCCAGGTATTGCCGAACACGCGCGGATCGGGCATGCCCAGATACATGGCCAGCAACGCCGCCACGAACGTCACGGCCACGCGTCCGCGCCCCGGCGCCCGACGCCGCCACAGCCGTTCCGCCACGATCAACGCCGCCAGCGCGACGAGGCCGGCGAACACCGCATCGATAAGGAAATCGGCGCGTTCGTAGGTATAGGGCGCGTCGGGAATCGCCAGGCCATAGGCGCCGGTCTGCAGCTTCGCCGTCAGGCAGGCGCCGTACAGCGCGGCGACCGCCACGAGCAACAGAAGATCGCATACCCCGCGCAGGAATCTGGACATGGCCGAACAATGGGAAAGACGGCGCAAACGCGCCAACGCCCGGCAGCATGCCATGAAACCCCGCCGGCTCGCCACGGACCGGCCCGCCGGGCTACAGTAGCCGGCTCATGGATCATCCCGGGCCCGCCATGCCGCTTCTCCGTCTGCTCTGCCTGCTTGCGCTGGCCTGTGCGCTGCCCGCCGCGGGCTGGGCCGCCGGGCTCAAGGACCAGCGCTACGGCCCAGCGTCGGCGCAACTGGCCGACGTCCACCTTCCCGCCGCCTCATCGGCCACGCCCGGCCTGGCGCCGATCCTGGTGCTGGTGCATGGCGGCTCCTGGTTGCACGGCGACAAGGCCGAACCCGATTTCATCCGGGACAAGCTGGCGCGCTGGCTGCCGCTGGGCTTCGTGGTCGTCTCCGTCAATACCCGCCTGCTGCCCGACGCGGGGCCGCGGGAACAGGCCGAGGACCTGGGCCTGGCCCTCGCCTGGATCCAGCGCCAGGCCGCCGACTGGCGGGCCGATCCAGCGCGCATCCTGATCATGGGCCACTCCTCGGGCGGCCATCTGCAGGCCCTGCTGGCGGCCGACGCCCCGCTGCGCGAGCGCACCGGCGCCCGGCCCTGGTTGGCCAACATCATCCTGGACGGCACGCCCTTCGACCTGCCGGGCATCATGGCCGCCGAGCACGCGCCGTTCTATGACAAGGCATTCGGCAACGATCCGGCCTATTGGCGCGCCGCCTCGCCCGCCGCGCAACTGAGCGGCCCCAATCCGCCGACGCTGCTGGTCTGCTCGTCATTGCGGCCGCAGTCGTGCCAGCGTTCGCGCGACTACGCGCAGCGATTGATGGCGCACGGCGGCCAGGCGCAGGTGCTGCCGGTGGCGCGCAACCACGGGCAGATCAACGCCGACGTCGGCGGCGACAATGACGAGACCCGGGCCATCCTCGCCTTTATCGACGCGCAGTTGCGGCGCCGGGCCGGCGACTAGGAGGCTTCGTCACGCCATGACCCGCTTCACCCTGCAACGACTGCGCATCGGCGCCTGGTTGGCCCTGGGCGATGGCGCCTTGCTGGCCGCCGGCGCGGCGCTGTGCGCGCTGCCGCTGCTGGCCTGGGCGTCGCTGCCCGGCGCCGCCGCCGTCCTGGGCGTGGCGCTGACGCTGCCTGCCCTGGTGTCGGGCGTCATCATGCTCAGGACACCGTTCAGCGCCGCCCCCGACCACCCCGAGGACGGCGTGCCGCTGCGCCGCGACGACGCGCCCGGCCTGTTCGAGGAACTCGACCGCCTTCGCGCCGCCCTGGCCGCGCCGCCGCTGGACGCGGTCTATCTGGACGGCGAATTCAATGCCGCCATCCGCCAGCACCGCACGCTGGGCGGCCGGACCCGCAACGTCCTGTGGCTGGGACAACCGTTGCTCGAAATGCTGTCGCCGGCCGCGTGCCGCGCCATCCTGGCCCATGAAACCGCCCACATCGCGCAACGCCACGGCCGCTACGCCAGCCGCGTGTATTTCGCGCGCCTGCAATGGCAGGACGTCAGCCAGCGGCTGGATCGGCGCCGGCGCCTGTCGAACGCGCCGCTGCGGCTGTTCGTGGCCTGGTACGTGCCGCGCTTCCTGCAGGTCAGCCTGGACTTCGCCCGGCAGTGCGAAGTCCAGGCCGATGCCGAGGCCGCGCGCGTCTGCGGCCAACCCGCCATGGCCGAGGCGCTGTCGGCGATGGCGCTGCAATGGCGGGCGTTGCGCGGCGCCTGGCCGGCGCTGCTCGCCGCCAGCGATCCGCCGCGGCCCTACGCGGCGCTGGCGGCGCGGGACGCGCTGGCGGCGCCCGCCGACGAAGCCGAGGCCCGCGTCTGGCTGCACGCCGCCCTCTGCGCCACGACCGGCGACGGCGATACTCACCCGTCGCTGGCGGATCGCCTGGCCGCGCTGGCGGCCGATCCGGACCGGCCGTTGCCGTGGCGCCGCGCCGCCCCCAACGCGGCCCAGGCCTGGTTGCCCGCGCAACGTGCGGCCCTGGCCGCCCGGCTGGACGAGCGCTGCGCGGCGCAATCGGCCGACGAGGCCGCGCAGGCGCGCCAGGAGCGGGAGGCGCTCACCGCCCAGTACCATGACTTGCTGCGCAAACGCCGCATCCGCGCCTTGTCGGCCGATGAAACCGCGCGCTGCGCCTGGCTGCGGGACACCCTGGACGACGACATCGCGGGCGCCGCCGCGCTGGCCGAGGACGGCCTGCGGCATGCGCCCGGCCATCCCGCCCTGCTGGCCCAGCTGGCGCGCTGCCGCCTGCGCGAGGGACGCCCGCAGGAAGCCGCGGACCTCTGGCGCCGCGCCGCGGACCCGCCCGGCCCGGAACAGCTGCCCAGCCTGCGCCAGCTCAGCCTGGCGGCCCTGCGCGAGGGCGACCGCGCACGGGCCGAGGATTACCGCCGCCAGGCCGACGCCCTGCAACGATCGCCCCCGCACGCGAACGCGGCGGACGGCTACGATCCGCACGACCTGTCGCCCGCCGAGCTCGGCAAGCTGGCCGACACGCTCGATCCGCTGCTGCGCATCGCCACCGGCGCCTGGCTGCTGCGCCCCGCCGCCGGCGGCCGCTATCGGCTGCTGGTGCTGGCGCGCGACGCCGCCCTGCTGCGCGTCATCGGCCGCCTCACCGGCGAGCCCAGCTATCTGCGGCGCGACTGTGAACAACTGCTGGGCCGGCTGCTGCCGCGCCTGCGCCTGGACGTGGAAGCCGACATCATGGCCGCCGGCGATCCCCGGCTGGCGTGGTGCGTCGAGCAGGCGCGCGTGCGCCGTCCCGCCTGACGTCCGCCTGAAGCCCGACCGACACGCGGCGCGCCGTGCAACTTTCCGCCCGGCGCGCGGTCGATTCACCACACCACGCCCTTCGGCAGGCCGGCGGTCGCCACCCCCC
>NZ_CYTY01000089.1:0-3312 GCF_001298995.1 Achromobacter sp. 2789STDY5608615
TTTCCTTGGCCGCCTGCGCGCTGCGCTGCGCCAGCGAGCGCACTTCGCCCGCCACCACCGCGAAACCCTTGCCTTGTTCACCGGCACGAGCGGCTTCCACCGCCGCGTTCAGCGCCAGGATGTTGGTCTGGAAGGCGATGCCGTCGATGACCGAGACGATCTCGGAAATCTTGCGCGAGCTGGCCGAGATGCCGTGCATGGTGTTGACCACCTCGGCCACCGCCGAACCGCCGCGCTCGGCCACGTCCGACGCACTGGCCGCCAGCTGGTTGGCCTGGCGCGCGTTGTCGGCGTTCTGCTTGACGGTCGAGGCCAGTTGCTCCATCGAGGCCGCGGTCTCTTCCAGCGAAGCTGCCTGCTGCTCGGTGCGGCTGGACAGGTCGGTGTTGCCCGCGGCGATCTCGTGCGAACCGGTATTGATTTCGTCGACGCCGCGGCGCACCGAGGACACCGTGCGCGTCAGGCTTTCCTGCATGCGCTTGAGCGCGGCGAACAGCTGGCCGATCTCGTTGGTATTGCGGACTTCGACGCGGGCGGTCAGATCCCCGCCGGCAATGCGGTCGAAGTGATGGCCGGCATCCTTGAGCGGCTGCAGCACGCGGCGACGCAGGAACACATAGGTGGCGAACACCAGCAGCGCGGCGATCACGCCGCCGGCGCTCACCGCCAGCAGCACGAACTGGTAGCGCACCTGGGCCACCTCGAACGCGTCCAGCATCTTGCTGGCGCGCCAGAAATCAAACCCCTCGACGGCGCGGGCGAAGCGCCCTTCGAGCGCGTCCTGCACCTTCTGCACCTGCGTCTGGTAGGCCGGCATGTCGGCCTTCTCCAGCGCGGCGGTCAGCGGCTGCACGCCTTGCTGGATCAAGGCGCCGTACGAATCCTCGACTTCCTTGAGGGACTCGGCCGCCTCGGCCGGCCTGGGCAAGGTCTTGAAATAGTCGAATTCCGCCTGGCCCTTGTTCTGCGCCGCCTTGGCGCGCTCGAGCAGGCCGGCGGCCTCGCTCGACAGGCCCTGCGTCAGCAGCGTGGGCTGGCCGACGCTGCGCACGATGTCGGCATAATTGGACGAGGCCGTGCGGCCCAGGCCATTGAGGGTGTCTTTGTAGCTCGACACGACGCGGCCCAGCGCATCGTTCAGTTCTTGCGATTGCTTGATTTCCGCCAGCGTCGCGTTGCTGATGCGCAACGACAGCACGCCCAGCGCGGCTCCGATCACCAACATGAATGAGAAGAACGCCAGCACCCACAACAGGCTGCTGCGTATCGTCATGTTCGCGAAAAACTTGCGCATCACAAGCACCACTCCAGACTGAAATCGTTAAGAAAAGCGCCATATCGAATCCAATATGGCGCGCCCTACCCCTCTCTGCTGGGCGGTCGGCCGCGTAGCGGACCGAGGCGCCCGGATCCCGCCGCTCCGATCAGGAGGCGACCTTCTCCACCAGAGCCATTTCGTCGCTGGTCATCATCTTCTCGATGTCGACCAGGATCAGCATGCGTTCGTCGACCGTCCCCAGGCCCGTCAGGTACTCGGTGGACAGGGTGGCGCCGAATTCCGGCGCCGGGCGGATCTGGCCGGCGTTGAGCATCAGCACGTCCGACACGCCGTCGACCACGATGCCGACCACGCGGCGATCGAGGTTCAGGATGATGACGACGGTCTGCTCGTTGTATTCGACGCTGCCCAGGTTGAACTTGATGCGCAGGTCGACGATCGGCACGATGATGCCGCGCAGGTTGGTCACGCCCTTGATGAACGGCGGGACATTGGCGATACGGGTCACCGTGTCGGCGTCGTAGCCGCGGATTTCCTGCACCTTCAGGATGTCGATGCCGTACTCTTCGTCGCCCAGCGTGAACACCAGGAACTCGTTGCCGACATCTTCATTGCGCGCGGCTTGCGCTTGCGGTTTGGCTGCCATGGGGCTATTTCTCCATCAATTCAGAATGGCTTCGG
The DNA here is from genome assembly GCF_001298995.1 of Achromobacter sp. 2789STDY5608615. Lineage (NCBI taxonomy): Bacteria > Pseudomonadati > Pseudomonadota > Betaproteobacteria > Burkholderiales > Alcaligenaceae > Achromobacter > Achromobacter sp. 2789STDY5608615. Next base: position 1,961 of record NZ_CYTY01000089.1, read on the forward strand.
GCTGCGACCAACGCTCACGGTTGGCGCGCGCAAGCGCAAATACGTCGACGATCAGCGCCACGCTGCCATCGCCCAGGATGGTGGCGGCGGAGATGCCGGGGACCTTGCGGTAATTCGACTCGAGGTTCTTCACCACCACCTGGTGCTGGCCGATCAGGTGATCCACCAGCAGCGCGAAACGGCGGTCCTCGGCCTGCATGATGACGGCGATGGCCTGGGTCGGGTCGGTCTGCGCCTCGCTGACCGAGAACACGCGGTGCATCTCGACCAACGGCAGGTATTCGCCGCGCACGTGCATGACGCGCTCGTTGCCGGCCACGGAGTAGATCTGGTCGTTGGTCGGCTGCAGCGATTCGGTCACATGGTTGAGCGGCAGGATGAAGGTTTCCTCGCCCACCCGCACCGACATGCCGTCCAGGATCGCCAGCGTCAGCGGCAGCACGATGCGCGTGGTGGTGCCGTTGCCCGGCTCGCACGACAGCTGCACGTGACCGCCCATGTCCTGAATGTTCCGGCGCACCACGTCCATGCCGACGCCGCGGCCGGAAATGTCGGTGACCTTCTCGGCCGTGGAGAAGCCCGGCGCGAAGATCAGTTGCCAGATTTCGTCGTCCGGCGAGTTTTCGTTGACCGGCAGGCCCTGGGCCATGGCCTTCTTGAGGATCTTTTCGCGGTTCAGGCCGGCGCCGTCGTCGCTGACTTCGATGACAATGTTGCCGCCGTTGTGCTGGGCCGACAGCACCAGCTGGCCGACCGGATCCTTGCCGGCGGCGACGCGCTTCTCGGGCGTCTCGATGCCGTGGTCCAGGCTGTTGCGCACCAGGTGCGTCAGCGGGTCGATGATGCGTTCGATCAGGCTCCTGTCGAGTTCGGTGGCGCGGCCGTAGGTCTGCAGTTCGATCTGCTTGCCCATCTTGCCGGCAATGTCGCGCACCAGGCGCGGGAAGCGGCTGAAGACGTAGTCCATCGGCATCATGCGGATCGACATGACGGCTTCCTGCAGGTCGCGCGCGTTGCGCTCGAGCTGCTCCATGCCGTTGAGCAGGCGGTCGTGCAGCACCGGATCCAGCGTCGACGCGGTCTGCGCCAGCATGGCCTGGGCGATGACCAGTTCGCCCACCAGGTTGATGACCTGGTCGACCTTTTCCACGCCCACGCGGATCGAGGTGGATTCCTTGTCGACGTGGGCCGGCGCGGCGGCGCGGCTGGTGCGCGCGGCCTGCGAGATGGCTTCGGCGGCGGCGGCGGATTCGGCCACGGCGGGCGCGGCGGCGGCCGGCGCGGCTTCAGGCGTCGCGGCGACCGGCGCGGCGGCCACGACGGGCGCCGGCGCGGCGTCGGCCACGGGCGCC
>NZ_CYTY01000090.1:0-2638 GCF_001298995.1 Achromobacter sp. 2789STDY5608615
CTTCCAGCACGGTCCAGCCCAGGCCGGCCTCGGCCAGCAGGCGCATCAGGAAGTCGTAGTCGGTCTCGCGGTACTGGGTGGTGTAGGGGCGCGGCTTCAGGCCCGCCAACGCCGGTTCGACGTCGGCCGCCAGCCGGTAGACATAGCCCTCATAGCCGTCGAGCACATGGCGCACGATGTCCAGCACGGCCTTGCCCTCGAACGCCTCGCGCGCGATCCAGCCCTCCACCTGCAATGACGCGAGCACGCCCTCGCCTTGCAAACGGTAAAGACGGGCATCGGCATTGAACAGGCCGGCGGTGGCAGTGGGATCCATCGGGGAAAAACCTTGGTCAGGCGCGATCACGGTTCAATGTGGGATTGCGCATTGGGACATTCGGGGGCCGTGCCCCAGTGGCCGGCGCAGACGCGCAGGCGGCATTGTTCGCTTTCGAGAAAGCCGAGCTTGCGGCATTCCCCGAGGCGGGTGGCGAGCGACGATCCCGGCAACTCGCGCACGAAGATACCGTCGGTCTTGTAGACCTTGGTGCCGGGCGGCGATGCCGGCGGCAGGCCGTAGGCCATCAGCGTCGCCAGCAGGGCCGCGTCGCTGTCATTGCGTGGCGTGGCCTTGCCGCGCGCCGGCGCGCTCTTGGACGTGGACGCCGGCGCGCCGGGCGTTGCCGCGGCCACCACGGTGGCTTCGCGCGAACGCTCCGCATGTTGCGCGGCGGGACCGGGCGCCCTGGACGGCGCGGCGCGCGGCACGGCGGCGGGCTTGGGCGCGGCCGCCGTCACGGCCAGCGCGGCCAACGGATTGGCGGGCTCGCCTTCATCGGCGGCCGGCGCGGGCTGCGTCAGTTGCGCCAACGGATGATCGTCGATGATGGCGGCGGCATTGGAGGGCGGCGCTTCCGTGTTCGCCGGCATCCGCGCCTGCGCGGTCGCGCTGGCGTTGGCCTGCGTCATGGCCGTGGCGGCGCCATTGCCGGCGACGGGCTTGCCGGCGACGGGCTTGCCGTCGGCGGCCGGCCGGGACTCGGGTTCCGTGCGCGCCACCACCACCGGCAATTCCGCCGTGTCATAGACCGCCCACAGTCCCGCGCCGACACATCCCAGAAACAGCGCCAGCAACACCAGCAACGGCGTCTTCGAACGTTGTTTGGGCGGCAGGTGTTTGGCCTCGGCCTCGGGCACGCGGCCTTCGAGCGTGGCAAGAATGCGCGACGACGGCTGCGCATCCGGGGAGGATGAGCGCCCGGCAAGCAAGCTGGGAATAGAGGGCGGTGGTCGCGATCTTTTTTCGTCTTCTGCCATGCGAGGTCCCGTGTCGGCAGGGGCGCACGAAGCCCCTTTAACCAAGGTGTCCGAGAATACCTGATGACACCTTTTAGATCACGGCTTGTTGTTACGATTCCTAAAGCATCGACGCTGTCTGCAACGCCCAAGCGCTTGCCTCAATCCCGAATAGAACAAAAGATTACGCCTTCGTGATTGAGGGATACCGTTGCTAGTTCTACTGCCCCTATATTTTCTGCTCGCGATAGGCGTCTCCGCGCTGCTGGTCTTCCCTTCCTTCCGGGCGGGAACCGCGCGGAGCGTACGCGCGTTCGCGCAGGGAATGCGGCGCCGTGTGGCGCGCGGCGCGGGGCAGGCGGGCGATGTGGTCGGCGGCTCCGCGCAGGTGGTCCGCGCGGGCGTCGGCCGGGCCGGCAATACGTTTTCCGCCTACCGCTGGCAGATCGCCGCGGGCCTCGCGGTCGTGTTGCTTCCGTCCCTTTTCGCTTTCGTCATGCGACACAATCACACATTTATTTACGAGGATCGGATGGCCGGTCCGGACCCTCGTATCCAGGCGCTGTTGACCGGCGAACGGCTGGTTCCGCCGCCGCCGTTGCCGCCCGAAGTCTTCACCACGCGCGAAGTGGAATTGGTGCGTCCGAACCTGGGCGGCGCGAGCCGCGACTGGAACCTGCTGGACGCCGATTACCGCCAGCGCCTGCTGGCCGCGTATCGCATCATGCGTGAAGAGCATGGCTATGAAATGGTGCTGATCGAGGGCTACCGCAGTCCCGAGCGCCAGGAAGAATTGGCGAGCAAAGGCTCGCACGTGACCAACGCCGGCGCCTACCAGAGCTATCACCAATATGGCCTCGCGGCCGACAGCGCGTTCCTGCGCGATGGCAAGGTGGTGGTCTCGGAAAAAGACCCGTGGGCCATGCGCGGCTACGAACTGTTCGGCGAGACCGCCGAACGGGTCGGCCTGACGTGGGGCGGCCGCTGGAAGCTGATGGACTTCGGCCACACCGAATTGCGGCGGCCGGGCGTCATGCGGCGCGACGCGGGAGCCGCGCAATGATCCGATCATCTCACGCGACTACCCTGACCCTCTTGCTCTCCCGACCAACCGATCACCGCGACGAACCCACATGACCCGTTTTCTCAAAACCGGCCTGGTGCTGGCCCTGGTGTTCGGGGTCGTCTGGCTGGCCGTCATCATCTGGTGGCAGGAGTCCCGCACGCTGCCCACCGGGCTGGACATCGGCCTGTACCTGTTCGCGTTGCCGCTGGCGCTGATCGCCGCCGGCTGGGCCGGCCTGCGCATCGCCCGCGCGCGCCGCGAAGCCCGCGCCGCGGCCGCGGCGGCGCCCGCCGCCGG
>NZ_CYTY01000091.1:0-2604 GCF_001298995.1 Achromobacter sp. 2789STDY5608615
GGGGGGGGCGGGCGTTTCGGTTCGGCCGATGCCCAGTTGTCGGCGGATGGCGCCGCGGCCGCCGTCGGCGCCGATCAGCCAGTCCGCCTCGATCGCCGATTCATGGCCGTCCGGGCCGCGCACGCGGGCGTCTACGCTTGCGCCAGAGGCGTCGAACCTCACCAGCTCATGGCCAAAGCGCACGTCGCCGCCACGCGCTTGCAGGGCCTGGCGCAGCACCGGTTCGATCCAGGTCTGCGGGCAGGCGACGAAGCCGGTGGGCGAGGCGCCGGCCACGGCCATTTTTGCGCGCATGGCCGGGATATCGATGATCGGTTGCGCGTCGACCAGGGTGGCGCCGCGGCGGGCGCCGCCGAACGCGCCTTGCTTCCAGGCGCCGTCGGCCGCCGCGCGCACGGCTTCCTCGACGCCGGCCTGACGGAACAGCTCCATGGTGCGGGTGTGGATGCCGCGGGCGCGGGGCAGGGGCGAGACGCCCTGCTGCCTTTCGACGAGGATGAACGGAACGCCGAGCCGCTGCAGGAACAGGCCGGCGCTGAGGCCGACCAGCCCGCCGCCCACGATCAGGACGGCTGTGCGCGAGGGAGGAGCACGCATGGAACACCTTTCTTTGGTAAAATCTATCACTGATAATTTAATCTATCACCGTTAGAGAAATCAACCATGGCAAAAATCCGCAGGGAACAGGTGGTGGACGTGGCGCTCGATTTGCTGGACGAGGTGGGCCTGGATGGCCTCTCGACCCGGCGCCTGGCGCAGCAGCTGGGCGTCGAGTCGGCGACGCTCTACTGGCACTTCCGCGACAAGTCGGTGCTGCTGGGTGAGATGGCGTCGGCCGTGCTGGCGCGGCACCACACGCTCGCGGTCCCCGCGAAGGCGGCGCAATGGCCCGCCTGGTTCGCCGACAACATGCGCAGCTTGCGCCGCGCCTTGCTGGCCTATCGGGACGGCGCGCGCCTGCACGCCGGCACGGTGCCGGGGCCGGGCGATCGGGCCGGCATCGAACGCAAGGTCGCCTATCTGGTCGGCGCGGGCTTTACCCGGGAGCAGGCGGGCATGGCCTTGTTCGCCGCCGGGCAGTACACGCTGGGCTGCGTGCTCGAGGAACAGGCGCGCGGCGCGGCCATGACCGGGGCGGGCGAGGGCGAGGCGGCCGACGCAGGCGCGGCGGCCGGGGCCATGGATGCCGAGTCGGCCTTCGAGTTCGGGCTCGGCGTGTTCGTCGACGGCCTGCGCGGCCGGGTGGGCGCGGCGGCCTGACGGCGCGCCGGGAGTGATGCCGCCGAGCCGTTGAAAAAGGCAGGCTTGGTTCGGGCAGGCCCAAGCCCTAGGACTTGCCGGAAGTTCGCATCCTGGCTTCTTTGCAATGAGACATCTCGACGTTCCCGGCGCTTTGGCGTTTTGGGCTCGTCCGAGGGTGATCGTTGTCCGATGGCGCCGGCGAAGTCGGGGGCGTGGGCGGCCGACGGAGAGTCCGATTTTGATTTGCTGTCCGAGGCGGCTTCGCGCGGGTTCGGCGCGCCGCGGGAGGCTGTTGCGCACGGGGACAACGGCGCATGGCGATGCTCCGCCGAGGGGCCTTTCGGCGGCGGGCCACATTCTTGACATGGCCAGGTCGTTCCACATAATCGCGATTGATTCATATCTGTGACTTTGGGTTGTCTTCGAATGCCAGGATTCAATGCTCGGACCGAGCGAGCGCCGTCGATCAATGCGGCGTGGTCTTTCACCCATCCGGAACGGAACACGGCGGAGCCGCGCGCCAGGCGCGCCGGCTGTTCACTCCCGCGTTTCATTTTCCGGAGCACGCAATGAAAAAAACCCTATCCCTCGCGATCGCGGCGCTGTCCCTGACCGCCACCGCGCAGGCCCACCAGATCTGGATCGAGCAGCCGGCGGGCAAGCCCGCCGTCGTCCGTTTCGGCGAATTCGCCGAGAACCTGCGCGAGGCCTCGCCGGGCTACCTGGACAGTTTCAACAAGGTGTCGGCGACCTTGATCACCGCCAAGGGCGAGACGCCGTTGCCCGTGACCAAGGCCGCCGATGGCTTCCGGCTGTCGCAAAAGATCGGCGCCAAGGACGGCCTGGTGGTGGACAGCCCCATGAGCACGCTGCGCAAGTTCACGCATGGCGGCGAAGCGCTCCAGACCTGGTTCCAGATGAATGCCCGCTATGTGCCCGACCCGGCCGTCGCGGTGGCGCCCAAGCTGCCCATCGACATCGTCCCGACCGGCAAGCCGGGCGAGTTCCTGGTGGCGCTCAAGGGCCAGCCGCTGCCCAAGACGAAGCTCGTCGCCATGGTGGAGTCGGGCTGGGAACAGACCGCCTACACCGATGCGCAGGGCAAGGCCCATCTCAACCTGCCGTGGAAGACGCAATACGTGCTGCGGGCCATGCACATCGACCGCACGCCGGGCGAGCGTCCGGGCGCCGACGGGCCCGAGCACTACGACGCCATCGGCTACGTGACGACCCTGACCTTCGTGAAACCGGATGGCGTCGCGCCGCTGCCCGCCTTGCCGGTGCGCCCGCCCAACAAGCTGCCGGCCGCCGCCGCGCCGGCCGCGGCCGCGACCACGCCGGCCGCCGCGCCGGCAGCGGCGG
>NZ_CYTY01000092.1:0-2149 GCF_001298995.1 Achromobacter sp. 2789STDY5608615
GGCGCCCGCGGCGGAAGCGGCCAGCGCGGCGCGTCCGCTGCGCCGTCCGGCGCCGCGCGCCGCCACGGCCACGGCCGCGGCGAACGAGGCCAAGCCGGCTCCGGCGGCCACCCGCCGCCAGGCGCCGGCCGACGATGATTGGGAATCTTTCTGACGCCGGCAATGACCGGTAAATGGGCAGGTATGCGAGGCTATCTACATCTTCTGGCGGCAGCGGCGATTACGGCATTGATCGCCGGCTGCTCGGCGACGGGCCACAATTTCGACCCCGGCAAGCTGTCGACCCTGACGCCAGGGCAGACGACGCTGGAAGAAGCCTCGCGGGCGCTCACCGCGCCGCCCGACAAGTTCTACAAACAGACCGACGGCACCTTCCTCGCCCTCTGGTCCTTCAAGATCACGTTTGTCCCGGACGGCTTGTACAGCCGCAAGGAAGCGCTGCTGCAGTTCGGCCCCGACGGCCGCCTGATGCGCCTCGTGGACAGCACCAATATTCTGCTGGAACCCTGGGAACGCCAGAAGTTGCTGGGCCCCGCGCCCGTGCCTGACACCAGTCAGGAATGGACGCAGCCGCCCGCGCCGGAGGTCCAGGTGGAGACCATCGTCATACCGGGGCCGGCCGTCGTGTCGCCCGAGCCGATGCGCCAGGGCCGCTAGGTCCCGTTTTCGCGGAGAGCGTGCCGGCCCCCGTGGCCGCCGCGTACGTCGCCCTGATGCGTGCCCGTTCCGCAAGGAAGGCACGCCAGGGTGGTTTTTCATTTGGTCAGAGCTGTACCTGAGGGATGGGGAAAGAATATGGAAGCGAGTCTGGAATCCGGAGCGAAGTCAGGCAAGGTCGGTAAGAAAAAGGCCTCGCGTGCGCCCAAGGTGAAACGCAAGCTGAGACTGCGCGACGCCCGCGTCGGCACGATGCTGCTGTGGGTCATGGCGTTCTTCGCGGTGCTGATCGCGGCGGTGGGCGGCCTGGCCGCCTTCTTCCTGCAGCACAACTACGAGTCCATCCGCGAGGTCAATGCGCTGACCGAACGCTCCAAGCAAGTGGATGTGATCAACAGCGACATGCTGCGCGCGCGCGTCAGCCTGATGGTCGCGGCCCGCCACCTGCAGGAATCCGGCTGGGGCAGCGGCGAGAACTCGGCGCGTGACGCGGCCGCGGCGCTCAAGGGCGCCACCGATCTGCTGACCGGCGTGCGCAGCCGCTTCGCCGACTTCCAGAAGAACATGCTGCAGGACGATACCGGCCGCCAGCTGTCCATGAACCTGGTCCGCCGCTACCGCTCGTACATCGATGACGGCGTCGACACCATGGTGGAAGCGCTGCGCAGCGAGGACTACTCGACTTTCTACATGGTCAACAACGAATACGGCACGCCCCGCAGCGCCGCCTTCATCGAGGCCATTGGCGAGTTCAGCAAGTACATCGGCGACCAGCAGCAGGCCACGATCGACCAGGCCGAGGCCAACTTCAACCGCGCCATGATCGCCGTCGCCGTCGCGGTGGCGCTGGCGCTGGCCTTGATGGTGTTCTGCCGCGTGTTGTTCGGCCGCCTGGTGGTGCGTCCGCTGGTCGAGGCCGGCCAGCATTTCGACAAGATCGCCGCCGGCGACCTGACCAGCCGCGTCGAAGTGCGTTCGCACAACGAAATCGGCCAGCTGTTCGCCGCGCTCAAGCGCATGCAGGAGAGCCTGACCCGCACGGTGGCCACGGTGCGCCGCGGCGTCGACGAAATCACGGTGGGTTCGCGCGAAATCTCGGCCGGCAACACCGACCTGTCGAGCCGCACGGAAGAGCAGGCGGCCTCGCTGGAAGAGACCGCCGCTTCGATGGAAGAGCTGGCCTCGACCGTCAAGCAGAACGCCGACAACGCGCGCCAGGCCAACCAGTTGGCGGCCAGCGCCTCGGACGTGGCCGAGCGCGGCGGTTCGGCGGTGGCCGAAGTGGTCAACACGATGCAGGGCATCTCGGCCAGCTCGCGCAAGATCTCGGAAATCGTGTCGGTCATCGACGGTATTGCCTTCCAGACGAACATCCTGGCGCTGAACGCGGCGGTGGAAGCCGCTCGTGCCGGCGAGCAGGGCAAGGGCTTCGCGGTGGTGGCGGGCGAAGTGCGCTCGCTGGCGCAGCGCAGCGCGCAGGCGGCCAAGGAAA
>NZ_CYTY01000093.1:0-2101 GCF_001298995.1 Achromobacter sp. 2789STDY5608615
GAATACTTGGTGGGTCTGGTTGGATTCGAACCAACGACCCCCGCCTTATCAAGACGGTGCTCTAACCGACTGAGCTACAGACCCAAAACCTTCTCGGATCAGTAGTCAGGAGTCATGGACATAGGGAGGAATCCCTCTACCCAAGCCCACAACCGATCCCAGCTATATATCAAACAACCGATAAGAGTGGACGCTTAACACGAGCACTAAGCTCTGAAAGGAGGTGATCCAGCCGCACCTTCCGATACGGCTACCTTGTTACGACTTCACCCCAGTCATGAATCCTACCGTGGTAATCGCCCCCCTTGCGGTTAGGCTAACTACTTCTGGTAAAACCCACTCCCATGGTGTGACGGGCGGTGTGTACAAGACCCGGGAACGTATTCACCGCGACATGCTGATCCGCGATTACTAGCGATTCCGACTTCACGCAGTCGAGTTGCAGACTGCGATCCGGACTACGATCGGGTTTCTGGGATTGGCTCCCCCTCGCGGGTTGGCGACCCTCTGTCCCGACCATTGTATGACGTGTGAAGCCCTACCCATAAGGGCCATGAGGACTTGACGTCATCCCCACCTTCCTCCGGTTTGTCACCGGCAGTCTCATTAGAGTGCCCTTTCGTAGCAACTAATGACAAGGGTTGCGCTCGTTGCGGGACTTAACCCAACATCTCACGACACGAGCTGACGACAGCCATGCAGCACCTGTGTTCCGGTTCTCTTGCGAGCACTGCCAAATCTCTTCGGCATTCCAGACATGTCAAGGGTAGGTAAGGTTTTTCGCGTTGCATCGAATTAATCCACATCATCCACCGCTTGTGCGGGTCCCCGTCAATTCCTTTGAGTTTTAATCTTGCGACCGTACTCCCCAGGCGGTCAACTTCACGCGTTAGCTGCGCTACCAAGGCCCGAAGGCCCCAACAGCTAGTTGACATCGTTTAGGGCGTGGACTACCAGGGTATCTAATCCTGTTTGCTCCCCACGCTTTCGTGCATGAGCGTCAGTGTTATCCCAGGAGGCTGCCTTCGCCATCGGTGTTCCTCCGCATATCTACGCATTTCACTGCTACACGCGGAATTCCACCTCCCTCTGACACACTCTAGCCCGGTAGTTAAAAATGCAGTTCCAAAGTTAAGCTCTGGGATTTCACATCTTTCTTTCCGAACCGCCTGCGCACGCTTTACGCCCAGTAATTCCGATTAACGCTTGCACCCTACGTATTACCGCGGCTGCTGGCACGTAGTTAGCCGGTGCTTATTCTGCAGGTACCGTCAGTTTCACGGGGTATTAACCCATGACGTTTCTTTCCTGCCAAAAGTGCTTTACAACCCGAAGGCCTTCATCGCACACGCGGGATGGCTGGATCAGGGTTTCCCCCATTGTCCAAAATTCCCCACTGCTGCCTCCCGTAGGAGTCTGGGCCGTGTCTCAGTCCCAGTGTGGCTGGTCGTCCTCTCAAACCAGCTACGGATCGTCGCCTTGGTGAGCCGTTACCCCACCAACTAGCTAATCCGATATCGGCCGCTCCAATAGTGCAAGGTCTTACGATCCCCTGCTTTCCCCCGTAGGGCGTATGCGGTATTAGCTACGCTTTCGCGTAGTTATCCCCCGCTACTGGGCACGTTCCGATACATTACTCACCCGTTCGCCACTCGCCACCAGACCGAAGTCCGTGCTGCCGTTCGACTTGCATGTGTAAGGCATCCCGCTAGCGTTCAATCTGAGCCAGGATCAAACTCTTCAGTTTAATCTCTGTATTTGTTTCGTATTTCTTAGTTCCGAAGAACCGAGTCATACGTCGCTACTCAAAGGAAGTGAGGTATGTTCTTAAACTTGACGTCTAAGGTACTTCACTTCTAGTGAGCACTTGATTTCATTGTGCTTGTGACCGAAGTCACAGTGCACTCGCATCAAGCGCCCACACTTATCGGTTGTTTAATTGTTAAAGAGCGGTACTGCTAAATTCTGTACTACTTACTGCATCTTCTGCTTTCTTCGGCGATTTCGCTTTCGCGTCGATCGCTGTGTCAGCAGCAGAGAAACGAGATTATGAAGAAGTTTTTATCGTTTGTCAAGTCAGCTTCGTTTGATTCACTTCGCT
>NZ_CYTY01000094.1:0-1899 GCF_001298995.1 Achromobacter sp. 2789STDY5608615
CCGCGCCCGCCGCGGCGCCGGCCCAGGCGCCCGCCGCGACCGCGGCCCCCGCCGCGCCCACCGTCATCATCCCGACCGAGCTCGACACCAAGGCGTGTATCGCCAAGCTGCGCAAGGGCGCCACCGCCAACGGCCTGACCCTGGCCGACTGGGACAAATACACCGCCAAGGCCAAGCTGCTGCCCACCACCGTGGCGTCCGCCCAGGGCCAGCCCGAGGGCCGCGAAAGCTGGTGGGACTACATCGCCAAGACCGTCGACGACGAGCGCGTGGCCGATGGCCGCGCGGTGCTGGCCAAGTACGGCAAGCAGCTGGGCGACATCAGCCAGCAGTACCAGGTCGACCCGGCCACGCTGGTCGCCATCTTCGGCATCGAGACCAACTACGGCCGCCAGGTCGGCAAGACCGACGTGCTCAACGCCTGGCTGACCCGCGCCTGCACCGAGAACAAGACGCTCTGGGAAAAGAACGCCTACGCCTCCGTGCGCCTGCTGCGCGACGGCGTGGTGCCGGCCGACAACTTTGTCGGCTCCTGGAGCGGCGCCTTCGGCATGACGCAGTTCATCCCCACCTCGTTCTACGAGCTGGCGGCCGACGGCGATGGCGACGGCAAGATCGATCTGTACAACTCGCTGCCCGACGCCCTGGCCTCGACCGCCAACCACCTGCGCAAGCGCCGCGCCAAATGGACCCATGGCCTGCCCGCGGTGGTGGAAGTGCGCGTGCCGGCCGACGTGGCCGCCGCCATTCCGCCCGCGCCCGACGCCGAATACGTCGGCTCGCAGGACCGCCGCACCATCGCGCAGTGGGCCCAGGCGGGCCTGAAGCAGGGCGACGGCTCCGCGCTCAAGCTGGCCAGCGGCAACGATCAGCAGGCCTACCTGTTCGCGCCCACCGGCGCCAAGGGCCCGGTGTTCCTGGCCACCGTCAATTTCGACGCGATCCTGCACTACAACCAGTCGCGCCGCTACGGGTTGGCGGTGTCGCTGCTGCTGAACCGCCTGCAGGGCGGCCCGGCGCTGGCCACGGCCTGGCCGACGGACGACCCCGGCCTGTCGCGCGCGCAGATCAAGGAAGTGCAGGAGATGCTCAACGCCCGCGGCTATGACGTCGGCACCGCCGACGGCATTCCCGGCGCCAAGACCCGCGACGCGGTGCGCGCCGAACAGGAAAAGCGCAACCTGCCGCAGGACGGCCGCGTCGGCAAGCGCATCTACGACGCGCTCAAGGCCAAATGAGCGCCGCCGATCCCGCGCAAGCCATTGGCGTTGACGGGGTGGTGGTCTCGGGCACCCAGGGCTACGGCGAGAACGCCGCGGCCCTGGCCGCGCAGTACGAGAGCATCGCCTTCGCCGACGTCCATCGCGACGTGGCGCACCTGATCCCGTCCACGCCGTCGCGCATCGCCGACATCGGCGCTGGTTCGGGCCGCGACGCCGCCGCGCTGGCCCGCATGGGCCACCAGGTGGTGGCGGCCGAGCCCACGCCCGAGCTGCGGCGCGAGGGCCAGCGGCGCCACGCGCTGCCCAACCTGGAATGGGTCGACGATGCGCTGCCGGACCTGGACGGCCTGCGGGGACGCGCGTTCGACGTCATCATGCTGACCGCCGTGTGGATGCATCTGGACGCGGACGAGCGCGCCCGTGGCATGGCGGCGCTGGCGGCCCTGCTGGCGCCCGGCGGCCAGATCCTGATGTCGCTGCGCCACGGCCCGGTGCCGCCGGGCCGGCGCATGTTCGACGTGTCGGCCGACGAGACCATCGCGCTGGCGGCCGGCCATGGCCTGTCGGCGCATCACTGCGTCACGCGCGAAGACATGCTGGACCGCGCCGACGTGCACTGGAGCTTCCTGGGCCTGCGGCGCGACTAGGGTGATGATGCCCCGATGGCGGGGGGGGG
>NZ_CYTY01000095.1:0-1641 GCF_001298995.1 Achromobacter sp. 2789STDY5608615
CGGGAATTTCCATCGAGGCCTTGTCGGACTCGACGGTAATCAGGCTCTGCTCGGCCTTGATCGTATCGCCCACGGCGACCAGCACCTCGATGACTTCGACTTCCTTGAAGTCACCGATGTCCGGCACTTTGATTTGAACGGTATTGCTCATAGGGCTCCCCGTTTACAGCGCGATGCGGCGGAAGTCGGCCAGCAAGGCGCCCAGATAGGCGTTGAAGCGGGCAGCGGCGGCGCCGTCGATGACACGGTGGTCATAGGACAGCGACAGCGGCACGATCAGGCGCGGCACGAACTGCTTGCCGTCCCAGACCGGCTTGTGCGACGAACGCGACACGCCCAGGATGGCCACTTCGGGCGCATTGATGATGGGCGTGAACGAGGTGCCGCCGATGCCGCCCAGCGACGAGATCGAGAAGCAGCCGCCCTGCATGTCGGCCGGCGAGATCTTGCCGTCGCGCGCCTTCTTGGACAGGTCGGTCATTTCCTGGGCGATCTGCAGGATGCCCTTCTTGTCGGCATCGCGGATCACCGGCACCACCAGCCCGTTGGGCGTGTCGGCGGCGAAGCCGATGTGGTAGTACTGCTTGAGCACCAGGTTGTCGCCGTCCAGCGAGGCGTTGAACTCGGGGAACTTCTTCAGGGCCGCGACCACGGCCTTGATCAGGAAGGCCAGCATCGTGACCTTGATGCCCGACTTCTCGTTTTCCTTGTTCAGCGTGACGCGCAGCGCTTCCAGGTCGGTGATATCCGCTTCGTCGTTGTTGGTGACGTGCGGGATCATGACCCAGTTGCGGTGCAGGTTCGCGCCGGAGATCTTCTTGATGCGCGACAGCGGCTTGGCTTCGACCGGGCCGAACTTGGTGAAGTCGACCTTGGGCCACGGCAACAGGCCCAGCGCGGCGCCATCGGCCGAGCCGCCCGCGGCGGCGGCCACGGGGCCGGCGGCCAGCGCCTGCTTGACGAAACCGCGCACGTCATCGGCGGTGATGCGGTCCTTCGGACCCGAGCCCTTGACCTTGCTCAGGTTCACGCCCAGTTCGCGGGCGAACTTGCGCACCGACGGCGAAGCGTGCGGCAGCTGGCCGGGCTTGAGGTTGGCGTCTTCCAGCGCGGCGGCCGGGGCCGGACGCGACGCGGCGGCGGGCGCGGCGGCAGCCGGCGCCTCGGCCTTGGCGGCCGGCGCCTGCTCCTTGGCCGGCGCGGCTTCGGCCTTGGCGGCCGGCGCGGCGGCGGGCGCGCTGCCTTCCACCACGACCACGATCGAACCCTTGGCGACCTTGTCGCCGACCTTGACCTTCACTTCCTTGACCACGCCGCCCTGCGAGGCCGGGATCTCCATCGAGGCCTTGTCGGACTCGACGGTGATCAGGCTCTGCTCGGCCTTGATGGTGTCGCCGACGGCGACCATGACTTCGATGACTTCCACTTCCTTGAAGTCGCCGATGTCCGGCACTTCGATCTCGACCGGACCGCTGCTGGCGGCCGGCGCGGCGGCCTCGGCCTTGGCGGCGGGCGCGGCGGCGGCGGCAGCAGCCTGCTTGGGGGCTTCGGCCTTGGGCGCTTCCTTGGCGGCCGGGGCGGCGGCGGCGTCGGCCGCTTCCACCTCGAGCACCACGGCGCCTTCGGCGACCTTGTCGCCGA
>NZ_CYTY01000096.1:0-1513 GCF_001298995.1 Achromobacter sp. 2789STDY5608615
GCGACGATGCAAGAGATCGTGGCGTCGGTCAAGCGCGTGACGGACATCATGGGCGAGATCTCGGCGGCGTCGGAAGAGCAATCGAGCGGCATCGACCAGGTCAACCGCGCAGTGGCGCAGATGGACGAAGTGACGCAGCAGAACGCGGCGCTGGTGGAAGAGGCTGCGGCCGCCGCCGGCTCGCTGCAGGAACAGGCGCAGCGCCTGGCCGAAGCGGTGGCGGTGTTCGCGGCGCCGCAGGAAGACGAAGCGCCCGTTGCGGCGGCTCCCGCTGTCGCCGCGCCGGCCGCCAAGCCGGAAGCGGCGGTCGCACCGGTGCAGCGTCCGGCCAAGCCCGCCGCCGCGCCGGCGCCGCGCCTGGCCCAGCCGGCCCGCGCCCGGCCCACGCCGAACAGCGGCGCCACGGCGGCGCGGCCGCTGCGTCGTCCGGTCGTCAAGACCAGCGACGCCACCGACGTCAAGCCCGTCAAGCCGGCGCCGGCCGCGACGCGCAGGACGCCGCCGGCGGATGACGATTGGGAATCGTTCTGACGGCGTGATTTGTCCAGGTATTTCGTTGCATTGAATAGGTAGTAGAGAACACATCCCTTTTACGACAGGGCGGCAATATCATGCCGCCCTGGCGGTTACCGGAAATATCGGAAAATGTTAAGCAATCTGAAGGTGCGCACGGGGTTGATGCTTGCCCAATTGGCCGTCGCCGTGGCCGCGCTGATTGCCATCGCCCTGGGTTGGAACAGCATGCGATCCAACGCCGAGGCGATCAACGCTTTGGATAGCCTGAGCGTCCAGCAGAGCAATCTGGTCAAGGACTCTTACGTGCAGATGCTGCGCGCCACCATCCGCGCGGACATCGCCGCCGCCCAGCGCGCCGCCGGCGACAAGGCGGGCGCGGCCGAGAACACCCGCATCGTCCAGCAACTGCTGACCGACGGCAGGGCCAAGCTCGAGAAGTTCAAGGCGATTCCTAAGACCACCGATATCGGCCGCGCCGCCGAAGGCCAGTTGCTGGCCTCGTTCAACGGCTTTGCCGAAGGCCTGCAAGCCATGCTGGGCGCGCTGGACCGGGGTGACAACGCCGAGTACCTGAACCTGAAGAACACCAAGACCGCCGCGGCCAGCGGCGCGTTCTCCAAGCAGTTGACCGAGTTCGCGACCGCGATCACCACCTACAGCGAAGAGCGGGTGGCGGCGTCGCGCTCGGAGGGCGCGGTCATGGCGTATGTCTACCTCGCGCTGGTCCTGGTGATCCTGGCCGTGTCGCTGGGCGCCTTCCTGTTCATGAATCGAGTCGTGCTGCGCCCGCTGCGCGCGGTTGGCGAAAGCTTCGACCGAATCGCCGGCGGCGATCTGACCACGCGCGTCGAGGTGCAGTCGACCAACGAGATCGGCGCGCTGATGGCGGCGGTCAAGCGTATGCAGGAAAGCCTGGCGCGCACGGTGTCGACCGTGCGCCGCGGCGTCGACGAAATCACGGTGGGTTCGCGCGAAATCTCGGCCGGCAACACCGACC
>NZ_CYTY01000097.1:0-1300 GCF_001298995.1 Achromobacter sp. 2789STDY5608615
GGGGGGGGGCGGGACGCCAGGAAGTTTCGCGGACATTCCGTCGAGGGCCGGGCCAGCCCACGGAGAGAATGCTTCGATTGGTTAGCTTAACTGACCGTCCTGGGTAAAACAATTCGATTTTCAGGCGCGATTTGGGCGAATACGCTTACCAAAACGGACTAAATCGAGGAGCCCAGCCATGTCCGCCCAAACCTGCATCCAGACCTCTCCCGCTTTCGGCGCGGCCTGCCCGGCGCCCAAGCGGGCAAATATGCCTGACGTGTCGTCGTCCGCGGCGCCGGCTATCCCGGTTTCACAACCAGTGACGCGCACCCCGGAAGCGTCCGTCTCCGGCGCCAACCGCGCGGCCGTGCCGCCGGGCGGTTTCATCGTCCGTCTCTGGCGTGCCTATCGCCAACGGCGTGCCGACAGGGTCCTGCGCAACCTGGCGGATGAAATGGATGTCCACATGCTGAAGGACGTGGGCGCGCCGGAATGGCTGGTGAACCAGGCCACCGTCGAGCAATCGCTCAAGCGGGTCACCCGCATCGACACCCTGCGCTGGTGATGAGGCAGGGTGGTTGGGGTGGGAGGGAATATGCCTTCCCGGTCCCCGCCCTAGCCGGCGGCCGTTCCTGATTCCCATTCCAGCCACTATATATAGACAGGTGGTTGCGGCGTTCATTGACCACTGGTGGGCGGACGTGCAGCATGGAAGGGCGCGTTGCCGGCTAATGGCGTACAGCTGGGGGTGGCACACAGCTGGGGGTGGCACACAGCTGGGGGTGGCACACAGCTGGGGGTGGCACACAGCTGGGGGGAGGGGCTCGCCAACCGAGGGCGAACGCCTCGTTTCCCCCTCCCTCTCTATATATAGATGCGTGCTTCCGACGGTAGATATGGCTGCTCGATGCTCACTCCCGCGATAAGTCCTATATGGAGAGGCTATCCCTATAGAGATCTCCCCCCCCGGGTGAATTCATAGGGAAACCCCAGACCGATGGCTAGCCGTCAGCAGCCGACGGGGCGCCCATAGACCAGGCGCTCGACCAGGTCGATGCGATTCGCCCTGATCCAGCAGGGACACTCGGCTCCTCCTATATATAGAGAGAGAGGCGAAGAGAGGGGCCGGCGGGCGCGAATGCGCATGTCTGTGACCCCCCCAAAAAAATGTGCCGTGCCGGCCATCCTGTACTGAGGAAGGCTGGAACCGGCCCGCGAGCCAGTCACCGCGAGCGATCCGAGAGCCGGGGCACACGGAAATCATCATCTTTCTGCAAAATGAGTGTCATGCTGGCGTGACAAGCGAAAATTCTGTGCT
>NZ_CYTY01000098.1:0-1064 GCF_001298995.1 Achromobacter sp. 2789STDY5608615
CTCGGGCGCATCTACACGCCCCGCCATCCCCCACCGACCCCGCCACGCGCTCGCGATGAGACTTCGCTACGGGCTTTGGGGCGGGTGGTTTGCTTGGCATGCTGATGCAACGTCAAGGTTGGGGGGAGAGATTTACGGGGCCCGTCCTAAAAGGCCGCCCGGGCGGCCTTTTAGGACTTACGCGGTGTCTTGCGTCTGGCCGATGGCGCTCTCGCGTGTGGGTGGGGGTGTTGGTGTTTTTATGGGGGGCTGGCGTGGATTGGAAGATCTTGCGGTGGTCGCCCTTCCTCGGCCGCGCGGGCGGCCATCGGAGGGCATCCGCGGGGTCTTGCGGTTGGGGATGCCGCTGCGCGCTTGCGAGGAGTGGTGGGGCGGGGCCCGCCTCAAACCGGCCGCACGGGCGGCCTTTTGAGGCTTACGCGATGTCTTGCGATTGGTGATGACGCTATCGCGTGTGGCGGCGGCGAGATTATTTTCTTTGGAAGGCTTGCCGGCACCGCGAGTCGTTTGTCATTGAAGATGTGCCAGCACCGCGACGTATTTGCCGTTGAAGGCATGCCAGCGCCGCGACTAACTTGCCGTCGAAGATATGCCAGCACCGCAGCGCATTGCCCCAAGACATACCCGCGCCCAAGCCCTTTGCCATTGAACACCTGCCCGCACCAAGACTGTTTGTGGTCGGCGCGCGAAGCTCGCCACGCGCAACACGACACACATCGCGCCGACCACCACCGCCCCTCCCCCTCGACGCGCGGAATCAATAGAAAACCGCCCGCCAACCGCGCGAAGCGCACCCGCCACACGTTCAAATGCACAAACGCCCACCGTGGCCGCCCGCGCGGCCGCGATGGGCAGCCCTGCAGATTTCATGCCCTGCACACAGCTCTAGCAGCGCAACGAACCAAGACGCTCGTAGCCCCTCGGTCGGGCGGACCCGATGGCGGGCAACCTCGATGCGCCCGACGGAATCCGAAGGCAGCCGCCGAAAGGCGGCAACGAGATTCTATGGTCCGGATCAAGCTTTTTTCAGGTTCAACCTCCCGGGATCGAAGGCTTGCCCGGTG
>NZ_CYTY01000099.1:0-953 GCF_001298995.1 Achromobacter sp. 2789STDY5608615
GCCCAGGCCGCCGCCGGCGCTCAGCGCGGCCCGCATCGCCGCGTCGCCGCCGGCCGCCGCGCCCTCGCTCTCGCCCGTCAGCAGGCCGCGCAGCACCTTGGCCAGGTGGGTGGCCTGGGCGTTGCGCAGATACACCACGTGCAGGTTGTCGGGATCGCTCTGCGAGCTGTCCAGCTGCCGGATCAGGTCGCGCGCCAGCTTGGCGCGCCCGGGGCTGGACGACCGCAGGATCACGCTGTTGGCGCGCGGATCGGCCACCACGGCCACGCGCTGGCTCGGATCGCCGCCCTGCTGCGTGTCCAGCAGCTCCGAGGCCATGCCGGCGATGTCGACCGCGATGCCCTGGCGGATCTTGACCACCTCGGTCACCAGCGAGGACGGGTTGTCGATGCTGGCGATGATGCGGCCGATGCGGTCCAGGTTGTCGGCGTAGTCGGTGATGACCAGCGTGTTGTTGGCCGGATAGGCGGTGATCGGATTGTTCGGCGCGATCATCGGCCGCAGCACCGGCACCAGCGCGGCGGCGTTCTCGTAGCTGAGGCGGAAGGTGCGCGTCACCACCGCGCCGTCCGCCGGCGCGCCCGCATTGGCGACCGGGCCGCCCTGCAGCTTGGCGTCGGCCTCCGGCACCACGCGGGTGCCGCCGGCCACGTCCACCGCGGCGAAGCCCTGCATGCGCAGGGCGCCCAGCAGCATGCCGTAGGCGGTGTCCGGCGCGACCGGGCCCTGCGACACCAGGGTCAGCGTGCCCTTGACCCGCGCATCCACCAGGAAATGGCGACCGGTATAGCGCGCCAGCACCCGCAGGACGGCGGGAATGTCGGCATCGACGAAGTTGAGCAGCACGCCCTCATTGCCCATCGGCCCCGGCGCGGCGGGCGGCGCCGAACCCGCCGGCGGCGCCGCCCGGGATGGCGGCGCGACGTCGTCGCGCGCCGAGTCCGGCGTTGCCG
>NZ_CYTY01000100.1:0-940 GCF_001298995.1 Achromobacter sp. 2789STDY5608615
GCGCGCAAGTTGTTGCGTATTGCTTACGGGGTCTGGCGCACCGGGCAAGCCTTCGATCCCGGGAGGTTGAACCTGAAAACAGCTTGATCCGGACCATAGAATCTCGTCCTCGCCTTCGGCGACTCCTTCGGATTCCCTCGGGCGCATCAAGGTTGCCCGCCCCCCGCTTCGCCTGCCCGAGGGGCTACGTGCGTCTTGGCTTGTCGTGCTGCTAGACCCGTGTTCAGGGAATGAAGCCATCAGGGCTGCCAATTTCGGCCGCGCGGGCGGCCGCAATTGGCGTCTACTCGGCTTGGTATGCGGCGGGTACGCTGCGCGCGGGTGGTGAGCGGTTTTCTATTGATTCCGCGCGTCATGGGGGGGAGGGGCGGTGGTGGTCGGCGCGATGTGCACCGTATTGCGCGTGACGAACTTCGCGCGCCGACCACAAACAGTCGTGGTGCCGACACGCTTTCAATCGCAAGCGGTTCCGCTGTTGCCACACGCGCGAGCGTCATCACCAATCGCAAGACCCCGCGTAAGCCGCAAAAGGCCGCCCGCGCGGCCGGTTTGCGGCGGGCCCCGCCCCACCACTCCTCGCAAGCGCGCAGCGGCATCCCCAACCGCAAGACCTCGCGGATGCCCTCCGATGGCCGCCCGCGCGGCCGAGGAAGGGCGACCACCGCAAGATCTTCCAATCCACGCCAGTCCCACATAAGAACGCCAGCGCCGTCACCCACACGCGAGAGCGTCATCGCTCAGACGCAAGACACCGCGTAAGTCTTAAAAGGCCGCCCGGGCGGCCTTTTAAGACGGGCCCCGTAAATCTCTCCCCCCAGCCTTGACGTTGCATCAACACGCCAAGCACACCACCCGCCCCAGAGACCGGCAGTAAGTCTCATCGCGAGCGCGTGGCGGGGTCGGTGGGGGATGGCGGGGCGTGTAGATGCGCCCGAGGGAA
>NZ_CYTY01000101.1:0-722 GCF_001298995.1 Achromobacter sp. 2789STDY5608615
GGGTGGGGCGCCAACGATTGCGGTCCGGAGCGTTCGCTCCGGACCGCCCCATCCTCATCCTCGTTGTCGCCTGCGGCGACTGCCTTCGGATTCCGTCGGGCGCATCGACGGCGCCCCACCCGGCCCACCCCGCCGCAACAGGCTACTGGCTTCGAGGTATGGGGCGCTGCTACGTCGAGGTGTGGGGAGAGGGATTTGCGGGGCCCGCCCCAGGCCGGCCGCGCGGGCGGCCTTTTGGGGCTTACGCGGGGTCTTGCGGTTGGTGATGACGCTATCGCGTGTGGCGGCGGCGAAATCGAGTGCTATTGAGAGATCGTTGGCACCAAGACTGTTTGTGGTCGGCGCGCGAAGCTCGCCACGCGCAACACGGCACACATCGCGCCGACCACCACCGCCCCTCCCCCTGACGTGCGAAACCACCAGAAAACCACTCGTCACCGGCGCGCAGCGCACCCGCCACATACCAAGCCGCATAGACGCCCAACGTGGCCGCCCGCGCGGCCGCGATGGGCAGCCCTGCAGGTTTCATGCCCGGCACACAGCTCTAGCAGCGCAACGAGCCAACACGCACGTAGCCCCTCGGTCGGGCGGACCCGATGGCGGGCAACCTCGATGCGCCCGACGGAATCCGAAGGCAGCCGCCGCAGGCGGCAACGAGATTCTATGGTCCGGATCAAGCTGCTTTCAGGTTCAACCTCCCGGGATCGAAGGCTTGCCCGGTG
>NZ_CYTY01000102.1:0-655 GCF_001298995.1 Achromobacter sp. 2789STDY5608615
CGGAAATCATCATCTTTCTGCAAAATGAGTGTCATGCTGGCGTGACAAGCGAAAATTCTGTGCTATAGTCTCGCTCCTTCGCAGTTCAAGCAGTTTTGAGCAGCGAGGCCAGGCAAGTGCAACGGATCTGAACGCTACGGCAAGCAGATCTGCCGCAGGGCAGCAAGGCGGTGAGCCAGCAATGACTCTCTCGAACCAGCAGTCAGCGAATTTTGCAAAAGGTGGTGCAAATCAGGCAGAAGCCAGTTGCATAACCTGCAAAAATTGTGCTATAGTCTTGGGCTTGGCTGGTGACGGCAAATCAGGGTTTACCCGGTGGGGTGGTCTGAACGACGTTGCAAGCCGACTGGGCGGTAACCAACCTCTGGAGCGATCCGGGGCTGCTGCGAAGTGAAGTGATTCACGAAACGGCGGGGGTGCAAGATAGGATGCAAATTAGGCAAAAGCCGGTTGCATAATCTGCAAAAGTTGTGTTATAGTTTCAGGCTTGGCAGTTACCGAAAACTTAGGGTTAACCCTGATATTTCGATAGCTGCTAAAGAGAAAGCCGGGTGTGAGCCTGGTGAGACCTGAAGAGGTCGTAGGCAAGGCAGCGAAGTGAATCAAACGAAGCTGACTTGACAAACGATAAAAACTTCTTCATAATCTCGTTTCT
>NZ_CYTY01000103.1:0-278 GCF_001298995.1 Achromobacter sp. 2789STDY5608615
GGTAACCAACCTCTGGAGCGATCCGGAGCTGCTGCGAAGTGAAGCGATTCACGAAGAAAAAAAAATGCAAGATAGGATGCAAATTAGGCAAAAGCCGGTTGCATAATCTGTTGGCAGTTACCGAAAACTTAGGGTTAACCCTGATATTTCGATAGCTGCTAAAGAGAAAGCCGGGTGCGAGCCTGGTGAGACCTGAAGAGGTCGTAGGCAAGAAAGCGAAGTGAATCAAACGAAGCTGACTTGACAAACGATAAAAACTTCTTCATAATCTCGTTTCT